>NZ_JBJHAC010000009.1:0-152108 GCF_054050835.1 Blastococcus sp. SYSU DS0510 | reverse complement strand
GGGCGCTGCCGGAGCTGCCGGCGGTGGCCGCGGCCTTCGCCGCGGGGGCGATCACCGCCGAGGCGGTGGTGGTGATCGCCGCGGTGGCCACCCCGGGGAACCTGGCCGCCGCCGCGGCCCAGGACGTGGACCTCGCCGGGGTCGATGCCGCGCTGGCCGAGGTGGCCGCGAGCCGGCCGCACGCCGAGCTGCGGCAGGTCGTGGCCCACTACCTGGCCCGGCTGGATCCTGACGGGCTCGAACCCGATCCCACCGAGGGACGCTCCCTCACCTTCGTCAAGCACGCCGACGGGTCGGTCTCCTTCCGCGGCGAACTGGATGCCGTGGGCGGGGAGAAGGTGCAGGCCGCCGTGGAATCCATCGTGCAGGCCGACCGGCCCGCCGGGGACACCCGGACCCGCGCCCAGCAGCAGGGCGACGCCCTGGTCCAGCTCGCCGACAACGCCCTCGCCGCGGGCACCCTGCCGGTGCTGCGCACCCACAAACCCCAGGTGGTGGTCCGGGTCGACCTCGAGGACCTCATCGACCCGGCCACCGGCCCCGGCGCGGCCACCCTCGGCTTCGGGGCGACGATCTCCGCGGCCCGGGCCCGCTGGCTGGCCTGCGACGGCGGTATCACCCGCGTCGTGCTGGGCCCCGAAGGCCAGCCCCTCGACGTCGGCCGCGCCCACCGCGTCGTCCCCCGGCACCTGCGCCGCGCGGTGGAGGCCCGCGACGGGCACTGCGTCTTCACCGGCTGCCACGCCCCCACCCACTGGTGCGACGTCCACCACGTCGTGCACTGGGCCGACGGCGGGGACACCTCGCTGGAGAACTCAGCCCTGCTCTGCGAACGGCACCACACCAAGGTGCACCACGGCTTCCGCGTCGAACGACAACCCGACGGCCGATGGCGCACCTACCGGCCCGACGGCACCGAGATCCTGATCCTGCCCCGCATCACCGCAGAACCCGAACGATCACGGACGGGTTGACCGGTCAGACGCGGTCGGCGGTCACCCGCGGGTGCTCCGACCGGGGTCGCGGAACGCCTCCTGCCCGCGCCGGCTCGCCGTCGTCCGGCTGTCCGCCGGCCGCTGGCTGCGGCTCGGGCACGGCCGGGCGCCCGAAGTGCCAGCCCTGGCCGTAGTCGACCCCGAGCGACCGCAGCACGTCCGCCTCCGCCGCCGTCTCGACGCCCTCCGCCACGACGCCGGCCTGCATCCCGCGGGCGAAGTCGACCAGCGAGCGCACCAGCACGGTGCGCACCGGGTCGGCGTCCAGCCCGCTGACGATGCTGCGGTCGATCTTGATGACGTCGGGCGAGGTGACGACGATGTGCCGGAGCGAGGAGAACCCGGCGCCGACGTCGTCGATCGCCAGGCGCAGGCCGGCCGCCCGGAACGGGGCGAGCATCGCGGCGAGGGCGTCGTAGTCCTCGACCGGGTCGTGCTCGGAGAGCTCCAGCAGGATGCGGTCCAGGGGCAGCTCCCCGAGGAGCGCGGCGCACCCCGGCGTCAGGAGCGTGCCGGGGGAGACGTTCATCGCGACGTAGCCCTCGCTGCCGTGCAGGTGGTCGGCGGCGCGGCGCAGGGCGAGGAGCTCCAGCTCGTCACCCAGGCCGATGCTGTGCGCCTCCTCGAACACGACGTCGGGGGCCTTGTGCCACTCGCCGGGGAAACGGCTCAGGGCCTCCGCGCCCACCCGCGCCCCGATGGCGAGGTCGACGATCGGCTGCAGCGCGACGACCGGCCCACCCGCGGCCACCAGCGGGTGGAGCCGTCGCTCGATCTCCGTGCGCCGGTGCTCCTCCTTGACCTGCGGCTCGATGATCACCGAGGCGGCGGACGCGAGGACGTCCATGAGCGCCTTGTCGCGCTTGGTGAGGTCCTTGTCGGAGGTCAGCCCGGCAGCGCAGAAGGTGCCGTAGAGGGTGCCGTCGGACAGCGTCACCGGCACCGAGACGTAGCTGCGGATCCGTGGCATGCGCGCGGCCGGCAGCTTCATCGCCTCGGGGAAGTCCTTGAGGTCGGGGATCACCGCGGGGAGCCTGCGGTCCAGGATCGCCTGGCACAGCGTCGTCTCCTGCACCTGGGTGGCGCCCTCCTGGAACAGGAAGGGCACCGACGACTCGACCACCTCGAGGTGCTGGGTGGTGCCGTCCAGCCGTGACAGGAACGCCACGGAGAGCCGCAGCGACTTCTTCGCCGTCCGTAGCAGGTCGGCGATCTGCTGCTCGGTGTCCGTGCGGTTCTTGCCCACACCCCGTCGTCGGCCGGTGCGGCCGGCTGCTGGAGCGGGCGCCTCACCCGGAAGGGGGGGAGGCGCCCGCGGGGGAGGTCAGCCGAGGGAGGCGGTGAAGGTCACGCTGTCGGTGGAGACCGTGGTGCACTCCATCGACAGGGGTCCGGCTTCGACGGTCTGGCCCTCGGTGCAGGTGACCTCCCGGTCGCCCACGCTGAAGGTCGCCTCGCCGTCCTGGACCCCGCCGAAGGACACCGTGGTGCCGAGGACGTCGACCGACTCGGCGTCCGCGCCGAGGGTCACGGAGCACGAGGTCCCGGAGCAGTCGACGGCATTGCCCACGGCGCCCGCCGCCGAACTCGCCGACGAGGCGACGGCGCCGGTGTCCTCGAGGACGGACGTGCCGGTGTTCGGCTCGGTGCCCGAGCATGCGGCGAGGGGGAACAGCAGCACGGCACCCGCGGCGAGTGCCCCGCGGGAGAGCCTGCGCGTGTATGAGGTGGCCATGATCCGAGGCTAGGTCGGCCACTTCGGCGCCGCGCCCGCTCGGACCGATCGTCACGGGACTGTGATATGGGTCACCAAACCGACATCAAGGAGTCACGAGGACGCCGGATCCGCCGGCCTCGACGGTGACGCGGGCCTCGCCGGTCGCGACGCCGGTCAGCTCCTGCCCGAACGGCAGCGGGTCCATGGGGATGGTGACGGTGAACCGCTGCCGGAGCAGCGCCCTGCTCGCGTCGTCCAAGAACGTGGCGGTGTCGATCTGGGTGGGCTGCACGGCGAGGTCCCCGCCCTCCGGCTCGATCACCGCCCGCGCCGATGCGGAGAGCCGGCGCCCGAGCACCTCGACCGACCCGGTCAGCTGCAGCTCACCGTCGGGTGCGCCGTCGAGGCGCACGGGGCGGCCGGTGGCCTCCAGGTAGGTGTTGAGGTCCTCGTAGGTCAGCGTCGCCACCTCGCGGGTCCGCTCGAGGTAGACGGTGTCGATGTCCTGCGTGAGCAGGTCGTGGAACGGGACGTGGACGCCGGACAGCTCCGCCTGCACGCGCTCGATGCGCAGCGGGCCGGCGCGCAGGTCCTCGACGACGATCTCGACGCGCTCGTACCGCCCGGCGATCAACTGGGGCAGGAAGAAAGCGCCGTGCACCTCGACCTCCGGCCGCGCCAGGACGCCGGTGGTCAGCTGGACGTTGCGCGCCAGGAGCCCCTCCGCAGCCCAGCGGGCCAGCCGGTCGGCCCCCCACAGCACGAGGAGGACGCCGATGGCCACGCTCGCGGCCAGGAGGAGCGTCGACCGGCGCGGCCGCCGCACCGTCCACCTCTGCGTCGCGGTGCTCATCGCCCGGCGGTCTCCAGGGTCGGCTCGCCGACCCGCCGGCCGGTGGGGGAGCGGGCCGCGGACTCGGCGGTGTCGCGCAGCTCCTCGCGGGAGACCGCCTCGGTCCGGATGCGGCGGCTGGGCCAGCTGGACCACCGACCCAGGAGCGTGAGCAGCGCGGGGGTGAGCACCGGGCGGACGAGGAAGGTGTCGATCAGCAGGCCGACGCTCATCGTGAAGGCGACCTGCCGGAAGGTGTCGAGGGGGATGATCGCCACCATCGCGAACGTCGTCGCGAGGATCACGCCGGCGGCGCTGATCGCGCGCGCGGTGGCCGGCATGGCGAAGGCGATCGCCTTGCTCAGCGGCAACCGGTTCGCGGCCTCCCAGATGGAGCCCACCGCGAAGACGTTGTAGTCCGAGCCGAGCGCCAGCAGCAGGACCGCGGTGGCGAACGGCACGTAGAAGGTCAGCCCCGGGTCGTCGAGCCACCCCTGGAACACCAGCACGGTCAGGCCCATGGCCGCGGCGACGCTCAGGGCGCTGGTGAAGAGCAGGGCGATGGGGGCCACCAGCGCCCGCAGGTAGAAGACCAGCACGAGCAGTTCCACGGCCAGGGCCGCCAGCAGCGTGTACCGGAGGTTGTCCCGCGTGATCTGGGCCAGCTCGGCGGCGATCGCGGTCTGGCCGGTGACCAGCACGTCGGCGTCCCCGAGGCCGGCGTCGGCCAGCAGGGGCGCCAGCCGGTCCTCCAGCCGCCGCAGGTCGGCGATGGCACCGGCGGCCAGCGGGTCGCTGTCCAGGACGACGACGAATCGCGCGGCGTCGCCGTCCTGGGAGAACACGACCCCGTAGTTGTCCGGGAGCGGGTTCTGGGCCGGCCCGAGCACCGTGGCCACGCCCGGCTGGGCGGTGAGCGCGCGCTGCACCGATTCGAGCGCGGCGCGGTCCTCGGCGATCCCCGGACGCTCCAGGATGATCTCGGTGGGCGCCACGACGCCCCGGACGCCGGCCTCCTGGAGCACGGCGGCGCCGCGGCTGACGGGGTCGTCGCTGGGCAGCCCGCCGGTGAACGACAGGTCCAGGCGCAGCGAGGTCAGGGGGAGCGCGGCCACGACGAGGACGGCGGTCCCCAGCGCGGCGGCGACCGCCGCGCCGCGGCGGCTGACGACGATCCGGACCAGCGGGCCGGCACCCCGGGTGGAGGGCTCCCGACGGGGGCGCGCGGCGGCGGGCAGGAAGAGCCACCGCCCGAGGATCGCGAGCATCGCCGGCACGAGCGTGAGCGAGACGAGGACCCCGATGACCACGGTCAGCGACAGCGCGGGACCGAAGGCGCGGAAGAGCTCGTAGTCGGCGGCCAGCAGCGCGGCCGTCCCCGCCGCGACCGTGATGCCGGCGACGGCGATGATCGGGCCCTCGACGGCGACGGCGGCGCGGGCCGCCTCGAGGCGTGGCAGGCCCCGGTCGAGCTCGCGGCGCAGCCCGGAGAAGAACAGCACGCAGTAGTCGGTGATCACACCGATGAGCAGGGCCGCGATCAGCGGCTGGACCTGGTCGGGCAGGGAGAACCCGAACCCCGCCGCCAGCACCCCCAGGCTCCGGATGGCGACCAGGTAGCCGAGCCCGGCGGTGAAGAGCACCACGAAGGGGGCGACGAGCGACCGGAAGACCAGCCCCACGACGACGGCGATGAGGACGAGCGTGGCGACCTCGAACACGTGGATCCGGGACTGCAGGTAGGAGACCTGCTGGATCTGTGCCGGGACGACGCCGGTCACGTAGGTCTGCACGCCGGGCTGGTTCTCGAAGTGCGCGGCGTACTGGCGGGCGAGCGCGGCCGTCTGCGCCAGGGACGTGAACGGCGTGACGTAGAGGTAGGTGACGGCGGTGTCGGAGGTGCCGGTCGGGATGGGGACGGCGGCGGCGATGTTCCCGCGGCCCTCGGGCACGGTGCCGTCCAGGTAGTTCTGGGTGAACGACAGCGCCCACAGCGCCACGTCGGCGCGGGTCAGCACGCTGAGGCCGCCCGGGTCGTGCACCACGACCGAGGTGTCGGACAGCACGGGGAGCCGGAACAGCTGCAGGCTGCGCTCCTGCGCCTGGACGACGGGGCTGTCGGAGGGAACCAGCGAGCCGATGCCGCCGCCACCGCCGCTCGCCGTGGGCAGGGACATCGAGACCCACACGGTGATCAGGATCCAGGCCAGCACGACGAACCAGCGGGCCTTGACGACGGTGGCGCGGTAGGCGGCCGCGAGCAGGCGGAACGGTCCCGCCGCGCGCGGGGGCTGCCGACCGCCGGTCGTCATGCCGGCGGTGGGGGAGACGTCATCCGACCGTGCACCTGGCCTCCGCCCCTGGCCGATCCCCGGTTGGCACCGCAGGCGGAGGGTAACCGGGGGCGGACGCGCCTGCCCGGCGAGCGGAGGTTCGACCATGGCCGAGACCGGCACGAGGTCACCGGTGCCCCAGGAGGGGTGGCGGCGAGTGCTGCGGTGGTGGGGGCGGACAGGCGCCTTCCTGGGCGGTCTCGTCGTCGGAGTGGTCATCGCCGGTTTGCTGAGCCAGGGCAGCGTGCTCGTGGCGGCCCCGGTGCCGACGAACCCGGACGCCGCCCTGCCGGGCGCCGATCTCGGCGAGGAGAGCGGGGCGACGGGGCAGCTGACGGTGGACGACGACTGCCTGCAGGCGGTCAACGCCGCCGAGGACATCGCTCAGCTCGTCGACGAACTGGGCGAGGCGATCGCCGAGTTCAACGCTGCCCGGCTCGACGAGATCGTCCGCCGGCTGCAGCCCCTGCAGCGACAGCTGCAGAACAGCATCGACACCTGCGAGGTGGACGCCGGCGTCCCGGACGGCCCGTCCGCCGCCGTGCCGACGGGCGTGGCCCCGCCGACCGGCTCGGCCGCACCCGAGAACCCCGACACGACCGACTGACCGGCGCCGCCCGCGGCGGGGAGGGGGCCGGGTCCCGGGCGCCGTAGGCTGGTGCCCCGTGAGTCTCACCATCGGGATCGTCGGCCTGCCCAACGTCGGCAAGTCGACGCTCTTCAACGCCCTGACCAAGAACGACGTCCTCGCGGCGAACTACCCGTTCGCGACGATCGAGCCGAACGTCGGCGTGGTGGGGGTGCCCGACCCGCGGCTGGAGAAGCTCGCGGAGATCTTCGGCTCGCAGAAGATCATCCCGGCGACGGTCTCGTTCGTCGACATCGCCGGCATCGTGCGCGGCGCCAGCGAGGGCCAGGGGCTGGGCAACAAGTTCCTCGCCAACATCCGCGAGAGCGACGCGATCTGCCAGGTCATCCGCGTCTTCACCGACCCCGACGTCGTGCACGTCGAGGGCAAGGTCAGCCCGGCCGACGACATCGAGACGATCAACACCGAGCTCGTGCTGGCCGACATGCAGACGCTGGAGAAGGCGATCCCGCGGCTCGAGAAGGAGTCGCGCAAGGACAAGGACCGCAAGGCCCTGCACGACGCCGCCGTCGCCGCGCAGGAGGTGCTGGACAGCGGCAAGACGCTCTTCTCCGCCGGGGTCGACCCCGAGCCGCTGCGCGAGCTGACGCTGCTGACGACCAAGCCGTTCCTCTACGTCTTCAACGTCGACGCCGACGAGCTGGGCAACGCCGAGGTGCTCGACGAGCTGCGCGCGCTGGTCGCCCCGGCCGAGGCGATCTTCCTCGACGCGCAGACCGAGTCGGAGCTGATCGAGCTGCCCGCCGAGGAGGCGGCCGAGCTGCTGGAGTCGATCGGGCAGAACGAGCCCGGGCTCGACCAGCTCGCCAAGGTCGGGTTCCGCACCCTCGGGCTGCAGACGTACCTGACGGCCGGGCCGAAGGAGGCCCGTGCCTGGACGATCCCGGTCGGCGCCACCGCCCCCCAGGCCGCCGGCGTCATCCACACCGACTTCCAGCGCGGGTTCATCAAGGCCGAGATCGTCAGCTACGACCAGCTGGTCGAGGCGGGCTCCATGGCCGAGGCCAAGTCCAGGGGCTGGGTGCGCATGGAGGGCAAGGACTACGTCATGGCCGACGGCGACGTCGTGGAGTTCCGCTTCAACGTCTGATGGGACACGATGACCGCGGCTCAGTCGCTCGTCGACGCCGGCGGTCGGGGCCGAGGCGTGGAAGAGCCTCGGTCGCCCTCCACCGGCCTCCTCGTGTCCGAGGTCCAGCGGCATGCCCGGACCGGGCCGACCACGGTGTTCGTCCCGTCAGTCCTGCCCGGGAGGATCGGTGAGCCAGTCACCCCTGTAGACGGAGATCCTCCGAACACCCAGTTCCGTGCGCAGTTCCTGGTTCGTCTCCGTCCCGCACAGAGGAGCCCCTTCGTAGCTGAGATAGAACTCCTCGCGGTCGAAGGTCAGGAGTCGCGTGGGCTGGACGACGCCCTTGAACCGCGTGTCGGGTTGTAGCCGGAAAACGGTCACGTTCCCGAGGCATCCCGGCGCACTGTCCCGCTCGAGCGCCTCCTCGACCAAGCGCATCCGGTCCTCCCGCACGTATTCGGAGATCATCCACACGATGGCGAACGACTTGGAGGCCGGAGCTCGCCACGGTATGGAATAGGTCTGCGTCGTCTGTGCGTCCAGGTCAGCGTTTCGGCTGACCACCTGGGCGTAGGCGCAGTCCTCGTCAGCGCGTAGTTGCGCCATGGTGAGCTCGTGGAACTTCCTCCAGTCGTTCTCCGCGGAGAAGCAGAAGACCACTTGCGACGTGAACAGAGACGCTCGGACATCCCCACTGTTGTCGAGAGTGACCTCGACGGTTCCGAGACGCTCCTCGGGGTCGAGCCTCTGCACCACGACGCGGACTTCGGGCGTCACCGACGTGATCAGCTGAGAAGGCGTGTAGGAGGTCGCCTGCCAGAACTGGACAGCCGGCAGCAGAGCGGGCAGCAGAGCCAGTGGAGCCACGAGCGACAGACGCCATCGTCGGCCCTTGAGGGATCTGAACAGCAGGATCGACACGAGTGCTGCACCGCAGATGACCGATGCGACTGCGAGCGCGGTCGGCAGGGGCTCTCGAGGTGCGTCGATCGCCGCCAGCAGGGTCGGCAGCCCGACGATGGCGGACACGGCCCCGCCGACGACAGCCGCTGCACGCGCGCCCGGCAGCGGGAGTACCAGCAGCAGGAGGACTGTGGCCGGCAGCACCACCACGGTGCTCACCACGATCACGCGGTCCAGGAACAGAGCGGGCACGGTCAGTGCACTTCCCGCAGGAACGCGCACCAGGAGGATCGACAGCCACAGGACCGGCAACAGCAGCAGCATGCAGCCGAGACGCCCCCTCCATGTGCGGTGGTATTCGCGCCTGTAGGCCCTCCACCACGTGCCACCCCGCATGGCGCACGTTCTAGTACCGGCAGCGCCGGAGCGGCAAGCGGAGGTCGCCTGCTGTCTCCACGTCTCCTGTCCGAGGAAGGTCGGCCGGTGAGGGTGTCGATCCGGCCCGCCGATGACCCTCGTGCACGGTCATGGCCGACGGCGACGTGGTGGACTGCCGCTGCGACGTCCTACCTCGCACCCGGACGGCGGGGTCGGGCGGAACAGTCGCTACAGCACCGGCGTTCTGGTGACGATGTCTCCTCCGGCCGGCCATGCCGGGGCGGCAGCTGGAACCCACGACCGAGGAGACCTGATGGACTACCTGCGACAGCTGCAGGCGGAGCGGCCGCTGCTCTTCGGCATCCTGCTCCTGGTGGGATTCATCGTCGCCTTCCAGCTGGCGATCTTCGTGATCCAGCTGATCGTCGGGCCCTTCGGCCTGCCGGGCTGGGCGCCGCTCGTGATCCTGGTGGGTGGCCTCGTCCTCATCGCCCGGCGGCAGCAGCGCTAGGCGCTCAGCCGAGGAGCGCGTTGAGCCGGGCCGCCTGCCGCGTGAGGTGGTCGCGCTCCCGCAGGTCCGGGGCCGACCGGGCGGCCTCGGCGTAGAGCCGCGCCGCGGTGACGAGGTCGCCGTCCTTCTCGTGCAGGTACGCGGCGACGGCGGTGTAACGGGGGAGCGAGGGGTCGAGGTCGGCCAGCGCGGTCAGCCCGGCCCGCGCGCCGTCGGCCTCCCCGACCGCGACGGCCCGGTTGAGGCGGGCGATCGGGCTGCCGGTCAGCCGCACCAGCTCGTCGTACCACTCGACGATCTGCACCCAGTCGGTCTCCTCGGTGCTGCGCGCGTCGGCGTGCAGCGCCGCGATCGCGGCCTGCGCCTGGAACTCGCCTAGCCGGTCGCGTGCCAGCGCCGCCTGGAGCACGTCGACCCCCTCGGCGATCAGCCGGGTGTCCCAGGCGGCGCGGTCCTGCTCGGCCAGCGGCACGAGGCCGCCGTCGGGTCGGGTCCGTGCCGGGCGCCGCGCGTGGTGCAGCAGCATGAGGGCGAGCAACCCCGACACCTCCGGGTGCTCGCTGACGGCCGCCAGCTGCCGGGTGAGGCGGATCGCCTCCGCGGCGAGGTCGACGTCGCCCGAGTAGCCCTCGTTGAAGACCAGGTAGAGCACCCGGAGCACGGTGGCGATGTCGCCGGGGCGGTCGAAGCGGACCCCCGACACCGTCCGCTTGGCCCGGCTGATCCGCTGCGCCATGGTCGCCTCGGGCACGAGGTAGGCCTGGGCGATCTGCCGCGTGGTCAGCCCGCCGACGGCGCGCAGGGTCAGCGCGACCGCGGACGCCGGGGTCAGCGACGGGTGGGCGCACAGGAAGTAGAGCCGCAGCGAGTCGTCCCGGGCCTCCGCCGCGCCGGGCTCCGGCTCCGCGTCCACCCGCTCCTCGCGCCGCCGCCTGGCGGTCTCGGCCCGCGTGGCGTCGAGGAACTTGCGCCAGGCCACCGTGACCAGCCAGCCCTGCGGGTCGCGCGGCGGGTCGTCCGGCCACACCCGCACGGCCTCGACGAGGGCCTCCTGGACGGCGTCCTCGGCCGCCGCGAAGTCTGCTCCGCGGCGGCCGAGGGTCCCGATCACGGTGGGGACGATCGCCCGGAGGAGGGTCTCGTCCACCGGTGCGGTCACTCCGTGATGGTGGGCGGCGCCGTCAGGAACGGGCGCAGCTCCAGCCACTCGTGGATCGGCTCACCACCAGCGCCGGGGGCCGCGGACAGCTCGCCGGCCAGCTCCACCGCCCGTTCGTGGCTGTCGACGTCGATCACCATCCAGCCGGCGATCAGGTCCTTCGTCTCCGCGAACGGGCCGTCGGTGACCGGCGGCCGCCCCTCGCCGTCCGAGCGGACCCACGTGCCCTCGGGCGCGAGCGCCTGCCCGTCGACGAACTCGCCGGTGCCCTCCAGCCGCGTCGCGAAGTCCTGCATGTACTGCATGTGCGCCGAGATCTCCTCCGGCGTCCACTTCTCCATCGGGACGTCGTTCACCGCCGCCGGCGCGCCGCGGTAGTGCTTGAGCAGCAGGTACTTGGCCATGGTGTTCTCCCTGGTGAGGTACGGCCCATCGTGGCCGTTCGCACCCCTGGGACGGAACCGCCCGCGTCTTCTCGACACGGCTCCCGGGACCTGTGGAGAAAACTTCAGGACGTGGTCAGACCCGGCCGCGGAGGATCTGGTGCCAGTAGACCTGCGGCAGCCCGTAGCGGTCGAAGAGCCACTGCCAGCGGCGCGGCACGAACGGGTCGAGGAAGGGCACCGACGGCTGCGACCGGTTGTCGCGGTCGACCTCGTTGAGCATCAGCTTCCGGCGGCTCACGGTGATCGGCATGACCGTGTAGCCGTCGTACCGCTGCATCGGCTTGCCGTCCGCGACGGCCGACAGGTTGCTGCTCAGCACCTTCACCTGCTTGCGCAGCGCGCCCCCCGACGGGCGGGTGGCGAGGTCGGCGGCGTCGCCGAGACCCCAGATCGAGTCGTGGAAGCGGTGCCGCATCGTCTCCGGGTCGACGTCGACCAGGCCGGGGGAGGGGTCGACGGCGAGGCCGGCGTCGGCGATCCAGCGCGGTGCCCGGTAGTGCGGGACGGCGTGCGCGAAGGCGACGTCCTCCAGCACCCGCCGGCCGCCGGGGGAGGTGACCGTCACCGAGTGCAGGTCGCCGTCCACCCGCTCGATCCGGGACTCCCGCAGCACCTCCACGCCGTAGCCGGCGAACGCCTCCTCCAGGTGCCGGTCCGCCTCGGGGACACCCGTCCCGCTCGCCGCCGGCAGCACGAGGCGGACCTGCAGGTCGTCGAGCACCCCGGCGCGCCGCCAGTGGTCGCACGCCATCAGCAGCGGCTTGAGCGCGGTCGGCCCGCACGACGCCGGCTCCGGCGGCACGGTGAAGACCACCGACCCCGACCGCACCGACCGGATGCCCGGCCAGACCAGCGGCGTGCTGCCGGGCACGTAGGACGACGCGGCCCACCCCTCGCCGTACGCCTGCTGCAGACCCGGGGTCGCGTCCCAGTCCTCCACGAGGCCGGGGCAGAGCACGAGGGTCGAGCAGTGCAGGGTCCGCCCACCCCGGGTGCGCACCGACATGGCGGCGGGGTCCACGGCGTCGACGGCGTCGCGGATCCAGGTGCACCCGTCGGGCACGACGTCGGCCATCGGGCGCTCGAGGTCGGCCATCTCCGCCTCGCCGGCAGCGACGTAGTTCAGCAGGGGCTTGTAGCGGTGCACCGGGGACGGCGCCACCACGGTGACGTCCTCCACCCCGTCGCGGAGCAACCGCGCCGCCAGCGAGATGCCGGCGTTGCCGCCGCCCACGATGAGTACCTCGATGTGCTCCACGTCCGCTCCCGCCCTCACGCCGCGGACTCCCGGTCACCGCCGCAGCTCGGCCACGGGGGCGAGCCTGCCCACTTCGAGCGGGTTCCGCACCGCGGGCGCCCGGTCGATCGCCCGTCACAGAGGGGCGGCGAGGCTCGCACTGGTCGCGATCAGCGCGAAGCCGCCCCACCAGGCCGCGCGGATCCCGACCCGCCGGCTGCCACGGTGACGCCGTGGCGCTGAGCCACCGGGTGGGCGGGGTCAGCCCGGGCATCAGGCTGGAGGACGCCGCCCAGAACGCGAGCACGCGGCGGAGGTCGGGGAGCGGCGCGCGGCGCGGTGGCCTCAGGAGCGCGCCGGACCGCGGGCGGCCGCGGCGAGCCGCGTGGACCGGTGGGCCGCCGGTGCCCGGACAGCCGCCGGGGATGCCGGCGGGTCAGCCGGCGAGACGGGCGCACTCCTCGCAGCGGGCGCCCTCGTGCTGCGCCGGCCAGTCCTGCGCGGCGGTCGCGCGCACCAGTTGACCGCAGAGCGACGCCTCCAGCCCGTCGACCACGGGCTTGGCGACGGCGTGGACGACGTCGCCGGCACCCCCGCGACCGGCCGCGTCGACGTCACGCCCGATCCACCCGACCCGGATGCCGATCACGAAGAGGCTCGCCGTCATGGCGCCAGGGTGGGCACCGGAGATGTCCGGCGCGTGACGCCCTCCCGAACACCGGACGGCGACGCGGCGTCTCAGCCCTCCGCGGCCGGCCGGTAGACCACGTGCAGCACCCCGGTCGGCAGCGCCTCGGAGGACACCAGCTCCAGCGGCGTGCGGCCCAGCTCGTCGGTCCAGCGCCGCTCGCCCGAGACGACCACCGGGTCGACCAGCAGCACCAGCTCGTCGAGCAGGCCGGCGGCCAGCAGCGACCGCACGGTGGTGAGGCTCCCCGACATGCCGATGGTGCCGTCGGTGCGGTCCTTGAGCGCCCGCACGTCGTCCAGGCTCCGCAGCACCGTCGTCCCGGCCCAGTCGGAGCCCTCCAGCGTCGTCGACAGCACGTACTTCTGGACGGGGTTGATGAACTCGGCGAACTCGTCGCTGTCGTTGCCCGGCCAGTACTGCGCCCACTGGTCGTGCAGCACGCGGCCCATGAGGTAGGCCTCGCAGCGGGCCAGGTGCCGATCCATCGCCTGCCCCATCGCGTCGTCGAAGTAGGGGCCGTGCCACAGGTCGGGGCGCTCGGCCGAGCCGTCGACGGTGGTGAACAGAGCAGCGGCGATGCGTCCCACGGGGGTCTCCTTCGGTGATGCGGTCGACGAGAACCTAGACGGGGCAGGTCCGCCGATCTCATCGGCCGGCGTGCGCGTTCCCGGCTCCGACCGGCAGGCTGGCACCCGGTGGCCGGCCGGCGGCCACCGCTGCGCCGAGGAGGTACCACGTGCCCCGCCCCCCGTTCCCGCCGTTCACCCTGGAGACCGCCCGGCAGAAGGTCCGCGCCGCGGAGGACGCGTGGAACACCCGTGACCCCGAGCGGGTGGCGCAGGCCTACACCGAGGACACGGTGTGGCGGAACCGCGCCGAGTTCCTGCACGGTCGTGGCGAGGTCGTGCAGTTCCTGACCCGCAAGTGGCAGCGCGAGCTGGACTACGCGCTCCGCAAGGAGCTGTGGGCGTTCAGCGACGACCGCATCGCGGTGCGGTTCCAGTACGAGTGGCAGGACGCCGAGGGCGGCACCTGGCGCGCGTACGGCAACGAGAACTGGGAGTTCGCCGAGGACGGCCTCATGCGCCGGCGGGAGGCCAGCATCAACGACGTCCCCATCGCCCTCGAGGAGCGCTGGATCCTCGGACCGAGGGAGGACGGCGACACGAGCCCGCTGCCGCTGCGCTGAGGCCGGAGATCCCACCGGGGCGACCCTGAGCGCGGAACCAGGGGTGATTCCGGGTGTCACCGGATGTCCGCCGGGCGGCGCGGGCGGCACGCTCGTCGCATGACGAACTCAGCCCCCCTCCCTCCCCCCGCGGACACCCCCGGCACGGACCGGCAGCCGCCCCCGTCGCGGCCGGAGCTCCGGCGCAGCAGCACCGACAAGATGGCCGGTGGCGTGTGCGGCGGCCTGGCCGACTACACCGGTATCGACGCCGTCCTCTGGCGGGTGGGCTTCGTGGGCCTCACCGTCGCCGGGGGCGCCGGCATCCTGGTCTACCTGCTGCTGTGGGTACTCATGCCGTCGGGCCCGGCCCGCAGCGACGAGACCCCCAGCCCTCTGGAGCGACTGGTCCAGCGGCTGCACCACGCGCTCACCGGGCGGCGCGAGGAGTCCCCGCGCTGACGACGCGAGGGTCGGCGCCGGCCGCGACCGGCGCCGATCCGCCAGGATGGCGCCCACACCCCTCGAGCAGCGACGGAGCACCGAGTGACCGTTCCTTCCGGACACCAGCCCGCCCCCATGGTCGTCCCGCGGTTCTTCATCCGGCAGCGGGTCACGATGATGGTCAACCGCTACGAGGTCCGGGCGGCCGCGCCCGACGGCAGCGAAGGGCACCTCCTCGCGCTCGCCGAGCAGAAGCGGATGAAGCTCCGCGAGGAGGTCGTCTTCTTCGCCGACGAGTCCAGGAGCCGGCGGGTCTTCTCCTTCAAGGCCCGCCAGCGCCTCGACGTCGGCGCCGAGCACGACGTCGTCGACGAGTACGGCCAGCCCATCGGCTACTTCAGGAAGGACTTCGGGGCCAGCCTGCTGCGCTCGACCTGGCACCTCTCCGCGCCCGGTCTCGAGGCGGTCGGCCAGGAGCGCAACCAGTTCATCGCGGTGCTGCGCCGGGTGTGGAACTTCATCCCGTTCCTCAACAACATCCCCGTGCCCTTCCTCTTCCACTTCGACTTCACCGACAGCCGCACCGGTGCGGTCGTGCTGAGCAGCGAGAAGCGGATCGCGTTGCGCGACCACTACACGGTCACCGTCCCCGACCCCCGCGTGGACTTCCGGGTGGCGGCGGCGATGGCGGTGGCCCTGGACGCCTTGCAGAGCCGCTGACCGCAGCGGGCGGCGCAGCGGGGGAAGGTGTGGCGGGCCGACGGCGTTGCCGGGTGCAACCGACGTGAAAGGCCCGCACCACTCATGAGCATCACCCTGTCCGTCCTCGACCTGGCCCCCATCCCGCGCGGGGAGACGGCGAGCAGCGCCATCGCCGCGAGCGTCGCGCTCGCCCAGCGCGCGGAGGAGCACGGCTACGCGCGCGTCTGGTACGCCGAGCACCACAACATGCCCTCGATCGCCTCGTCGGCCACCAGCGTGCTGATCTCCCACGTCGGCGCACACACCCGCACCATCCGGCTCGGGGCCGGCGGCGTCATGCTGCCCAACCACTCGCCGCTGACGATCGCCGAGCAGTTCGGCACGCTCGACGCGATGTACCCCGGCCGCATCGACCTGGGCCTGGGCCGTGCCCCCGGCAGCGACCAGAACACCATGTACGCCCTGCGCCGCGATCCGCGCTCGGCCGACACGTTCCCGCAGGACGTCCTCGAGCTGCAGGCCTACCTCGCCGGCGAGAGCCGGGTTCCCGGAGTCGACGCCATCCCGGGCAAGGGCTCGCGGGTGCCGCTGTACGTCCTGGGCTCCTCGATGTTCGGCGCCACGCTCGCGGCCGCGCTCGGGCTGCCCTACGCCTTCGCCTCGCACTTCGCACCCGCCATGCTCGAGCCCGCCGTCGCGGCCTACCGGCGGGAGTTCAAGCCCTCCGAGCAGCTCGCCGAACCCTACGTGATCGCCGGCGTCAACGTCGTCGCGGCCGACAGCACCGCGGCCGCGCAGGAGCAGCTGCAGGCGGTCCGCCGGAACCTGGCCATCGGCCTGTTCGGCCGGGGCCGCGCGCTCACCGACGAGCAGGCCGACCAGCTCCTCGCCCAGGGGGCCGGCCAGCACGTGGAGACGATGCTCACCCACACCGCCGTCGGCACCCCGGCCGAGGTGCGCGAGCACATCGAGGGGTTCGCCGAGCTCGCCGACGCCGACGAGCTGATCGTCGCCCACCAGTCGGGCTCCCTCGAGGGGCGGCTGCGGTCGGTGGAGCTGCTGGCCGGGGCCATGGCGGCCCACGCACTGTGATGCAGGCGTGTTTCGGGCCCCCGGGAGCGACGGGTAGGCGGCGGCGGTGACGTACTCGATCGTGGCCCGTGACCCGGAGACGGGGGAGATGGGCGTCGCCACGCAGTCCCAGGCCTTCGCGGTCGGGAACAGCGTCCCCTTCGCCCTCCCCGGGCACGGCGTCATCGCCACGCAGTCGATGGCCGAGCCCATGTACGGCGCCGTCGGGCTGGACCTGCTCCGCGGCGGCTTCACCGCGCAGGAGGTGCTGACGGCGCTCAGCAGCGTCGACCCGCAGCCCGAGCGCCGGCAGGTCGCCGTCCTCGGCCTCGCCGGCGACTTCGCCGTGTACACCGGCGCCAAGTGCGTGGACGCCGCGGGACACCTCGTCGGCGACACCTGCGTGGCGCTGGCCAACATGGCCAGCTCGCCGGCGGTGTGGGAGGCCATGGTGGAGCGTTTCGAGGGCTCCATCGGCCCCCTCGCGCAGCGGCTGCTCAACGCGCTCGTGGCGGGGGAGGAGGCCGGGGGCGACTTCCGGGGACGCCGGTCGGCCGCGATCATGGTCGTCCGCGCCACCACGACCGGCCGGCCCTGGCACGACATGGTCGTCGACCTGCGGGTCGACGACTCCCCGGACCCGCTCGGCGTCCTCGCCGAGCTCACCGTGACCCGCGCCCGCTACCAGGACGTCGTCCGGGCCTTCCAGCAGGCCATCGACGGCGACCCGGTCACCGCCGACCGGGAGCTCGAGCTGCTGCGGCCGATGGACCCGGTCAGCGAGCCCGACCAGCTGATGTGGCGGGCCGTGGTCGCGGCGCTCGCCGGGCGCGAGGACGACGCCCGCGCGATGCTCGTCGACCTCGCCGCCTCGGCACCTCAGTTCATCGAGGCCGCCAGCCGATTCGGCAAGGCCGGGCTCATGCCGGCCGACGTCGTCGACCGGATCATCCCGCCCGTGCCCCCCAGCTGACCCGCGGTGCGGCAGCCCGCGGAGACCCGGGGACGCGGCGGGCGGGCACCCGGAGTGGGTGCCCGCCCGCCGGCCGGTGGTCCTGCTGTCAGCTCTTCGGCCGCGCGCCGGCGCGGAGGGCGCCGAGCAGGTCGTGGTTGAGCCGGGAGATCGTCTCCATCGAGATGCCCTTGGGGCAGGAGGCGGAGCACTCACCGATGTTGGTGCAGCCGCCGAAGCCCTCGCGGTCCTGCTGCGCCACCATGTTGACCACCCGGTCGTTGCGCTCCGGCTGGCCCTGGGGGAGCAGCCCCAGGTGCGTCACCTTCGCGGCGGTGAACAGCATCGAGGAGGCGTTCGGGCAGGCGGCCACGCAGGCGCCGCAGCCGATGCAGGTCGCGGCGTCGAACGCCGCGTCCGAGTCGGCCTTGGGCACCGGCGTCGCGTGCGCCTCCGGGGCCGTCCCGGTCGGCACGCTGATGTAGCCGCCGGCCTGGATGATCCGGTCGAACGCCCGCCGGTCGACGGCGAGGTCCTTGATGATCGGGAACGCGGTGGCCCGCCACGGCTCGATGTCGATCGTGTCGCCGTCGGCGAAGGAGCGCATGTGCAGCTGGCACGTCGTCGTCTGCTGCGGGCCGTGCGCCTGGCCGTTGATCATCACGCCGCACATGCCGCAGATGCCCTCGCGGCAGTCGTGGTCGAACGCGACCGGGTCGTCGCCCTGCAGGATCAGCTGCTCGTTGAGCACGTCGAGCATCTCGAGGAACGACATGTCGGGGGAGATGTCGGTGATCTTGTAGGTCACCATCTTGCCCTTGACCGTCGGCCCCTGCTGACGCCAGATGCGCAGCGTCAGGTTCATCCCGCGCTTCTTCTCCGCCCCGGGGTTGCCGACGCTGGAGCGCATCGCGCCTTCGTGTGTGGCTGTCACTTGTAGCTCCGCTGGGCGAGGTGGACGTACTCGTACTCGAGGGCTTCCCGGTGCAGCACCGGGGGCTGGCCCTCCGGCGTCCACTCCCAGGCCGCCACGTAGGCGAAGTTCTCGTCGTCGCGCAGCGCCTCCCCCTCCGGGGTCTGGCTCTCCGCGCGGAAGTGGCCGCCGCAGCTCTCGCGGCGGTGCAGGGCGTCGATGCACATGAGCTCGGCGAGCTCGATGAAGTCGGCGACCCGGCCGGCGTGCTCCAGCGTCTGGTTGAACGAGTGCCAGTCGCCGGTGACCTTCAGGTTGGTCCAGAACTCCTGGCGGATCTCCTGGATGCGGTCGATGGCCTTGCGCAGGCCCTCGTCCGTGCGCTCCATGCCGCAGAGGTCCCACATGAGCTGGCCGACCTCGCGGTGGAAGGACGCGGGGGTGCGGTGGCCGTTGATGCTGAGCAGCTTCTGCACCTGCTCCTGCACGCCGGTGAGCGCCTCGACGACGGCCGGGTGGCTCTCGTCGACCTTCTCGAACGGGCCGTCGGCGAGGTAGCTGCTGATCGTCGACGGGAGCACGAAGTAGCCGTCGGCCAGGCCCTGCATCAGCGCGGAGGCACCGAGCCGGTTGGCCCCGTGGTCGGAGAAGTTGGCCTCACCGATCACGAACATGCCGGGGATCGTCGACTGGAGGTCGTAGTCGACCCACAGGCCGCCCATCGTGTAGTGGACGGCGGGGTAGATCCGCATGGGGACCGCGTAGGGGTCCTCGCCCGTGATCTGGGCGTACATGTCGAACAGGTTCCCGTACTTGGCCTCGACCGCCGGGCGACCCAGCCGCTCGATCGCCTCGGCGAAGTCCAGGTACACGCCCAGACCGCCGGGGCCGACGCCGCGGCCCTCGTCGCAGACGTTCTTGGCCTGGCGCGAGGCGATGTCGCGGGGCACCAGGTTGCCGAAGGAGGGGTAGAGGCGCTCGAGGTAGTAGTCGCGGTCGGACTCGGGGATGTCCCGCGGATCGCGGTCGTCGCCGCGCTCCTTGGGCACCCACACGCGGCCGTCGTTGCGCAGCGACTCCGACATCAGGGTCAGCTTGGACTGGTAGTCGCCCTTGACCGGGATGCAGGTCGGGTGGATCTGCGTGTAGCAGGGGTTGGCGAAGTACGCGCCCCGCTTGTGCGCCCGCCAGATCGCCGTGGTGTTGGAGCCCTTGGCGTTGGTGGAGAGGTAGAAGACGTTGCCGTAGCCACCGCTGGCGATGACGACCGCGTCGGCGAAGTGCGTGCTGATCTCGCCGCTGACCAGGTCGCGGGCGACGATGCCGCGGGCGCGCCCGTCGACCACGATCAGGTCGAGCATCTCGGTGCGCGCGTTCTGCTCGACGGTGCCGGCCGCGATCTGCCGCTCCAGCGCCTGGTAGGCGCCGTAGAGCAGCTGCTGGCCCGTCTGGCCGCGGGCGTAGAAGGTGCGCGAGACCTGGGTGCCGCCGAAGGAGCGGTTGTCGAGCAGGCCGCCGTACTCGCGGGCGAAGGGCACGCCCTGGGCGACGCACTGGTCGATGATGTTGACGCTGACCTCGGCGAGGCGGTGCACGTTGTTCTCGCGCGAGCGGAAGTCACCGCCCTTGACCGTGTCGTAGAACAGCCGGTGCACGCTGTCGCCGTCGTTGCGGTAGTTCTTGGCGGCGTTGATGCCGCCCTGCGCGGCGACGCTGTGCGCGCGGCGCGGGCTGTCCTGGTACCAGAACGACTTCACCTTGTAGCCGGCCTCGCCCAGGGTGGCGGCGGCGGAGCCACCGGCCAGGCCGGTGCCGACGACGATGATCGTCATCTTGCGGCGGTTGGCGGGGTTGACCAGGCGGCCGCGGAACTTGCGCTCGCTCCAGCGCTCGCCGATCGGGACGTCGGTGGGGGCCTTGGTGTCGGCGATGGGCTCGCCGACGGTGAACAGCTCGAGAGGCATCTGGGGAGGTCCTTAGTCGATGAGCCCGAAGAGGACGGAGAAAGGCACGAGCAGGAAGCCGAGGGTGAGGGCGGTCGCGAACACGATGGCGAACAGGCTGACCGTCTTCTCGCGACGGCGGTTGCTCTGGCCCAGGGTCTGCGTGGCGCTCCAGATGCCGTGGCGCAGGTGCATGCCCAGCAGGATCACCGAGATGGCGTAGAAGATCGTGACGAAGGGGTTCTGGAAGCTCGCCACGAGCCGTTCGTACGGCGTGCTGTCGAAGCCCTCGGCGTTCACCGCACCCAGGGTGAGGTCGAGGATGTGGTAGATGATGAAGGCGCCGATGATCACGCCGCCCCAGCGCATGGTGCGCGAGGCGTAGCTCTGCGCCGTCGCCTTCTTGGTGACGTAGCCCTGCGGGCGGGCCCGCTTGGCCTGGCGCCACAGCGAGACGGCAGCCCAGAAGTGGGCAACCACCGCGACGAGCAGCACGATCCGGATGACCCAGAGCGTCGTCTGCCCCGGCAGCGCCGGGTTGCCGACCGTCCGGATCCAGCCCGAGTACGAGTTGAAGGCCTCGGCGCCCGAGAAGGCCTTGAGGTTCCCGATCACGTGGGCGATCAGGTACAGCACCATGATGATGCCGCTGACCGCCATGACGGCCTTCTTGAAGACCGAGTTGGTCTTCGCAACCTTCGGGGTCCTGCGCTGCGCGTGCTCCACCGTCACCACAAGTCCCCACGCTAGGACTACACGGTCCTTGCCACCAACCAAACACGAGGTGACACACCTCATGTAAGGGCACCCTCACCGCTACCGGGCCTTCCGCCCGAGCCCCTGGCAGCCGGCACGCGGGGCAGGTGGTCGCGGTGCCGTCCGAGGGGGCAGGCTGTGCCCGTGCCCACCACCACCCGTGGCTTCCTCGGCCGCCGTCGCGAGCGCGATCCGCGGCTGCCCCCCGGCCAGTACGACGTCGGCGCGGACTGGCCCGTGCTCACCGCGGAACCGACCCCGCGCATCTCGCCGGAGACGTGGAGCATCACCGTCGACGGCCAGGTCGAGCAGCCCACCACCTGGTCGTGGGACGACGCCCACCGCCTGCCGCCGTCGGAGTACCGCGGCGCCATCCACTGCGTCACCACGTGGTCGAAGTTCGACACCCGGTTCACCGGGATCAGCGTCGACACGCTGCTCGAGGCCGCTCGGCCCACCGCCGAGGCGCAGTTCGTCATGGCGACGTCGAAGACCGGCTACACCACCAACCTGCCGCTGGCCGACGTGACCGGGGGGAAGGCCTGGCTGGTCTGGGACTTCGACGGCCGGCCGCTGACCCCCGAGCACGGCGGCCCGGTCCGGCTGCTGGTGCCGCACCTGTACTTCTGGAAGAGCGCCAAGTGGATCAGCAAGCTGACGCTGCTCCGGCGCGATCAGCCCGGCTTCTGGGAGCAGAACGGCTACCACGACCGGGGCGACCCGTGGCGGCAGCAGCGGTACCAGGGTGACTGAGGGAGGATCCCGTCCCGACGAGGGGGCCGTACTCGGCCCTGGGGTCGCCGGCGCGCCCAGCGGCGGCTGGCGCACGGCCACCGTGGCCGGCGTCCGCCGTGTGGTGCCGCGGTCGGTCCAGCTCCGGCTCGACGTCGCCGACCGGGTCGACCACCTGCCCGGCCAGCACTACGTCGTGCGGCTGACCGCCCCGGACGGCTACACCGCGCAGCGCTCCTACTCGATCGCCTCCGCACCCGGCGACCCGTTGCTGGAGCTGTTCGTGGAGCGGCTGGACGACGGCGAGGTCTCCACCCACCTCGCCGACGTCGTCGAGCCCGGCGACGTGCTCGAGGTGCGCGGCCCGATCGGCGGCTGGTTCGTCTGGGACACCGAGAGCCCGGCGCTGCTGGTCGCCGGCGGCAGCGGCGTCGTCCCGTTCGTGTCGATGCTGCGGACCGCGCGGGCGCTGGGGCGCACCGAGCTGCTGCGCACGGCCGTCTCGGTGCGGACGGTGGAGCTGCTGCCCTACGCCGACGAGCTGCTCGCGGCCGGCGCGCTGGTGGTGACCACGCGGGAGGCGCGCGGCATCCGCCCCGCCGGCCGGCTCACCGCCATGGATCTGGTGCCGCTGTGGGAACCCGGTCAGACGGTGTACGTCTGCGGCTCGGCCGCCTTCGCCGGCGCGGCCACCCGGCTGCTCGAGATGCTCGGTGTCCCGGCCGCGGACATCCGGGTGGAGCAGTTCGGCCCGAGCGGCTGAGGAACCCCGGCGCCTCGCCCGCCGCGTGCTGCGACGGGGGACCGGCGTCAGGTCCAGCCCCGCCGGTGGGCTTCGGCCGCGGCGGCGTGCCGGTCGGGGGCGGGGCCGCGAGGGTCGGGGGCGGTGTGGCCGGTGCCGGTCCGGGTAGGGCTCGCCGGAGGATGTGCCGCCCGTTCCCGGTCCCGGTGCCCCGGACGTGGAGGAGGAGCCGTGGAGGACCTGGAGGAGGACCGGAAGCGCGCCGAGCTCGGTGAGACCGACGCGCCGGCCGAGGACGAGATCGCCGAGGCGTTCGGGAAGATCGTCAGCGAGGGGGCTCAGCGCCTGCACCGCCGGTGGCGGGAGGTGCTGGCGACCGGCCTGGCCGGCGGGCTGGAGGTGGCCGTCGGCGTGCTGGCCCTGCTGGCGGTCCTCGAGGCGACCGGCAGCGAACTGCTGGCCGGGCTCGCGTTCAGCATCGGATTCATCGCCCTCATGCTCGGCCGCAGCGAGCTGTTCACCGAGGGCTTCCTGGTCCCGGTGACCGCGGTCTTCGCGAGGCGGGCCAGCGGTGCGCAGCTGGCGAAGCTGTGGACCGGGACGCTGGTCGCCAACCTGATCGGCGGCTGGCTGGTCATGTGGTTGGTCGTGCAGGCGTTCCCCGATCTGGCCGGCATCGCCGTCGAGTCCGCGACGCACTTCGTCGAGGCCCCGCTGGACCTGCAGTCGGTCTGCCTGGCGTTCCTCGGCGGGAGCGTGATCACGCTGATGACCCGGATGCAGCACGGCGCGCACTCGGAGACCGGCAAGATCGTCGCCTCGGTGATCGGCGGGTTCCTCCTGGCCGGCCTGCTGCTGTTCCACTCGATCCTCGACTCGCTGCTGATCTTCGGCGCCCTCCACGCCGGCGCCCCGTTCGGCTACGGGGAGTGGCTGGCCTGGTTCTGGTACACGGTGCTGCTCAACATGGCCGGGGGGCTGTTCGTGGTCACGCTTATCCGCCTGGTGCGGAGCAAGGACCTCATCGACCGCGAGCGCGCGGCGGTGGCCGCGGGCGAGTAGGGGCGGCGCCCTCCGGCAATGGTGGGGGGGACCCTTCCTCCCGGTCGCCACCTCGTGGGCGGCGAGCCTCCGATCAGCCGACTGGCACCAACCTGATGGCCGGGTACAGCTAGCTCTGGGGAACGGGGCACGCCGTCTCGTTCCGGGCGGGGAAGACCCACCAGCGGTAGCTCAGGTAGCGGACGACCGTGCCCACGGCGATCGAGGTGATGTTGGCGCCCTGCAGCACCAGGGCGTTCTCCTGGCCCAGCGGGTACCGCACGAAGGCGACGATGGCCAGCCCCAGCAGCAGCGTGGCGCCGTTGACCAGCGCGAACCGCCAGTACTCGCGCCGCAGGCCGGTGCGCGCACGGTCGGCGAACGACCAGAACCGGTGACCGATGAACGCCGCGGTCATCGACACCAGGCTGGACAGCAGCTTCGCCGTCACCGCGCCCGTGGCGGCATGCGCGTAGAGGAGCTGGAACAGTGCGAGGTCGAGGACGAAGCAGGCCGCGCCCACGGTGCCGAACGCGCCGAGTTCCCGGACCAGCCGGTGCCCGCGGTCGCGCAGCAGCAGGCGCAGCGGCGCAGCGGAGCTCACCGGCGCAGCTTACGGAGTCGGCCGACCGGGTGGCGGTCGTCTTGACGGCCCCGCCCGGTCAGCGTCCGGTTCCTGCCCGGCCGGCTCGGCGGATCGCCGCCACGTAGCGGGCGGTGGCCAGCCGCTGGACGGCGAGGGAGAGCGGGCCCGCGAACCGGGCGGCGGGCGAGGCGAGCCGGAAGAACACCCGGAGGGTGAAGACGACGTCGCCGCCGTCGGTCAGCCGCACGGTGAACCGCTCTTCCCCGCTCTCCGGGTGGCCGGGCAGGGTGCCGTAGGCGAAACCGCGCTCGTCCCCCTCCGTGGCGGCCCACACGACACGGCAGGGGATGTCGTACCCGAACCGCGGCAGCCCCGCCGTGAGGACGACGACCGTGCCCGGGGTGCCGGCCGGACCGGAGGCACGCACCCGCAGCCCCGCCGCCCGCTGCGCCCGCCAGTCCAGGACCGCGGCAGCGGCGCGCTCGAACGCCGCACGCCCGGTCCCGACCACCGCCGAGTGCTCCGCCGTGCGGTAGCCCGCCGGCAGGGTGGCGTCCCCCGTCGCCCCCACCTCGGGGTAGGTGAACGGCACGTCGGCGAGCTCGGTCGGGTCGGTCGCGCGGAGGAGGCCCACGGGTCCAGTCTCCCGCGCGGGGGCCCGAGCGGCCGGGTGCGTCAGACGACGCGCGGCGCGGCCGGGGGGTCCCACCGACGGGTGACGAGGCCGCCGGAGGAGGTGTCGGCGGGGTGGCCGCGGCGGCCCCGGGCGTAGGTTGACCGCACTGTGCTGCCCTCGGTCACCGCCACCCGCTACGTCACCCCGCTGCGCGAGGGTGGGTCGCTGCCCGGCCTCATGGAGGCGGACGACCTGGGCACCTACGTCGTCAAGTGGCGGGCCGCCGGGCAGGGCGTGAAGGTGCTGGTCGCCGAGGTGGTCTGCGCGGAGCTCGCCCGGGCGCTGGGCCTGCCGGTGCCCGCGCTGGTCACCGTCGACGTCGTCCCCGAGCTGGCCGTGGGCGAACCCGACCACGAGGTGCAGGAGCTGCTGCAGCGGTCGGCCGGCCGCAACCTGGGCCTGGACTACCTGCCCGGGGCGCTGGACTTCGAGGCGGGCGCCGACGGCGTCGGCCCGGAGCTCGCCGGCCGGGTGCTGTGGTTCGACGCGCTCGTCGGCAACGTCGACCGCTCGTGGCGCAACCCCAACATGCTGTTCTGGCACGGGCGGCTGCAGCTGATCGACCACGGCGCCGCTCTGACCTTCCACCACCACTGGCCGGGGGCCGCGGCCGCCGTCGAGCGGGCCTACGACGCCTCGGCGCACGCCCTGGTCGAGTGCACCCCCGACGTGCCGGCGGCCGACGCCGCGCTGGCGCCCCGGGTCACGCGGGACCTGCTGGACCGGGTGCTCGCCCAGGTGCCCGACGAGTGGCTCGACGACCCCGCGGCCGGGCCTGGACCGGAGGCGGTCCGCGCCCGGTACGCCGACCAGGTGCTGGCCCGGCTGGGTGCCCGCGCCGCGTGGCTGCCCGGGGTGGTCGACGCGGCCGCAGCCGGGGGAGCGGGCCGCCGGAGGGCGCCGCGCGGGGAGAACCGCCCCGCGTGGCTGGGCCCCCCGCCGCCGGAGGGGATCAGCCAGCGATGACGGCGACGACACCGAGGGACACCTTCGAGTACGCGGTGCTGCGGGTGGTCCCGCGGGTGGAGCGGGGCGAGTTTCTGAACGCCGGCGTGATCGTCTACTGCCGGCAGCGCGACTACCTGGGCTCGCGGCTGCACCTCGACGTCGACCGGCTGCGCGCGCTGGACCCGACCGCCGACCCGTCGGCGATCGGCCGGGCGCTGCAGGCGGCGGCGGACGTCTGCGCGGCCGACCCGGTCGCCGGCGCCGCCGGGCGGGAGGCGCTCGGCTCCCGGTTCCGGTGGCTCACCGCACCGCGGAGCACCGTCGTCCAGCCGGGCCCGGTGCACACCGGGCTGACGGCCGATCCCGACGCCGAGGCCGACCGCCTCCTGGAGCTGCTGGTGCTGCCCGTCGCCGGCTGAGCGCAACAGGTGTCCGAGTGGTCGCCGGTCGTTCACCGGGCTGCCACCGGTGCGTCGTCAGGGCCCGTTTGGGTGCGAGGGCCCAGACCTCCTCGCGACCAGAGGGACCGATGACCGACATCTCCAAGCCGCGCGCCCGCGCGCTCCTGCCGCTGTTCTCCGGCATCCGCCACGGCAGCCGCAGCCACGCCACCTGCTACTACAAGTGCGGCAACGCCTGCGACTCCGCCGTCCCGAACCAGACGGACAACCCGACCTTCGCCGAGGTCGTCGAGACGGCCTTCAGCCGCCGGAACATGCTGAAGGCCGCCGGCGCCGGCGCCCTGCTGGTCGCCGCCGGTCCCGTCGCCTCCGCGGCCGCGAAGGAGCAGCCGGTGCCGACCGGTGGCGGCGTCACCCCGCTCCCGGGGAGCAACCTGACGTTCCAGCCGGTCGAGCAGAACTTCCTCGACGAGCTGGTCACCGCCGACGGCTACCGCTACTCCGTGGTCATGCGCTGGGGTGACCCGGTGCTGCCCGGGGCCCCGCCGTTCCGCATCGACCGGCAGACCCCCGAGGCCCAGGCCATGCAGTTCGGCTACAACTGCGACTACATCGGCCTGCTGCCGCTGGACGACCGCGACCGCCAGGCGCTGCTGGTGGTCAACCACGAGTACACCAACGAGCAGCTGATGTTCGCCGGCGTCGCCAGCGAGTCCGCGCCGACCACGCCGGAGCAGAAGCGCATCGCGATGATGGCCCACGGCATCTCCGTCGTGGAGGTGCAGCGGCACGGGCGGACCGGCGAGTGGCGCCCGGTGCGCAACGGCCGTCGCAACCGCCGGATCACCACCGACACCCCGATGGAGCTCACCGGCCCCGCCGCCGGCTCGCCCTACCTGCGCACCAGCGCCGACCCGCAGGGGCGCACGGTCCTGGGCACGCTGAACAACTGCGCCGGTGGCATGACCCCGTGGGGTACCACGCTGCACGGCGAGGAGAACTTCAACCAGTACTTCGGGACGACGACGCCGATCACCGAGAGCGCGAAGGAGCCCCGGCTGGCGCGCTACGGCGTCTCGACGACGCGACCGCCCGGCCGGCGCTGGGACGAGGTCGACGCCCGCTTCGACCTGGCCCGTGAGCCCAACGAGGTCAACCGCTTCGGCTGGGTCGTCGAGGTGGACCCCTACGACCCGACCTCGACGCCGAAGAAGCGCACCGCTCTCGGCCGCTTCAAGCACGAGGGCGCCAACGTGCAGATCGCCGAGGACGGCCGCGTGGTGGCCTACTCCGGTGACGACGAGCGCTTCGACTACATCTACAAGTTCGTCTCGCGGAAGACCCACCGGCCCGGCACCGACAGCGCCTCCCGCGCCCACAACCTGACGCTGCTCGAGGACGGCGACCTCTACGTCGCCCGCTTCGTCGGCGACTCCCCGGCCGCGGAGATCGACGGCAGCGGCGAGCTGCCCGGCGACGGAGCCTTCGACGGCTACGGCGAGTGGATCCCGCTCGTGGAGGGCGGCCGCTCGATGATCCCGGGCAAGGACGTCGCCTGGGTGCTCACCTTCACCCGCCTGGCCGCCGACCGGCTCGGCAAGCAGCTCGACGCCGGCGGCGACTTCCCCGACCCGGCCAACCCGGTCGTCGTCGACCCGGCGCTGGTGCCGACGAAGATGGACCGGCCGGAGGACATCCAGGTGAACCCGGTCAACGGCCGGGTGTACGCGGCCCTGACCAACAACTCCAACCGCACCGGGGTGAACGGCCGGCCCGGCGCCGACGAGGCCAACCCGATCACCCGTTCCTACGCGTTCGAGCCCGCGGACGAGGAGGCCGGCCTGCCTGCGACCTTCGAGCAGCAGCCGGGCAACCGCAACGGGCACGTCATCGAGTGGGAGGAGACCGGCTCGGCCAGCGGGACGACGTTCTCCTGGCGGATCTTCCTGGTCTGCGGCGACCCGCAGTCCCCGGGGACCTACTTCGCCGGGTACGACCGGTCCGAGGTCAGCGCCATCTCCTGCCCCGACAACCTGGAGTTCGACCCGGCGGGCAACCTCTGGATCTCGACCGACGGGAACGTGCTGTCGGTCCGCAACCAGGCGGTGGGCACGCTCGGCGGCACCAACGACGGGCTGTTCGCCGTCCCGACCGAGGGGCCCGAGCGCGGGCACCTCAAGGCGTTCCTCACCGTGCCGCTGGGCGCGGAGTGCAGCGGTCCGCTGATCACCCGGGACGCGCGGTCGGTGTTCGTCGCCGTCCAGCACCCGGGCGAGACCACCGGCTCCACGGTGGAGAACCCGTCCAGCCGGTGGCCCGACTTCCAGGCGTACCGGCCCTTCCCGCGGCCGAGCGTCGCCGTCGTCTACCGCACCGACGGTGGCCGCGTCGGCAGCTGACGCGCTCCTACCCGCCGATCATGGCGCGGTGACCACGGGATCGTCCCGATCCGCGGTCACCGCGCCATGATCGCGTTCACGGGTGGGCGGGGAGCAGCGCGTCGATCCGCCGGGCCAGCTCGAGGTCCAGCTCGCTCACCCCACCGGCGGAGTGGCTGACGAGGTGCAGGTGCAGCGTCCGGTAGCGCAGGTCGATGTCAGGGTGGTGGTCCATCTCCTCGGCGACGTCGGCGATCGCGACGATCGCTGCGACGGCGTCGCGGAAGCCCGGCAGCTCGACGGTCCGGCGCAGGCCGTCGGCGTCGCCCGACCACCGCGGCAGGGCGTGCAGTGCCTCGGCGACGCGGTCAGGAGAGAGGCGTGCTGGCCGCGGCATGCCCCCCATGGTGACGCACTCGAACGGCTGGTGACGTGCTGGAACGGCCCCGCTGCAGGGACCCGAGCCTGCGAGCGGTGGGGGGAGCGGGGTCCTTCTAGGTGTGCAGGCCGCACTCCGTCTTGGTGGAGCCCGCCCAGCGGCCGGCGCGCGGGTCCTCGCCGTCCGCGACCGGGCGGGTGCACGGGGCGCACCCGATCGAGCCGTACCCGATCTCGAACAGCGGGTTGACCGGGATCGCGTGCTCGGCGATGTAGCGGTCCACGTCGTCCTGCGTCCAGGCCGCGATGGGGTTGACCTTCACCATCTCGCGCTTGGCGTCCCAGTCGACGATCTTGGTGTTCGCGCGGGTGGGCGACTCGTCCCGCCGCACCCCCGACGCCCAGGCGACGTAGCCCGACAGTGTCCGGGCCAGCGGCTGCACCTTGCGCAGCGAGCAGCACAGGTCGGGATCGCGGTCGTGCAGCGCGGCGCCGAGCTCGCGGTCCTGCTCGGCGACGGTCTGCTCGGGCCGCACATTGACCAGCGTGATCGGCAGGACGGAGGAGATCCAGTCGCGGGTGCCGATGGTCTCGGCGAAGTGGTACCCGGTGTCCAGGAAGACGACGTGCACGCCGGGGACCGCGCGGGAGGCGAGGTGCGCGAGCAGCCCGTCCGCCATGGAGGAGGTGATCGCGAACTCGTCGCCGAAGGTGTCGCCGGCCCAGGTGAGCACGGCGAGCGCCTGCTCGACCGGGTCGGCGATGCCGTCGAACCAGGCGTCGGCGGCCTGGGCCAGCAGCGGCGTCGGCCGCAGCGCGATGGTCACTCCTGCACCCCCGTGGCGATGAGGCGGACCGAGAAGGCCCGCAGGCACGCGCCGCAGCGCCACCCGTCCTCGTGCGGCGTGAGCTCCTCGTCGCCGCAGTACGGGCAGTGGAACACCGGTAGCTGCCGGCTCCTTCCGCCCTCCGACGACTCCTCGGTCACAGCAGCCACTCCTCGTCCGCCCGGGACACGTAGTGGGCGAAGGACTCGCCCGGCGTGCGGCGGTCGAGGAAGCCGCGGAGGACCCGCTCGCAGTAGTCGGCGGTCTCGGCCTTGGTGACCTTGTGGCCGCGGAACTTCCGGCCGAACGTGGCCTCGACGCCGAGGTGGCCGCCCAGGTGCACCTGGAAGCCCTCGACCATCTCGCCGCTGTCGTCGCGCACCATCGAGCCCTTGAAGCCGATGTCGGCTGTCTGGAACCGGGCGCAGCTGTTCGGGCAGCCGTTGATGTTGATCCCGATCGGGGTGTCGAAGTCGGGCAGCCGGCGCTCGAGCTCTGCGTAGACCTCCTGCGCGAAGTGCTTGGTCTCGACGATCGCCAGCTTGCAGAACTCCAGCCCGGTGCAGGCCATCATCCCGCGCCGGAAGGCGCTGGGCCGCACCTGCAGGTCGTGCTCGGCCAGCGCGTCGACCAGCGCCTCGACCTTCTCGTCGGGCACGTCGAGGATGACCAGCTTCTGCTGCGTCGTCGTCCGGATGCGCCCCTCGCCGTACTCGTCGGCGAGGTCGGCGATCGTGGTGAGCAGCGAGCCGCTGATCCGGCCGGTGCGCAGCGCGAAGCCGACGGCGTTGCGGCCGTCCTTCTGCCTGCTGACGCCGACGTGGTCGCGCTGGTCGTGCTTGGCCGGGGCGGGCGCCGGGCCGTCGGGCAGCTCCTGCCCCAGGTACTCGTCCTGCAGCACCTGCCGGAACTTCTCCGGGCCCCAGTCGGCCATGAGGAACTTGATGCGGGCGCGGTTGCGCTGGCGGCGGTAGCCGTAGTCGCGGAAGACCGCGGTGCAGGCGGCCCACACGTCGGTGACCTGGTCGGGCCGCACGAACACGCCGATCCGCTGGGCGAACATCGGGTTGGTGGAGAGCCCGCCGCCGACCCACAGGTCGTAGCCGGCCTGGCCCGCCTCGTCGACGACGCCGACGAAGGAGACGTCGTCGATCTCGGGCTCGGTGCAGTGGTCGACGCAGCCCGACATCGACGTCTTCCACTTGCGCGGCAGGTTGCTGAACTCCGGGCTGCCCACGTACTTGGCGACGGTGTCGGCGATGACGTCGGTCGCGTCGATCACCTCGTCCTCGAGGATCCCGGCCAGCGGGCAGCCGAGCATCACCCGCGGGACGTCGCCGCAGGCCTCCATCGTGGAGAGCCCGACCGACTCCAGGCGGCGCCAGATCTCGGGGACGTCCTCGATGCGGATCCAGTGGTACTGCACGTTCTGCCGGTCGGTGACGTCGGCGACGTCGCGGCCGAACTCGGTGCTGATGCCGCCGAGGACGCGCAGCGCGTCGCTGGTCAGCTGCCCGCCGTCTATGCGGGCCCGCATCATGAAGTAGGAGTCCTCGAGCTCCTCGGGCTCCAGCACGGCGGTCTTGCCGCCGGGGATGCCCTGGGCGCGCTGGGTGTAGAGGCCCATCCAGCGCATCCGGCCGCGGAGGTCACCGGGGTCGATGCCGTCGAAGCCGGTCTTCGAGTAGATGTCGAGGATGCGCTGGCGCACCTCGAGACCGTCGGAGTCCTTCTTCATCCGCTCGTTGGGGTTGAGCGGCTCGCGGTAGCCCAGCGCCCACTGACCCTGCCCCCGCTGGGGCCGGTTGCTGGTGCGGGTGGGGGTGCTCACGTGGCGTACTTCTTCCTGCGCTCGCCGACCGCCCGGCAGCGGGCCGGGGTGGGAGGCGCTGCTGGTTCGGGACGCAGCGGACAGCTGCGCGGAGGACCTGGGTCAGCGCAGGGCGCGACAGGCGGCGCTGGAGACGAGCGCCAGGTCGATGTGCAGGCGCGCGACGAGGAGGCTGCCGCGGTCCGTCATGCCGCCGATCCTCCCACATCCGGCGCGACGGGGTGCGGAGCTCACCCCGCGAGGGGTGGCTCCGCCGGGACGCCGGCGTCCCTCAGCGGGGAGCGGGCTCGCTGAAGGACCGCCACGCGGTGTCGATGGCGACCAGTTCGGCGGCGTGCGGCGGGAGCTGCCCGGCGACGACGTCGGCCACCGTGACGCCCTCGAGCACCCGGCGGTAGGCCTCGCGGGCGGCGACCCACACCTCGGCCAGCGCGCCGGCCGCCCCCGGGTAGGTCACGTCCTCCGGGCGCTGGCCGTGCACCTCGGCCAGGAATCCCTGCTGCACCCGCATCACGCGCGCGATGGAGATCTCCGACGCGGGCAGGGCCAGGCGGTACCCGCCGTCCCGGCCGCGCTGGCTGGTGACCAGCCGAGCGTGCTGGAGGTCGGCCAGGATCGCCTGCAGGAAGCGGTTCGGGATGTTCTGGGCGGTCGCGATGCGGTCGCAGGTGAGCGCCTCGGGTGCCGCCGCGGCCAGCTCCACGACGGCTCGGACGGCGTAGTCGACCCGGGCGTTGATGCGCACGCTGCCCATACTGCCGCCATCTGGGAGAGTGCCCGGGTGTTCCGGCTGCGTTTCACCGCGTTGGTGGAGGCGCCGCTGACCGTGGCGTTCGACGTCGCCCGTGCCCTGGGCCGCCCCTGGCCGTTCCCGCTCCAGGAGGTCGTCTCCGTGCGGCCGGAGCGCGACGTGTTCGCCGCGCCGGTCGGCGCCCGCGGTTGGGTCACCCACTCGCGCCGCTTCTCGGCCACCGGTGCCGGCACGCTCATCGACGAGCAGGTCGACTGGGAGACCGGGCTGCCCGGGATCGTGGGCGGGGTCGTCGACCGGGCCGTGCTGCGTCGGCGGGTGGCGCGGGCGATGCAGGCGCACCTGGACGCCTGCGCCGCGGCCGCCGCCCTGCGGGCCCGGGAGGTCGTGCAGGTCGTCGGCGCAGCGCTCGTCGAGGGCGACCGGGTGCTGGTGGCCGAGCGCGCGGGCGGCCCCTACGACGGCTGCTGGGAGTTCCCGGGCGGCAAGGTCGAGCCGGGGGAGACCGACCTGGTGGCGCTCGTGCGGGAGTGCGCCGAGGAGCTCGGGGTCGCCGTCGCGCCGCAGGCCTTCCTCGGGGAGGTGCCGCTGGACGGCGTCGTCGGCGGTGGTGCCCCGGGGGCGTCGACGATGCGGGTGTGGTGGGCCCGCATCGCGCACGGCTCGCCGGTGGCGCGGGAGCACGCGCAGCTGCGGTGGGTGGGGGCGGCCGACCTCGACGCCCTCGACTGGATCCCCGCCGACCGCCCGCTGCTGCCCGCCGTCCGGGCCCTGCTCGCCCGGCTCTGAGACCGCGACGGCGACGGGCGCCGCTCCCGCGTGGGAACGGCGCCCGTGGCGACGTGCTGGAACGGCCCTCCTGCAGGGACCCGCGCCGAGCGTCAGCGAGGCGTGGGGGGCAGGAGGGTCCTCCTACTTCTTGAAGACGTCCTTGACCTTCTCCCCGGCCTGCTTGAGGTTGCCCGATGCCTGGTCGGCCTGGCCCTCGGCCTGGAGGTCGCGGTCACCGGTGGCTTCCCCGACCGACTCCTTGCCCTTGCCGCTCAGCTCTTCGGCCTTGTTCTTCATCTTGTCCATGCCGCTCATCGCGTCGTCCTCCCGGTCGTCGTCGTGCGCGTGGGAGCAGGCATACCCCACCTGTGACCTCGCGACACGCTCGCCGGAAAGCCTGCGGCCAAGGCGTCGGGACCGCGGGAGGACGGCCCGCCGGACGCCCCGCGCGGCGTGGAAGTTACGGTGGGAACGCGGATCGTGGACACAGGTCACAAGTCGGTGACGTCCGTGGACACCCTCTCCGAGGCGTGCCTAGGGTCCACCCGTCGCAGTCCCGGTCCCCAGCGGTCCGGCTGCGTCCGGCTCGAGACCAATCAGTCGTCCACTCGCCCGCGGGGCCTGGGTCGACCTGTCCGTTCCCCCCGCTGACGCGGGACGAGGGAGGCATTGCACGTGAAGTTGAGCAAGCGCAGAGGTGGGCTCGTCGCGGCCGGCGTCGCCGCCGCGATGATGCTGTCCGCCTGTGGTGGCAGCGATGAGAACGGCGGCGAGGGCGGTACCGCCGCCGAGGGTGGCGGCTCGTTCAGCGTCTACGTCGGTGAGCCGGAGAACCCCCTCGTCCCGGGCAACACCACGGAGAGCGAGGGCCACCAGGTCATCTCCTCCCTGTGGACGGGCCTGATCGAGTACGCCGCCGATGGTGCCGTGGAGTACACCGGCGTCGCCGAGTCCATCGAGTCCGAGGACAACACCACCTGGACCATCGAGCTCAAGGACGGCTGGACCTTCCACGACGGCACCCCGGTGACCGCGCAGTCCTTCGTCGACGCGTGGAACTACACCGCCTACAGCCCCAACGCCCAGGGCGCGTCGTACTTCTTCTCGAACATCCTCGGGTACGACGACCTGCAGGCGCCGACCGACGAAGAGGGCAACGTCACGGGCGACCCCGCCGCTCAGGAGATGAGCGGCCTGCGGGTGATCGACGAGAACACCTTCGAGGTCGAGCTCGCCTCGCCCTTCGCGCAGTTCCCCGTGACCGTCGGCTACAACGCCTTCTGGCCGCTCCCCGAGGCCTTCTTCGAGGACCCCGAGGGCTTCGGCGCCCAGCCGATCGGCAACGGCCCGTTCATGGCCGAGAGCGAGTTCGTCCCCGGTCAGGGCATCACCGTCACCCGGTACGAGGACTACGCGGGCGAGGACCCGGCCGTGGCCGAGTCCGTGGACTTCCGCGTCTACGCCGACCTGAACACCGGCTACAACGACCTGCAGGCGGGCAACCTCGACGTCCTGCCGGACCTCCCGCCGGACGCCCTGGCCTCGGCCCAGGACGTGCTGGGCGACCGGTACCTCGAGGCCCCGTCCTCCGGGTTCACCTACCTCGGCTTCCCGACCTACGACGAGCGGTTCTCCGACCCGCGCGTCCGTCAGGCGCTGTCGATGGGCATCGACCGGCAGGCGATCTCCGACGCCATCTTCGCCGGTAGCCGCACGCCCGCCGACGCCTATGTCGCCCCCGTCGTCGACGGCTACCGCGAGGGTGTCTGCGAGTACTGCGAGCTGGACGTCGACGCGGCGAACGCGCTGCTCGACGAGGCCGGTTTCGACCGCAGCCAGCCGATCGAGCTGTGGTTCAACGCCGGCGCCGGCCACGACGCCTGGGTCCAGGCCGTGGGCAACCAGCTCCGCGAGAACCTCGGCGTCGACTACGTCCTCCGGGGCGAGCTGGACTTCGCCGAGTACCTGCCGCTGCTCGACGAGCAGGGCGTGACCGGTCCCTTCCGCCTCGGCTGGAGCATGGACTACCCGAGCCCGCAGAACTACCTGGAGCCGCTGTACTCCACGGCGGCCCTGCCGCCGGCGGGTTCGAACGCCACGTTCTACTCGAACCCCGAGTTCGACGCGCTGATCCAGCAGGGCAACAGCGCCTCGAGCAACGAGGAGGCCCTCGACTTCTACAACCAGGCCGAGGACATCCTGCTCGAGGACATGCCGATCGCCCCGATGTTCTTCGACCTCGAGCAGGCCGGGCACTCGGAGAACGTCAGCGACGTGGTGATCGACGTCTTCGGTGACATCGACGTCGCCAACGTCACGCCCATCAGCTGACGCAGCCGCACACCGCAGGCCGCCGCCGGGGAACCCCGCCCAGACCGGGCAGGGCTCCCCGGCGGTCGGCCGCTCGGGCTCGTCCCGCATCATGGACGACGCGTCCGCGCCCATCACAGGGGAACGGCGCGTCCTGACCGAGGAGCGACATGGGCCGCTACATCGCGCGCCGCCTTCTACTCACGATCCCGGTCATGCTCGGGGCCTCCTTCCTGATCTTCGCGCTGGTCTACGCGTTGCCGGGCGACCCCATCCGGGCCCTGGGCGGCGACCGACCCCTCGCGCCCGCCGTGGTGGCCCAGCTGACCGACGAGTTCAACCTGAACGACCCGCTCTGGCTGCAGTACGTCAAGTACGTCGGTGACCTGCTGCAGGGCGACTTCGGCACCGACTTCCGCGGCCGCGAGGTGCTCGACACGATCACCCAGCGCATGCCCGTCACCATCAAGCTGGCGCTGGTCGCCATCGCCTTCGAGATCCTGATCGGCATCGTCGCCGGCGTCATGGCCGGCATCCGGAAGAACGGCTTCTTCGACAACGTCGTGCTGGTGAGCACCACGCTGATCGTCTCCATCCCGATCCTGGTGCTCGCCTTCGTCGCGCAGTTCACCTTCGGGTTGCAGCTGGGCCTGTTCCCGATCGCCGGCGTGAACGACGGCTGGTACAGCTACCTGCTGCCGGGCCTGGTGCTGGCCGCCGGATCGCTGGCCTACGTGGCCCGCCTGACCCGGACGAGCATCGCGGAGAACATGCGGGCCGACTACGTGCGCACCGCGCGGGCCAAGGGCCTGCCCCGCCGGGACGTCATCGTCCGGCACACGCTCCGCAACAGCCTGATCCCGGTCGTGACGTTCGTCGGCGCCGACATCGGCACCCTCATGGGCGGCGCGATCGTCACCGAGACGGTGTTCAACCTCCCGGGCATCGGGCGGGCGGTCTTCGACGCCGTGCGCGCCCAGGAGGGCGCGGTCGTGGTCGGCATCGTGACGCTCCTGGTCTTCGTCTTCATCTTCTTCAACCTGGTCGTCGACGTGCTCTACGCCGTCCTCGACCCGAGGATCCGCTATGAGTGAGCCGAACCTGACGACCGTGGGCCACGACGAGGCCGGCGCCGGCGGCGTGACCGGCGCGACCGACCAGCCGGACGGGGGTCGCCAGAACAGCCTGTGGAGCGACGCCTGGCGCCAGCTCAGGCGCAACGCCTTCTTCTGGATCGGCGCGCTGTTCGGCCTGCTCTTCGTCGCGATGGCCCTCCTGCCGTCGGTCTTCGCCCGCGGCGTCGACCCGCGCTCGTGCAACCTGTCGAACAGCAACGCCACGCCGTCGGCAGAGCACTGGTTCGGCTTCGACCAGCAGGGCTGCGACTACCTGGCCAACGTCGTCTACGGCGCGCGGAACTCGCTGATCATCGGCCTGCTCGCCGTCGTCGTGATCCTGGTGTTCGGCGTCCTCGTCGGCGCCATCTCCGGCTTCTACGGCGGCGTCACCGACAGCATCCTGTCGCGCATCGCCGACATCTTCTACGCGCTGCCGTTGATCCTGGGCGCGCTGGTGGTCCTGCGCAGCGGCATCCTGGGCCGGGGCGTGGTCGCCGTGGCGATCGCGCTGGCGATGTTCGGCTGGATGACCGCCATGCGGCTGGTCCGCTCGCAGGTCATCGCGGTCAAGAGCTCCGACTACGTCGCCGCCGCCCGGGCGATGGGCGCCTCCGACAGCCGGATCCTCGTGCGGCACATCCTGCCCAACGCCGTCGCCCCGGTGCTGGTGTACGCGACGATCACCATCGGCGTGCTCATCGCGGCCGAGGCCACGCTGACCTTCCTCGGGGTGGGCCTGCAGGCGCCGGCGATCTCCTGGGGGCTGCAGATCGACACCGGCCAGGACCTGCTGCGCACCGCGCCGCACGCCGTCCTCTTCCCGAGCCTCGTCCTCACCCTGACGGTGATGGCGTTCGTCCTCATGGGTGACGCCCTGCGCGACGCCCTCGACCCGAAGCAGCGTTCATGAGCACCGCGTCCACGTCCGTCCCGTCCAGCCCGGCCGGCGGCGCCGGGGCGCCGCTCCTGGAGGTCGACGACCTCCGGGTCCAGTTCCGCACCGGATCGGGCCTGGTCAACGCCGTCAACGGCGTGAGCTACACCGTCTCGGAGCGGGAGACCCTTGCGATCCTGGGCGAGTCCGGCTCGGGCAAGTCCGTCTCCGCCCAGGCGATCATGGGCATCCTCGACTCGCCCCCGGCGGAGGTCACCAGCGGCCGGATCGTCTTCGAGGGGCGTGACCTGCTCACGCTGCCCGAGGAGGAGCAGCGCAAGGTGCGCGGGCCGGGGATCTCGATGATCTTCCAGGACGCGCTCTCGTCGCTGAACCCCGTGTACAGCGTCGGCTTCCAGATCGGGGAGATGTTCCGGGCGCACCGGGGCGCCTCCCGCAAGGAGGCCAAGCAGCACGCCGTCGAGCTGATGGACCGGGTGCGCATCCCGGCCGCCAAGGAGCGGGTCAACGACTACCCGCACCAGTTCTCCGGCGGCATGCGCCAGCGCGTCATGATCGCGATGGCGCTGGCCCTCGACCCGCGCATCCTCATCGCCGACGAGCCGACCACCGCGCTCGACGTCACCGTGCAGGCCCAGGTCATGGACCTGCTCAAGGACCTGCAGCGGGACACCGGGATGGGGCTGATCCTCATCACCCACGACCTCGGTGTGGTCAACGAGGTCGCCGACAACGTGGCCGTCATGTACGCCGGCCGCATCGTCGAGCGAGGCACCGTCGACGAGGTGTTCGGCAACCCCGCTCATCCCTACACCGACGGGCTGATGCGCTCGATCCCGCAGGTGGAGGTCAAGGGCGGCCGGCTGCAGCCGATCGGCGGTCAGCCGCCGAACCTCGCCGCCATCCCCTCGGGCTGCCCCTTCCACCCGCGCTGCCCCAAGCGCCGCACCGGTGCGCAGGCGGCGCCCGGTCGCGACTGCGTGGCCGACGTCCCGCCGCTGCGGCTGGTCGTCCCGGGCCGTGAGGCCGCCTGCCACTACAGCGAGGAGGTCCTCCATGTCTGACGACGGCTCCGGCGCCACCGCGGCGAGCGCCGCGGACCGGGCCGCGGCGTCCGACGCCGCCGACGCGGCCAGCCGCCCGGTGCACACCCCGGGCGAGGTGCTGCTCGAGGTCAAGGACCTCAAGAAGCACTTCCCGCTGACCCAGGGCATCGTCCTCAAGCGCACGGTGGGCCACGTCCGCGCCGTCGACGGCGTCAACCTCCGGCTCCGCCGGGGCGAGACCGTCGGCCTGGTGGGGGAGTCCGGCTGCGGCAAGTCGACGGTGACCAAGATGCTGGTGGCCCTCGAGAAGCCGACCGACGGGCAGATCCTCTACAAGGGGGAGGACGTCACCAAGCTGAGCGGCCGCGGGCTCAAGCAGTACCGCCGCGAGGTGCAGATCATCTTCCAGGACCCCTACGCCTCGCTGAACCCGCGGATGACCGTCGGGGACATCGTGGCCGAGGGCTGGTCGGTGCACGCCGACATCGCGCCGAAGAAGGGCCGGCTGCAGCGCACCCAGGAGCTGATGGAGCGGGTCGGGCTCAATCCCGACTTCGTCAACCGGTACCCGCACCAGTTCTCCGGCGGCCAGCGCCAGCGCATCGGCATCGCCCGCGCCCTGGCGTTGCAGCCGGAGGTCATCGTCTGCGACGAGCCGGTGAGCGCGCTGGACGTGTCGGTGCAGGCGCAGGTGGTGAACCTGCTGGAGGACCTGCAGAAGGACTTCGGGCTCTCCTACCTGTTCATCGCCCACGACCTGTCGGTGGTGCGGCACATCTCCGACCGCGTCGCGGTGATGTACCTGGGGAGCATCGTGGAGGAGGGCACCGACAGGCAGGTCTACGGCTCGCCCGCCCACCCCTACACGCAGGCGCTGCTCTCGTCGGTGCCGGTGCACGAGCCGCACCTGCGCGGGCTCAAGGAGCGGATCCTGCTGCAGGGTGACGTCCCGAGCCCGGCGAACCCGCCCTCGGGGTGCCGGTTCCGCACCCGCTGCTGGAAGGCTCAGGACATCTGCGCCACCGAGGCCCCGGCCCTGGTGGACCGCGGGCAGGGGCACCCCTCGGCGTGCCACTTCGCCGAGGCGCGCGCCGTCGTCCCCACCGAGGCCTGACCCCCGCTGGGATCAGGTTCCCTGATCCCAGCGCGTCCTCCCTCACGGTGCGCGGTGGGGGAGGACGCTCCGCGGTGAGGGAGGACGACGACGCCCCCGGGTCGGCGCCTCTCGCGGGGCCGACGGCCTCAGGAAGAATGGCCGATCGTGACCGCTGACCGACGTCTGCTCCTCGTCCACGCGCACCCCGACGACGAGACGATCAACAACGGGGCCACGATGGCCCGCTACGTCGCCGAGGGCGTCGGCGTCACGCTGCTCACCTGCACGCTGGGCGAGGAGGGCGAGATCCTGGTGCCGGAGCTGGGCCAGCTGGCCGCCGACCAGGCCGACCAGCTGGGCGGCTACCGGATCTGGGAGCTCCGTGCGGCGATGACCGCCCTCGGCGTCGAGGACTCCCGGTTCCTCGGCGGGGCCGGCCGGTACCGCGACTCCGGGATGATGGGGACGCCGGCCAACGAGCACCCGCGCGCGTTCTGGAACGCAGACCTCGACGAGGCGGTGGCGCACGCCGTCGCCGTGGTCCGCGAGGTGCGCCCCCAGGTCGTCGTCACCTACGACGAGTTCGGCGGCTACGGCCACCCCGACCACATCCAGGCCCACCGCGTGGCCATGCGGGCGGTCGAGGCCGCGGCCGACCCCGGCTACCGCCCCGACCTCGGCGCGGCCTGGGACGTCGCGAAGGTGTACTGGAACGCCATGCCGCGGTCGGTGGTCCGGGAGGGCATCGAGGCCATGGCCGCCCTCGGCGAGGCTTCCCCCTTCGACGGGCTGGGCGACCTCGACGAGGTCCCGTTCGTGGTGCCCGACGAGGTGGTCACCTGCGCCGTGGACGCCCGGGCGTACGCCGGCCGCAAGGACGCCGCCATGCGCGCCCACCCGACCCAGATCACCGTCGACGGTCCGTTCTTCGCGCTGTCGAACAACCTCGGCCAGGAGGTGCTCGGCGTCGAGTACTACCGCCTGGTCCAGGGCGAGCGCGGGCCGGCGTCCGGCCCGGACGGCCGGGAGGACGACCTCTTCGCCGGCCTCGAGGTGTGAGCCGCCGGGGCCCGGTCACGGTGGGCCTCGGCGTCTGCGCGGTGCTCGTCGCGGCGTGGCTGGCGGTCGTCGAGGTGCTGTGGCTGCCGCTGCGGGTCGGTGGCGTGCTGGTGCCCGTGTCGGTGCCGGCGGCGGTGGTGGGCAACGTCCTGCTGGTGTCCGCGGCGCTGCGGCTCAGCGGGTCGAAGGTCGTCGCCGCCCTCCCCGCCGCGACCTGGCTGGTCGTCGTGGTGGCGGCCATGGCCCGGCGTCCCGAGGGCGACCTGCTGCTGGTGTCCGGCGGCGCGCTCGGCATCGTGAGCACCGCCTTCCTGCTGCTGGGGGTGCTCGCCGCGGCCCTCGCCGTGGGCCTGGCGCTGGGCGCGCCGGCCCGCCGGGTCACCCCCGCGGCGCCCACCGGTAGTGGTAGCGGTGGTGCTTGGTGAACCCCAGCCGGGCGTAGAGGGCCAGGGCGGGGGCGTTCGACGCGGTCACCTGGAGCAGGCAGGACGTCGCCCCGCGGGTGCGGGCCTCGGCGGCCAGCGCCGCCATCACCGCCGTCGCCAGGCCGCGCCGCCGGTAGCCCTCGTCCACGGTCACCGCGCTGACCACCAGCCAGCCGTCGCAGACCACGCCCCGGGCGACGGCGGCCGGCCGGGCCGACGCGGGATCGGGCCGGACGGAGGCGAACAGCGGCCGCTCGGCGTTGCGCAGCACCGCCTCGGCCGTGGCCGGGAGCGCCGCCCCGCGGTGCCGGTAGCCGGCGAGCCAGGCCGTGTCGGGGGCGTCGTCGAGCAGCAGCGGCACGTCGGCGGCGGGCCACGGGCCGGCCGGCGCGATGAGCACCAGGGTGTCCTCGTCGCGGGTCCAGCCGGCGGCGGCGAAGGCCTCGCCGGCGGCCTCGGCGCCCGGCGTCGGGACGGCGGCGCACGGGCGCAGCCCCCGCCCGGCGTACCAGGCGGTCACCGCGGCGACGGCCGAGGGCAGGTCGTCCGGCGGGTCCCCGGTCACCAGCACCGAGTTCGCGCGACCGGTGAAGCCGCCCCCGGCACGCAGCAGCCAGTCGCCGTACGGCTCCTCCTCCAGGCCGCGCCAGGTGCGGGCGGCGAGCCGTTCCAGCTCGGCGACCCGGGTGGTGGAGGCGGCGGTCACGGCGACGATCATGACGCGCGGCGCCGCGCGGGGCGTGGGCGCCCCGTCAGTCGCGCGGGGGCGCCGTCGTGCCCAGCGCGGCCGGCAGGGGGCGGGCGTTCAGCCAGCCCAGCACCCGCTCGGCCGGCATCGGCCGGGAGATGTGGTAGCCCTGCGCGACGTCGCAGCCCCACTCGCGCAGCGCGGCCAGGGCGTCGGCGTCCTCGACCCCCTCGACGACCATGCTCATCCCGAGGTCGCGGCTCAGCTGCAGGGTGCTGCGCACGATCGCCGCCGCCCGCGGGTCGGACGTCAGGTGCGTGACGAAGCTGCGGTCGAGCTTCAACTCGTCCACCGGCAGCGCCCGCAGGTAGGACAGCGAGGAGTAGCCGGTGCCGTAGTCGTCGACGGACAACCGCACGCCCAGCCGCCGCAACCCGGCCATGACCTGCTGGCTGCGGGCGGCGTCGGCCATCAGGACGTCCTCGGTGATCTCCAGGACCAGCGCGCCGGCCGGCACGGAGCAGGTCTCCAGCAGCATCGCGACCTGCTCGGGCAGGGCGACGTCCTGCAGGTTGGAGACCGAGAGGTTGACCGCGACCGACAGGTCGTGGCCGTGGGTCCGCCAGCTGTGCAGGTCCCGCAGCGAGCGCTCGAGCACCCGCAGCGCCAGCCGGCGCATGAGGCCGGCCTGCTCGGCCAGGGGCAGGAAGACGTCGGGGTAGAGCAGCCCGCGCTCCGGGTGCTCCCACCGGACGAGCGCCTCCAGGCCCACGACGGTGCCGGTCCGCAGGTCCAGCTGGGGCTGGTAGTGGTTGCGCAGCTGCTCGCCGTCGAGGGCGGAGCGCAGCTGCTCCAGGGTCTGCAGCCGGTCCCGGGTGGCGGGGGTGCCGTCGGGGGCCCACAGCTCGTAGCCCAGGCGCCCGCGCTTGGCCGCGTACATGGCGGTGTCCGCCCGGGCCAGGAGCAGCGAGCGGTCGCGGCCGTGGTCCGGGGAGAGGGCGATGCCGATGCTTGCGTCCACGTGCAGCGACATGCCGGCGAGGACGAAGGCGTCGCGCAGCGCGGCGCCCAGCGCGTCGGCCACCTCGCGGGCCCGGTCGACGTCGGCGTCGGGCAGCAGGACCGCGAACTCGTCACCGCCCATGCGGGCCAGCAGGTCGCCGGGGCGCAGCGCCCGCTCGAGGCGGGGGCCGACGAGGCAGAGCAGGTCGTCGCCGACGCTGTGCCCGAAGCTGTCGTTGATCTCCTTGAACCGGTCGAGGTCGATCATCAGCAGGGCGCACCGCCGGTCGCGGTCGCCGTAGACGGTGGTCTCCACGGTCTCGATGAACTTGCGGCGGTTGGCGAGCCCGGTGAGCGGGTCGTGGTGCGCCTCGGTGGCCAGCTGGGCCAGCCGCTCCTGCTCGGCGGCGCGCAGCTCGGCGTTCTCCACGACCAGCGCGCCCTCGAGGGTGACCTGGCGGACGGCGTCGCGCACCGACGGGCTCCAGGTGCGGGTGGCGCCGACCGATCCGGTGACGACCAGCCCCAGGAGCCGGTCGCCCGACATGAGCGGCACGCTGATGTAGGAGCTCACCTCGAGCGCCCGCACCAGCTCCGGGTCCAGCAGGTCGGTGGCGGCGGCGTCCTCCACGAAGACGGGCGCCCGCTCCTCGGTCGCCAGCCGCCACAGGGGGACGCCGGCCGCCGGCCCGCCGACCAGCTGGGCCTGCACGACCTGCTTGTGCTCCTCGGGCCAGTCGACGTGCCGGACCTCGCTGATGCGGTCGTCGCCGTCGACGAGGTAGGCGGCGCTCCGGTCGGTGCCGGCCAGCCGCTGGACGGCGCGGGCGAGCACCTCCGCGGCGGCGGCGGCCCCGGTCACCGCCGAGCCGTCGACGAGCAGCTGCCGGACGACGCGGGCGGTGGCGAGCGACGCCGCGCGGGCCTGGCTGGTGCGGGCCTGCTCGATGACGCCCCCGAGGTGCGCGCCGGCGGCGGCGGCCAGCCGGCGGACGTCCTCGGAGAACGGCCGAACCTGCGTGCTGTCCAGGGTGAGGACGCCGGCCAGGTCGGGGCTGCGGCCCAGGGGTACCGCGAGCGCGGAGGCGATGTGGAAGGAGTCGACCCACCAGCCCGAGACGAGGTCGGAGTCGCGGTCGGCGGTCAGGGGCGTGCCGGTGCGCAGCACCGTCTCGGCCAGCTCCAGGGGTACGGGCGCGGCGCGGAACTGCCGCCAGGTGGCCAGGTCCTGCCGGCCGTCGGCGTACGCCGCCATGCGGGGCACCAGCCGACCGTCCTCGAGCAGGAAGACGCAGGCGCGCTCGACCTCGCCCAGCTCGGCGAGCTGGCGGCAGGCGGAGCCGAGCAGGTGGTCCATCGACTGCGCCTGCGCGGCGGACTCGATCAGCTTCAGGAGGACGCCGGCCTGCTCCAGCCGACGCTGCTGGGCGCGCCGGGTCCACGCCTCGGCCAGCGCGGCGGCGATGCGGGGGGCGACCTGGCGGAGCAGGTGCGGGGCGGCGGCCGCGGCGGGCTCGACGGTGAGGACGCCGACGACCGCGCCGTCGAGCACCAGCGGCTCACCGTGCGCCGAGCGGATGCCGACCTCGGCGAGCTGCCGGTCCTCGGCGCGCCGGCCGTCCGCGTGGGCGACGACGGGCCGGCGGCCGGTGACGACGGCGGAGAGGAAGGGGGAGTCGCACAGGTTCGCGGGGGTGCGCAGGGCGGGGTGCAGGGGGAGCTGGCTGCGGGTGGCGCTGGTGGACTGCCGGAACGGGACGACGAGCTCGGTGGTGGCCTCGTGGACCCACACCGACACCCGGGTGGCCCCGGAGGACGCGCGCAGCCGGGAGAGCAGGTGCACCAGGGCGGCGTGCGCGTCGAAGGGGGACGCCGGCGGCTCCAGCCGCGGCGTCACCTCACCCTGCGTCGTCCCGGACACGTCGTCGAGATCGGCGCCCCGGCCCGCTGCTTGAGCGCTGAGCGGGAACCCACCCCCATGGGGGGACGCCCGCCGGCAGGCCGCCGGGGTGCCCCGCTCGGGGGACGTGGCGGGTGGCCCGTGGAACGCAGACCGGGCCCGGAGGTGATACTAGGGACGCATCTGACGCGACCGGCCTCGCCCGGCGCGCCGCCCGAACGTCCCCGGGAGGGAACCCCGTGACCTACGTCATCACCCAGGCCTGTGTCGACGTTCTCGACAAGGCGTGCATCGACGAGTGTCCGGTGGACTGCATCTACGAGGGCGACCGGATGCTCTACATCCACCCCGACGAGTGCGTCGACTGCGGCGCGTGCGAGCCGGTGTGCCCGGTGGAGGCCATCTACTACGAGGACGACGTCCCGGACAAGTGGAAGGACTTCTACAACGCCAACGTGGAGTTCTTCTCCGACCTGGGCAGCCCGGGCGGCGCCGCGAAGACCGGGAAGATCGGCAAGGACCACCCGCTGGTGGCCGCGCTCCCGCCCCAGGGCGAAGGTCACTGACCGCTCCGGTCCCCGGCACGCCCCGCGCGCTGCCGGACTTCCCGTGGGACTCCCTGTCCGGGGCGCGGGCGCGGGCGGCCCAGCACCCCGCCGGGGTGGTGGACCTGTCGATCGGCACCCCGGTCGACGACACCCCCGCCGTGCTGCGCGAGGCGCTGGCCGGTGCGGCCGACGCCCCGGGCTACCCGACGGCGCTCGGCACCGTGCCGCTGCGCACCGCCGCCGCGGGCTGGCTGGCGCGGCGGCTGGGCGTGCAGGTGGCCGACCCGCTCGGTGCTGAACCGTCGCTGATCCCGACGGTCGGCTCCAAGGAGCTCGTCGCCCTCCTGCCCACCCTGCTGGGGCTGCAGGGCGGCGCGAGCACCGTCGTCGTCCCCGAGGTCGCCTACCCGACCTACGAGGTCGGCGCCGTGCTGGCCGGTCTCGCGGTGCGCCGGAGCGACACGCCTCCGGCCGAGGGGGCCGGCGTCTCCCTGGTCTGGCTGAACTCCCCGGGCAACCCGCACGGCCGGGTGCTGGGGGTCGACCAGCTGCGTGCGTGGGTCGACTGGGGCCGGGCGCACGGGGTCCCCGTCGTCGCCGACGAGTGCTACATCACGCTGGGCTGGGACGTGGAGCCCCGCTCGATCCTGCACCCCGACGTCGCCGGTGCCGACCACACCGGCCTGCTGGCGGTGCACTCGCTGTCCAAGCAGTCGACGGCGGCCGGCTACCGGGGTGGCCTGCTCTCCGGCGACCCGGAGCTGGTGCGCCGGGTGTGGGAGGTGCGCCGCCACCTCGGGCTGCTGGTCCCGGGGCCGGTCCAGGCCGCGATGGCGGCTGCGCTGGACGACGACGCGCACGTCGACGCGCAGCGGGAGCGGTACCGCCGGCGGCGTGACCGGCTGGCCGCCGCGGTGCGCGCGGCGGGGATGCGCATCGACCACTCCGAGGCGGGCCTCTACCTGTGGGCCACCCGCGACGAGGACTGCTGGGCCACCATCGACTGGCTCGCCGGGCGCGGCATCGTCGCCGCTCCCGGAAGCTTCTACGGACCGGCCGGCGCGCGGCACGTCCGGCTGGCGCTCACCGCGAGCGACGAGCGGATCGAGGCCGCCGTGGAGCGCCTGCGCGGTTGAGAGCCGGCCACGCCGACGTCCGCCTCCGGCCGGGGCGAGGTCGCGGCGTCCAGAGGATGGGCGGATCCCGTCCCGTCCGGGTGGGTCCTGCTCGGTGGTGGCGCCGTGTGCCGTCGCCGGGCGGTGACGCCTCCACGGAGCGGCGCCCGGGGGCTGCCCGCGTGCTGAGGCGTTGAGGGATCTCAACGCCTCAGCACGTCGGCCGGTGACGACGGACGCGGGTGGATGCACCAGGCGAAACCGCAGGTCAGCCGGTGACCGGCTCGCTCCGGGACGGTGCCCTCGCGGCGGCGCCTCCGTGCCGCGACAGGGGCGTTGAGGGATGTCAACGCCTCGCCCTCTGGTGCCTCGGTTCGCTGCGGTCGCAACCTTCTCCCAACGCACCAGCACGGACCATCCGATGCAGGAAGAGGGATCCCCATGCTCCGCAGGAGAACCGCGACAGTGGCCCTGGCGACCGCCGGCCTGATCGCGATGCCGTCAGCCGCCTTCGCCGACACCGTCGACATGGCCCCGACCTCCATCACCGACGACGCCGGCTCGACCGTCGCGTTCACGGTCAAGCTGCTGGCTGACGCGCAGGGCGAGGCGCAGGGCGACGTCCCCGGCTGCAACGCCACCACCACCGCTCCCGTCCGCATCGACCTGACGTCGGACAAGTCGTGGGCGACCACGAACCCGGCGTTCGTGAGCGTGACCGACTGCACGAGCGAGCACAGCGTCAACCTCGTCCTCGCTGCCGGCGCTCCGGACGGCGAGCACGCCAAGATCACCGGTGTCGCCACCGGTGGTCGCCAGGACGTGGCTGTGCAGGTCAAGGTGCAGGGGCAGATGACGACGCAGCTGTTCGACTCCACGTTCCGCCAGGACTTCATCAACGTGCACGTCGACAACCCGACCGTGACGCCGCCGCCCCCTCCTCCGGCGCCGGACGCCGACGGTGACGGGATCCCCGACGCTTCGGACAACTGCACCACCGTCGCGAACGCCGACCAGGCCGACGCGGACGGCGACGGCCTCGGCAACGCGTGCGACAGCAACTCGTACGCCCCCGCAGTCGGCACCCAGGCCGGAGCCGCCAACGGCAACGAGGGAACCGTCGGTAGCCCGGCGACGTCCGGGTCCTTCACCGACCAGGACGGCAACAGCACGCTGACGATCACCAAGGTGGACGGCGCGGGCACGGTCGTCGACAACGGGAACGGCACCTTCTCCTGGAGCCACACCACCACGGACGACGCCTCCGGGAGCGTCACGGTCCAGGCCTCGGACGGCGAGCACGACTCCGTGACGCAGACCTTCTCCTGGACGGCTGCCAATGTCGCCCCCGTGATCACCGGCGTCACGCAGACCCGCGTCACCAACTGCGCCGTCACCCTCGGGGTGACCTACACCGACGCGGGCTCGGCCGACACCCACACCACCTCGGTCCTGTGGGCGGACGGCAGCACGGACCTCGCCCGGACGTTCACCGCTGCCGGCAGCTACGACGCCACCGTCACCGTGACCGACGACGACAGCGGCTCGGACGTCGAGACGGTTTCGGGTGTCCGCGCCTACAACACCGCCAGCGCGATCATGCAGCCGATCAACAGCACCGGCTCCCGCAGCGGCTTCAAGGCCGGCAGCACCATCCCGGTCAAGATCACCGTGACCGGCTGCGACGGCGCCGCGGTCAGCAACCTCACCCCTGCTGTGAACCTGGTGCAGGGTGACACGACGCCCGACGTCACGGTCAACGAGGCGGTCATCAGCGAGGTGGCCACCAACGGCAAGCTGATGCGCTGGGACGGGAGCCAGTACATCTACAACCTGTCGACCAAGCTGAGCCAGTTCACCAACGCCGCCCTGACCCAGGGCACGTACACCGTCTCGGTGAGCGACCCGAGCTTCGCGGCTCCGGTCAAGGCAGCGTTCGACCTCCGCAAGTGACGTGAGCGGGCCGGCCCGCACACGCTGAGACAGGGCCGGGCCCGGGGGGCGATCCCCGGGCCCGGCCTCCGTCTTGTCCGTCGCTACGGGCGGAAGCGGTTCTCCGAACGGTTCGACTCCTGCCGCGAGAGCTGCACCGCGGATTGCCGGTCCTTCACCTGCAGCTTCTTGAGGACGGCGGCGACGTGCGACCGCACGGTGACGGGTGCCACGAACAGCTTCTTGGCCATCTCCTCGGTCGACAGCCCCTCGGCCATCAGGTCGAGGATCTCCGCCTCCCGCTCGGTCAGCTCGATCTGCTTGGCACGGTTGGGCAGGAACAGCCGGCGCCGGGCCGGCGGCTGGAACTCCGCCACGACCTGCTGCACCAGCCAGCGGGGCAAGGTCGTCTCGCCGGCCAGCGCAGACCGCAGTGCCGGGCCGATGCGTTCGGGGTCCATGCCCTTGACCAGATAGGCCGAGGCGCCGGCCCGCAATGCGTTGAACAGGTCTCGGTCGTCCTGCGACGCCGTCAGCATGACCACCGTCGTGCCTGGCAGGGTGCAGCTGATCTCCGCCGCGGCGGCGATACCACCGCCCGGCATGTGGATGTCCAGCAGGCACACGTCGGGGCGCAGTTCGCGCGCCTCCGCGACGGCGGCGTGTGCGCTGTCCACGTCGGCGACGACCTCGAAGCCCTGTTCCTCCAGCGCCTCGCGGACGACCGCCCGCGTCGGCGCGTGGTCGTCGGCCAGCAGGACCTGCAGCACGTCGCTCACGGCCAGTTCACCCGCACGGTGGTGCCCTCCCCTGGAGCGGAATCGATCCGGAGCGCCGCCCCCAGCGCCTCGGCCCGCTGCCGCATGCTCGTGAGGCCGAATCCTCCCGGCCGGGCGGTGGAGGAGTCGAAGCCGCGTCCGTCGTCGATGATCGCCAGGCACGTCGGATCGGACGTCAGCCGGATCTCGACCCGCTGCGCGGCCCCGTGCCGCACCGCGTTGCGCACCGCCTCGGCGGTGATGCGCAGCAGGGCCTCGGCGCGCGTCCCGTCCACGTCCGCCGCTGACCCGAGCTGGGTGATGACCTTCACGTCGTACCGGTGGGACATGTCGTCGGCGAGCCGCTGCAGGGCCACCGAGAACGGCTCGCCGGGAGACGCGGTCAGGGCGCTGATGGCTTGTCGTGCCTCGTCCACGGCCCGCGCGGCGGCGGCGCCGATGAGCTCGGCCGTCGCCCGGTCCGGCCGGGTGGCCAGGCGGCGGGCCTGCGTGGAGATGTAGGTGAGCTCCTGGGTCAGCCCGTCGTGCAGGTCACGCGCCATGCGACGTCGGTCCTCGAGAACCGCTGTGCGCACGCGGAGCTGCCAGTACGAACGGATCTCACCCACCGCGCCCACCAGCAGGAGCAGGTAGAAGCCCAACCGGAGGAAGTCGCCGGTGTGGACGAAGTCGGAGTAGAGCGAAGGGAAGAGCAGGTAGTGCACCCGGGCGAAGGCGGCCAGCACGCAGCCGGCACCTATCCACCGGATCATCTGGTCGCCGGTGCGCGCGCTCTGCCGCGTGAAAGCGACCGCCGCCAAGGCGTACAGCCCCGCACCCACGCCCTGCACCGCGAGGACGGTGGGGTGAGCGACCAGGCGGGGCCCGCTGGCGTCGCCGAGCGTTGTCGGGGGGTCGACCATCGGGGGCAGCGCTTCGCCCAGCGCGACGCCTGCGGCGGTGAGGGCGACGACGACCGCTGCGATGCCCGCCGTCGTCGCCAGGGACATCCAGCGGGTCGCGTGCCGGGCGACCGGCACCAGCGCCGCTGCGGTCAGCACGACGGTCCCCAGCAGGCGGATCGCCAGGGCCTCCCACCGCGCGAAGTGGTCCTCCCGCGGGGCCACTGCGCCGGGCAGCGCGGTGAGCACCAGGTTGGCCACGGCCACGGTGCACAGTGCCAGCACGATGAGCAGGTCCTGGACACGGCGACCGTCCCGGAACCGCCCGTAGACGAGGAGGGCGGTCAGGAGCGCGACCACCGCGTTGAGGGTTTCCAGAACCGCGCGGAGAGCCGGAGCCTGGTAGGCGAAGCTCATCGACGGCAGCGCCACCACTGCCGCCGTGGCTGCGGCCGCTGCCGCGGCGGTCCACCCGGCGGCGGCCCCTGGACGAGCCCCCGTGGCTGTCACGTTCTGAGCCTAGGGGCTCGTCACCGGGGCAGCAGCCGTGCGAGCTGGAGAAATGTCCCGGTGACCCGGTCGGGGGATCGACGGTCGGCGCACGGTGAACGTCGGGACGCGGAGAGCCATGACCCCGTGCGTGGGCGCCGCCGGCCGGCGCGGGTCGCGAGCGCCATCAGCCGGCTCGGGTCACGCGCAGGGCAGCTCGCCGGCGCCCGGCCGCAGGGCCGCGGTGAGGTCGACCGCCATCGCCTCGTGCTTCTGGTAGAGCTCCGGGAAGCCGGAGCGCTGCACGGCCTGGGCGACCTCGGTGAGCCGGCCGGTCTCCCATCCGGGAACGGTCACCAGCCGGTCGTAGAACTGGCCGGCGGCGTACACCGGGTCCTGCACCTGCTCCGGTGTGCCCCAGCCCTGCGAGGGGCGTTGCTGGAACAGGCCGAGGGAATCCCGGTCGCCGTAGTCGAGGTTGCGCAGGGTCGACTCCTGCATCGCGGTCGCCAGCGCGATCACCACGGCCCGGTCCGGCAGCCCGCGGTCGCGGCCCACCTGCGCGATGGTGGCTGCGTTCTGCATCTGCTCGGCGGAGAGGGTCACCGACGAGCCGGGCAGGGTGCAACTCCCGGAAGCGGGGAGTTCGACGGTGATGTCGGCCCGCCAGGCCACCGCGGCGAACAGGGCGGCGCCCACCAGCAGCGCCGGCCACCAGCGCAGCACGCCCGGTCCGCGCTTCCCACGCCGGTGCCGGGTGGCTCCGGAGGCCGGGCGGCGCCGGTTCGCCGGGCGGCGGGTCGTCCTGCGCGCCGGGGCAGCGGCACCGTGGGTCGCGGCTCGGACGGTGGTCATCGCCTGCCGACTGTAGGTGCCGGACCTGACGGTTCCCTGGACGCGGCCACCCCGCGCCGTGCCGGGGGCGGTGGGACGGCCACCTCCCGGCGGCTCGGGCCGATAGCGTGTGCCCGCCGCCGAGGAGGAGCCATGGCCGACGTCCTGCTGCCCGGGATCACCGCGACCCGGGTGACCACCCCACGACTCACCCAGAACGTCCTGCACCCGGCCGGCGTGGAGCCCGGCGGGGCCGGCGGCGAGGTCGTGCTGTTCGTGCACGGCAACGTGAGCTCCGCACTCTTCTGGCAGCAGCCGCTGCTGGCCCTGGCCGAGGAGGCGCGGGTGCGGCCGGTCGCGGTGGACCTGCGCGGCTACGGCGAGACCGACCCGCTGCCCGTGGACGCGCGCCGGGGTGTGCGCGACTGGGCCGACGACGTCGCCGCGCTGGTGGAGACCCTCGGCCTCGAGCGGGTGCACCTGGTCGGCTGGAGCATGGGCGCGGGCGTCGTCCTGCAGTACCTGCTCGACGCGCCCGAGCGGGTGGCCTCCGTGGCGCTGGTCGCCCCGGTCTCGCCGTTCGGCTTCGGCGGCACGGCCGGGCCGGACGGGCGCCGCCTCGCCGCGGACGGCACGGGGTCCGGTGGGGGTGCGGCCAACCCCGACTTCGTCGCCGCGCTCGCCGCGGGCGACACGGGCGCGGACAGCCCGACCAGCCCGCGGTCGATCCTGCGGGCGTTCTACGTGGCGCCGGGGTCGCTGCCGCTGGACCCAGCGATGGAGGACGTGTTCGTCGCGTCGATGCTGTCCACCCGGACCGGCGTCGACCACTACCCGGGCGACTCCGCGCCCGGCTCGGCCTGGCCCGGCCTGGCGCCGGGGGAGCGTGGCGTGCTCAACACGATGGCACCCACGGTCATGGACCTGTCGGGGATCGCCGAGCTGGCCGGCAAGCCGCCGGTGCTGTGGATCCGCGGGGACGCCGACGCGATCGTCTCGGACACCTCCGTGTTCGACCTGGCGTACCTGGGGCAGCTGGGCGCGGTGCCGGGCTGGCCGGGGGAGGTGTGCCCGCCGCAGCCGATGGTGACCCAGACCCGAGCCGTCCTGGAGCGCTACGCCGCGGCCGGTGGCACCTACCGCGAGGTCGTCCTGCCCGGGGTCGGGCACTCGCCGCACGTCGAGCGGCCGCAGGAGTTCCTGGTAGCCCTGCTGGAGCACCTGGACGTCGCCGCGGACGCCGCGGCCTGACCTCCGCCGAGGCTTCGGTCAGTTGGCGTGGAGCTCGGCGTTGAGCGCGCCCCAGTCGCCGTCCCGCGGGAGGGCCTCGAGGGCGCCGCTGACGCTGTTGCGGCGGAAGAGGAGCCCGTTGCGGCCGGAGAGCTCGGCGGCCTTGACCACGGAGCCGTCGGGCAGGGTGACGCGGGCGCCGGCGGTCACGTAGCAACCGGCCTCCACGACGCAGCCGTCGCCGAGGGAGATGCCGATGCCGGCGTTGGCGCCCAGCAGGCAGCCGGCGCCGATCGAGATCACCTGCGTGCCGCCGCCGGAGAGGGTGCCCATGATGGAGGCGCTGCCGCCGATGTCGCTGTCCGCTCCGACGACGACGCCGGCGCTGATCCGGCCCTCCACCATCGAGGGGCCGAGGGTGCCGGCGTTGAAGTTGACGAAGCCCTCGTGCATGACCGTCGTCCCCTCGGCCAGGTGCGCGCCGAGCCGCACCCGGTCGGCGTCGGCGATCCGCACGCCGGAGGGGATGACGTAGTCGACCATCCGCGGGAACTTGTCGACGCTGAAGACCGTCACGTGGCCGACGGCGGCCCGCAGCCGGTGGGCGTTGAACGTCGCCGCCTCGACGGGACCGGAGCTGGTCCAGGCGACGTTGGTGAGCAGGCCGAAGACGCCGGTCATGTTCGCGCCGTGCGGCTGGATCAGCCGGTGGGAGAGCAGGTGCAGCCGCAGCCAGACGTCGTGGGCGTCCACCGGCGGCTGGGTGAGGTCGGCGATGACCGTGCGGACGGCGATGACCTCCACCCCGCGGGCCTCGTCGCGGCGCACCAGGCCCCCGTAGTCGGGGCCGAGCTCGCCGGAGAGCTCCAGCGCGCCGAGGCGTCGGGTCCCCGTGGCCGCGCCGGCGGGCGCGCCGAGCCGGGGCTCGGGGTACCAGGTGTCGAGCACGGTGCCCGAGGGGGTGACGGTCGCCAGACCGGCGGCTACGGCTGAGACGGGAGCGGGCGCTGCGGCGGTCACGCCGGGAACGCTACCGAGGCGGATCCGCGCGGGGGCGGGCCGGTCCGTGAGTTGCTGGAACGGCCTGGCTGCAGGGGCCCGGGGCGAGCGTCAGCGAGTTCCGGGGGGTGGTGAGGTGCTGGAACGGCCTGGCTGCAGGGGCCCGGGGCGAGCGTCAGCGAGTTCCGGGGGGTGGTGAGGTGCTGGAACGGCCTGGCTGCAGGGGCCCGGGGCGAGCGTCAGCGAGTTCCGGGGGGCAGCCAGGTCCTTTCACTAAGCTCGGCAGTCGTGAGTGCCCCGCCGCAGCTGGACCTGTCCGCCGACGTCCTCGCGCTGACCCGTGCCCTCGTCGACGCCCCCTCGGTGTCCGGCAGCGAGACGGCGCTGGCCGACGCGGTGGAGGCGGCGCTGCGGGCGCTCGGCGGGCTGGAGGTCGAGCGCGTCGGGGATGCCGTGCTCGCCCGCACCAACCTCGACCGCCCCACCCGGGTGGTCCTCGCCGGCCACCTGGACACCGTGCCGATCGCCGGCAACGTGCCCAGCCGGCTCGACGACGCCACCGGCCTGCTCTACGGCTGCGGCACCAGCGACATGAAGGCCGGCGACGCGGTCATGCTGCGGCTGGCCGCGGTGTTCGGCGTCCCCGGTGCGGAGCCGGCGCACGACCTCACGTTCGTCTTCTACGACAACGAGGAGGTCGAGGCCGTGAAGAACGGGCTCGGCCGGGTGGCCCGGGAGCGGCGCGGCTGGCTCTACGGCGACCTCGCCATCCTGCTCGAGCCCACCGACGGCGAGATCGAGGCCGGCTGCCAGGGGACCCTGCGCGCGGTGCTGTCCACGTCGGGCCGCCGCGCGCACAGCGCTCGGAGCTGGTTGGGGCAGAACGCGGTCCACGGGCTGGCCGGCGCGCTCGCCGTGCTCGCCGGGTACCAGGCGCGCGAGGTCGAGATCGACGGCTGCACCTACCGGGAGGGGCTGAACGCGGTCGGCATCTCCGGCGGGGTCGCCGGCAACGTCATCCCCGACGAGGCCTCGCTCACCGTCAACTTCCGCTACGCCCCCGACCGGGACGAGGACGCCGCCGAGGCGCACGTCCGCGGGGTGTTCGCCGAGGCGATCGCGGACGGCGCGACGCTCACCGTCGTCGACAACTCCGGGGGTGCGCTGCCCGGCCTGGCCGAGCCGGCCGCCGCCGCCTTCATCGCCGCCGTCGGCCGCCCCGCGCGCGCCAAGCTGGGCTGGACCGACGTCGCCCGGTTCGCCGCCTTCGGCATCCCCGCGATCAACTACGGACCGGGCGACCCGCAGCTGGCCCACACCCGCGAGGAGCACGTGCGGGTCGACCGGCTGCAGCCCTCCGTCGACGCCCTCACCGCCTACCTCTCCGGGAGGACCGCATGACCAGCACCCCACCGCCGGAGGGCCGGCGTCCGCGCCCGACCCGCCACCGCGGGCCGATCGTGCTCCGCGGCGGGGAGCCCGATCGGCAGCGGCAGGGGTCGACCACCGACCAGCGGCTCCTCGACAAGCGCGGGCCCAGCGACTGGGTGCACACCGATCCGTGGCGTGTCCTGCGCATCCAGAGCGAGTTCGTCGAGGGCTTCGGCCTGCTCGCCGAGCTGCCCCGCGCGGTCAGCGTGTTCGGCAGCGCCCGCACCCCGCGCGACCACCCGCACTACGCCGCCGGCGTGGAGATCGGGGCCGCGCTCACCCGTGCCGGGTACGCCGTGATCACCGGTGGCGGGCCGGGGGCCATGGAGGCGGCCAACCGCGGCGCCTCGGAGGCCGGCGGCCTGTCGGTGGGGCTCGGCATCGAGCTGCCGTTCGAGCAGGAGCTCAACGAGTGGGTCGACGTCGGCATCTCGTTCCGCTACTTCTTCGTGCGCAAGACGATGTTCGTCAAGTACGCGCAGGCCTTCGTGATCCTCCCTGGCGGCTTCGGCACCCTCGACGAGCTGTTCGAGGCGCTCACCCTCGTGCAGACCCGCAAGGTGACCCGTTTCCCGGTGGTCCTCTACGGCACGGAGTACTGGGGCGGCCTGATCGACTGGGTCCGGAACACGATGGCCGAGCACGGCGCGATCAGCCCCGGCGACGTGGACCTGCTGCACTGCACCGACGACGTCGAGGAGATCGTCGCGATCGTCCAGGAGGCCGAGCGGGAGCGGGCGGCCGGCGACAACGGCGGAGGGATGCGCGCCCCGGCGACCGGCCCGTCCGACGCCTGACGTGCTCTCCTTCCTCCTGTTCGTCGTCGCCGTCCTGCTGGTCGGGGGCGCGCTGTTCCTCGTCGCCTCGCTGCTGCTCGGCCGCGGCGAGACCCAGCCGCCGGCCGACCCCGACCGTTCCCCGGTCGAGCTGCCCGAGGACCGGCGCGTGGTCGCCGACGACGTGCGGGGGCTGCGGATCGCGGTGACCGCCCGGGGTTACCGCATGGTCGAGGTCGACTGGCTGCTCGACCAGCTGGCGCAGACCCTGGACGAGCGGGACGCCGAGATCGCGGCGCTCCGTGCCGAGCTGGCCGCACGCAGCCGGGAGGAGGCGCCGACCGACCCGGGCGCCGCGCCGGCCGACCCGGAGAGGACGCGGGATGCCTGAGCTGGTGGAGCGGGTGGAGGTGGCGGCGCCGCCCGAGCGGGTGTGGGCCGCGCTCACCGACTGGACGCGGCAGGGCGAGTGGATGCTCGCCACCGATGTCGAGACCGTGGACGGGCCGGCGCAGGGGGTGGGTGGCCGGCTGGCCGCCCGCACCGGGCTGCCGGTGCCCGGCCGCCCCCGCATCGGGTTCCTGGACACGATGGTCATCACGGCATGGGACCCCCCGCGACGGGTCGAGGTCCAGCACACCGGCCGGCTGGTCCGCGGGCCCGGCATCTTCGAGATCGAGGCGCGCGGCGGGCAGAGCACCTTCGTCTGGACCGAGCGGCTCGACCTGCCCTTCGGGGTGCTCGGCCGACTGGGATGGGTGCTGGCCCGGCCGGTCGCCCTGCTCGGCATCCGCTGGTCGCTCCGGCGCTTCGCCGCGTTCGCCCGCGACCACTGACCCGCTGCGGTGCGCCGCCGGCGGTCGGTGAGGATGGGCCGGTGCGGAACGGGAGGGCGCGGTGAGCCGGCGGGGATGGGCGCTGTTCCTCGCCATGTCGGTGATCTGGGGGGTGCCCTACCTGCTCATCAAGGTGGCGGTCGGGGAGGTGTCGCCGGTCACGGTCGTCTTCGCCCGCTGCGTCGTCGGTGCCGCGCTGCTCGTGCCCTGGACGGTGGCCCGCGGCCAGCTGCGGCCCGCCCTGCGGCACTGGAAGGCGCTGCTGCTGTTCACGGCGCTCGAGATGGCCGGGCCCTGGCTGCTGCTGTCCTACGCCGAGCAGACGTTGTCCAGCTCGCTCACCGGGCTGCTGGTGGCCGGGGTGCCGTTCGTGGCGGCGCTCGCGGCCCGGCTGGCGGGTGAGGACGAGCGGCTGACCCCCGTGCGGCTGGCCGGCATGGCCGTCGGCGTCGCCGGCATCGCCCTCCTGCTGGGCCTGGACCTTGACGGGGCGCAGCTGCTGCCGATCCTCGCCGTGGGGCTGGTGGTCCTGGGCTACGCGACGGCGCCGCTGGTGGTCAGCCGGGCGCTGCCCGAGGTGCCCGGCGTCGCCGCGAGCTCGATCGCGCTGCTCGTGACGGCGGTCGTCTACGCGCCCTTCGCCGTCCCGCGGCTGGGCCAGGTGACGGCGGCGTCGCCGGACGCGCTGCTCTCGCTGCTGACCCTGGGGGTGCTCTGCACCGCGGTGGCGCTGGCGCTGTTCTTCGCGCTCATCCGCGAGGTGGGGCCGCAGCGGGCGCTGGTCATCACCTTCGTCAACCCCGTCGTCGCGGTGCTGCTCGGCGTGCTGCTGCTCGACGAGCCGTTCACCCTCGGCCTGGCGCTCGGGCTGCCGCTGGTGCTGATCGGGTGCGTCCTGGCGACCCGGCGCGGCGCGCCCGGCCCCGAGCCGAGCGTGGCGGCGGTGGACGCCTCCGCCCGGTGACCGGTCAGCCGCGGCGGGTGCGCACGACCGCCCACACCGCGGCGACCGCCAGCACCCCGGCGACGACCAGCAGCAGGTTCAGGCCGTAGGAGTCCTGCGGCAGGAAGCCCGGCTCCTGCACGTCCCCCGGGTCCAGCGCGAACACCAGCGCCACCGCGACCAGCACCCCGGCGACGACGAGCCCGACGGCCATCGGCGCGCGGGCGGGTCGGGGGAGGAGGCGGTTGATCAGGGCGCCCCCGAGGACGACGAGAGGCGCGATGACGAGGTCGTGCAGCAGCGCGCTGCCGACGAACCACGGCACCCACGCCGACAGCGGCACCCGGTCGCCGGCGCCCAGCAGGCCGAGGATGCCCCAGCCGACGGCGGCGAACCCCGGCACCAGGAACAGCCACCGCCACCACGGGCGGGCCGCCGACGCGAGGGGCCGGGCGGGGTCGGAGGCGTCGCCGTCCCCTCGACCACCGTGCCCGACCCGCCCCGCCGCGCGCCCGTCGCGGGACATCCCGGTGCTCACGCCGGCCGCACCAGGGCCAGCCACTTCGTCTGCATCACGCCCGGCCGGTTCGGCGCGATGAGCCGCACCGGGTAGCCGTGGTCGAGGGCGAGCGGTTCGCCACCGAGCTGCAGGGCGAGCAGGGTGCGCGGGTCGGCGCTGTGCGGCGGCGCCACCACGCTGGTGCGGTAGAGCCCGCCGGTCTGCAGCGACTCGACGACGACCCGGGCGTTCCGCGGGAGGCCGGCCTCCTCGAGCAGGTCGGCCAGGCGGACCCCGGTCCAGCGGCCGGTCGCGCTCCAGCCCTCCACGCAGGCGATCGGCAGCGTCTCGGTGTGCTGGGGGCGCCGGCGCAGCTCGGCCAGCGACAGCTCCAGGCGGCGGGGCCCGTCGACCACCAGCCGGTAGCCGGGGTCGGTCGCGGACTCCTCGACCTGCGCCGCCTCCGCCGTCTGGTTGACCGGCAGGCCCTGGGGGCCGGCGTCCGGCAGCCGCGGCGCGAGCAGGGACACCGGGGCGAGGGAGGAGACCGTCTGGCCCAGCGTGGTGACGGTGACCGCCGCGACGGAGAGCCCGGAGGCGAGGACGAAGGCGCGGCGGTCGATGGCGCCCTCCTCCTCGGCCGCCTCCGCCGCGCACAGCTCCTCGGCCTGCCCGGGGGCCAGCCCGGCGGTGGCGGCCGGGGACCCGCGGCGGGCCAGGCCGCGCCGGATCTGCGGTGCCTTCGCGCCGACGTGCACCGCCACGGCGCCGATCGCGATCCACCCGGTCCAGTAGTGCGCGGTCGGGAAGAAGAAGCCGAACGGGTACCACTGCGCGATGTTGATCAGCCCCGTGAGCAGCTGCATCGCGGCGGTGCCGACGAGCACGAGGATCGACAGCCGGCCGACCAGCCGGGCGAGGGAGCCGGCCGGCGGCCACTCGAAGAGCAGCGGGTAGACCGTCCAGAGCTTGACCAGCAGCAGCGGGATCGCGGCGAGCCCGGTCGCCACGTGCAGCCCCTGGGTCAGCCGGTAGAGCCACACCGGGGACGACGGCCAGGAGAACCACTCCGGCCCCGACTGGACGAGGTCGCTGACCAGCCCGGTCAGGAAGGACACCAGGAAGGCCAGCCCGAGCCAGACCCCGACCCGCGCCGCGCGCCGCTCGGAGTGCAGAGGGCTGGGGAAGGCGCCGGCGCGGAAGGGACCGCGCCGCAGCTGCTCCGGGGGGTCGGGCAGGCGGGCGCCCAGCAGCCGGTCGAGGCGGCTCGTCACGACGCCGTCCCGAGGGTGGCGGCGAGCCCGGTCACCACCTGGCGGGTCCGGGTGCCGGGAGCGCACCGCTCCGCGACGGCCAGCGCGTCCGGGAAGTGGTCGATGTCGGTGAGCACCGGCAGGTCGAGCACGGTGAGGCCGGCCGCCTCCAGCGCCGCGCGGGTGCGGACGGCGGTGTCCTCGCGAGACATGGGGACGCCGGGCAGCATCTGGGCGGCCCCGGGCGCGTGCAGGCCCAGCGCCCACCAGCCGCCGTCGGGGGCGACGCCCAGCACCGCCGAGCCGGGGCCTGCCCGGACCAGGCGCTCGAGGCAGCTCGCCAGCAGGTCGGGGGTCACCTGCGGGGTGTCCATCCCGATCAGCAAGGTGGGCACGGCGCCGCCCGGCCCGGCCATGGCGTCGGCGAACGCGGCCGCGAGCCGCACGCCGAGGTCGCCGTCGGCCTGCGGGACGACGACGCAGCCGGTGAGGTCCAGCTCGCCCGGGGCACCGTCCAGCGCGACGACCCGCCGTGCGACGGGCGTCGCGCGGACGGCGTCGAGGGTGTCGCCGACCGCGGCCGCGGCGATCGCCGCCGCCTGCTCGGGCGTGCACGGCGGGCTCAGCCGGGTCTTGCTGCGGCCGGGGACGGGGGCCTTGGTGATGACGAGGAGCTGGGTGGGGGTCACGACGAGAGCACCTGCCGCATGTCGCGGATCGTGCGCACCGTGCCGAGCACGGTGCCGGTGACCTTGGAGCGGGTGCCCTCGGCGCGCGGCGCGTAGGGCACGTCGACCTCGCGCACCCGCCAGCCGGCGTCGGCGGCGCGGGTGACCATCTCCAGCGGGTAGCCGAAGCGGCGGTCGGTGATGCCGAGGCCGAGCAGGGCGGTGCGGCGGGCGGCGCGCATGGGGCCGAGGTCGTGCAGGGCCAGGCCCGTGCGGCGGCGCAGCATCACGCCCAGCGCCAGGTTGGCGACCCGGGCGTGCACCGGCCAGGCGCTGCGGCGGGTCGGCCGGCGGCGGCCCAGCACCAGGTCGGCGTCGCCGGCGAGCACGGGGTCCGCGACGAGCGGCAGGTCGGCGGGGTCCATGGAGCCGTCGGCGTCGCAGAAGCAGACGACGTCGTCGCCGGCCGCCTCCAGCCCCGCGTGCGCGGCCGCGCCGAAGCCGCGCTGCGGGACGTGGACCACCGTGGCGCCGTGCTCGGCCGCGATCGCCGGGGAGCCGTCGGTCGAGCCGTTGTCCGCCACGATCGCGCGGTAGCCGGGTGGGAGCCGGCCGAGCACCCAGGGCAGCGCGCCGGCCTCGTCGAGGCAGGGCAGGACGACGTCGGGCACCCCAGGACACAACCACGGACGCGCCGGTCGTGCCCGCCGACGGGGTCCCCGGCCGGCGGGCGGCCACGGGGGCGGGGCCCTACTGTCCGGCTGATGACCGAGGCGACCACGGAGGCACCGCGGGCGACGGCCCCGGTCGCGGGCGTCCGCTGGTGGCGGCCCTGGGTGGGCCTGCTGCTCGCCGTTCTCCTGGTCGCGGGCACGGCGCTGGCCGGCCGGGCGCTGACCCGCGACGGCGTCGACCTGCACCTCATCGGCGGCTACGTCATCCGGGGCCCCTGGGACCCGCTGGTGTCCCCACGGGTCCTCCTGCCCGCCGCGGTGGGGCTGGCCCTCGTGCTGTGGGGGCCGGCCGCGGCGCGGCGCGCGCGGTGGCCGGTGCTGCTCGCCGGCGCGGCCGCGGCGACGGCGGGGTGGGCGGTCGCCCTCGCCCTGGCGAGCGGGTGGGGCCGGCTGACCGAGCCGCTGGGCAGCCCGTACGAGTACCCGTACGACGTCGGCCGGGTGGGTGGGCTGGGGGAGTTCCTGCGCACCTTCAACGACTCGGTGCTGGCCGACTCCGCCGACCCCTGGACGACGCACGTGTCGGGGCACCCGCCCGGCGCGCTGCTGGCCTTCGTGCTGCTGGACCGGGCCGGGCTCGGCGGTCTGGGCTGGGCGGCGGCGATGTGCATCGCGGCCGGCGCCCTCGCGGTGCCGGCCGTGCTGGTGACCGTGCGCGCGGTCGCCGACGAGCCGGCGGCCCGGGCGGTGGCGCCGTTCCTGGTGCTGGCGCCGACGGCGGTGTGGGTGGCCACCAGCGCCGACGCGCTGTTCGCCGGGGTGATGGCCTGGGGCGTCGCCCTGCTGGCCACCGCGGCGGCGCGGGGGCGGGGTGGGGGAGCAGCCGCCCGTGCCCTGGCCGGTGGGCTGCTGCTCGGGCTGGCCCTGCACCTCTCCTTCGGGCTGGCGTCGCTGGGCCTGCTCGCCCTCGCTGTCGTGGTGGTGCAGCGACCCCGGCTCGGCTGGGCGGGCGTCGCGCGGGTGCTCGCCGTCGCGGCCGGTGGGGTGGTCCTGGTCTTCGCGCTGTTCGCCGTCCCCGGCTACGACTGGTTCGAGGGGCTGTCCCTCACCGCCGCGCGGGTGCGCTCCGGCCCGTCCTACGCCGACCGCCCGCTGGCGTTCTTCCTGGTCGGCAACCTGGCGGCGGCCGCGGTGGCGGCGGGCCCCGCGGCGGTGGCCGGGCTGGCCTGCCTGCGCCGGTCGGCGCTCGCGCTGCTGCCGCTGGCGGTGCTGGCCGCGATGCTGGTGAGCGACCTGACCGGGCTGGTCCGGGGGGAGACCGAGCGGATCTGGCTCCCCTTCACGGTGTGGCTGCCGCTCGCCGCGGCGTTCCTGCCGCCGCGGCAGGCGCGGGTCTGGCTGGTGCTGAGCGCGGTCACCGCGCTGGTGGCGGAGGTGGCCCTGCGCACCGAGTGGTGAACCGGCCGGCTCAGCCGCGCGGGGCCGGGCGCAGCTCCGCGGTGGCGAACTCGCGCATGCCGTCGAGGAAGTCCACCCGCGCGCGGAACCCCAGCTCGGCCTCGGCCCGGGCCGGGCTCGCCACCACGTGCCGCACGTCCCCGAGCCGGTACCCGCCGGTCACCTCCGGCTCCGGGCCGCCCATGGCGTCGGCCAGGGCCCGGGCCATGTCGCCCACGGTGTGCGGCCGCCCCGACGCCACGTTGTAGGCGCGCAGCGTGGACTCCGCGGGCGGGTGCTCCAGCGCCCGGAGGTTCGCCGTCGCCACGTCCGACACGTGCACGAAGTCGCGCTGCTGGCCGCCGTCCTCGAACACCGCGGGGGCGCGGCCGGACTCCAGCGCGCTGCGGAAGATGGACGCGACGCCGGCGTAGGGGGTGTCCCGCGGCATCCGGGGGCCGTACACGTTGTGGTACCGCAGCGCGACGACGCTGCCGCCGGTGGAGCCGGCCCAGGCGGCCGCGAGGTGCTCCTGGGCGAGCTTGGTGGCCGCGTAGGTGGTGCGCGGGTCGGGCGCGTCGTCCTCGGTGACCAGGTCCCAGCCGAGCTGCCGCCCGCAGCGGGGGCACGGCGGCTCGAAGCGGCCGGCGTCGAGGTCCGCGCGCCGGCGGGGCGCCGCCGGGACCGGCCCGTGCTCCGGGCAGGAGTACCGGCCCTCGCCGTAGACGACCATCGAGCCGGCCAGCACGAGCCGGCCGATGCCGGCCCGGGCCATCGCGGCCAGCAGCACCGCGGTGCCCAGGTCGTTGATGCCCGCGTAGAGCGGCATGTCCTGCACGTCGACACCCAGGCCCACCATCGCCGCCTGGTGGCACACCGCGTCGACGCCGTCCAGCGCGCCGTCGACCGCCGTCGCGTCGCGGACGTCGCCGACCACCAGGTCCGCCCCCTCCGGGAGCGGGGGGCCGTCGGGGTAGTCGGGGTGGACGGCGGGCAGCAGGGCGTCCAGCACGCGCACCTGGTGGCCGGCGTCGAGGAGGGACGCGGCGACGGCCGAGCCGATGAAGCCGGCACCGCCGGTGACGAGGACGTGCACGAGCGGGGACGCTACTGGGGCCGGCCGGGCCCCGCCGCCCGGCGGGAACGTCGGTGGCCGGCGCTAGCGTCTCCGCGTGCAACGCTGCGCCTGGGCCACGAGCGCCCCCGAGTACGTCACCTACCACGACGAGGAGTGGGGCGTCCCGCTGCGCGGCGACGACGCCCTGTTCGAGCGGCTGTGCCTGGAGGCCTTCCAGTCGGGGCTCTCCTGGATCACGATCCTGCGGAAGCGGCCGGCGTTCCGGGCCGCCTTCGCCGGCTTCCGGATCGACGCCGTGGCCGCCTTCACGGAGGAGGACCGGGCACGACTCATGGCGGACGCGGGCATCGTCCGCAACCGGGCCAAGATCGACGCGGCGGTCGCCAACGCGCGGGTGGCCGGGCAGCTCCCCGAGGGGCTCTCGGAGCTGCTCTGGTCGTTCGCGCCGGAGGGCCCGCGCACCCGCCCGCAGACCCTCGACGAGGTGCCGGCGACCAGCCCCCAGTCGGTCGCCATGGCCAAGGAGCTCAAGCGGCGCGGCTTCGTCTTCGTCGGCCCGACGACCGCCTATGCGCTCATGCAGGCGACCGGGATGGTGGACGACCACGTCGCCGGCTGCTTCCGGGCGGCACCCCCGGAGCGCGACGCGCCGTCACCCTGACGGGCCTCGTGTTGGACGGACGGCCCTCATACGGGATCATTGACCACGGAGCTCACAGCATCGGACACCGCGCGCCTGTCAGCAGAGGCAGACGTGCGGCTGGCGAAGGAGGCACGCATGGCGGCCATGAAGCCGCGCACGGGTGAAGGTCCCCTCGAGGTCACCAAGGAAGGGCGCGGCCTGGTCATGCGGGTACCGCTGGAAGGCGGCGGGCGTCTGGTCGTCGAGCTGTCGCCCGACGAGGCGGCCGCGCTCTCGGAGGCGCTGAAGGGCGCCACCAGCTGATCTCGGCGCGGTCCCGCCAGGCGGCGGCTCCGCGCAGGACACGACCCGGCCCCGGCCGACGGCAGCTCGCCGTCGTCCGGGGCCGGGTCGTTCTCCGTGCTCAGGCGGCGCCGGGCACCGGGCTGCGGCGCAGGGCGGCGAACCAGCGCCCGCCGTCCTCCCAGGACTCCACGAGGCGGAGGCCCGCCGCCGTCGCGATCCGCTCGACGGCGTCGCAGCCCACGTGCGCCCAGTCGAACCAGGAGCTCACCTCGCCGGCCCGCTCCAGCCGCAGCCGCGTCGTCCGCTGGCCCGCCCCGGGGCCCTCCGTCTCGACCAGCACCAGGCCGCCCGGGGCGACGATGGCCCGGCAGCGGCGCAGCAGCGCGGTCGGGTTCCCACCGATGCCGATGTTCCCGTCGGCCAGCAGCGTCGTGCCCCACAGCCCCTCGGCGTCGACCGGCTCGAAGACCGACCGCCGGATGACCGTGGCGCCCGAGCTCCGGGCCAGCCGCAGCGCCGTCGGCGAGATGTCCAGCCCCACCGCGTGCACGCCGCGGCGGGCGAGCTCGGCGGCCAGCCGGCCGGGCCCGCAGCCGACGTCGAGGACGGTGCCCCGGGCCCGGGCGAGGAAGCGGCGATCGACGTCGTCGGCCTCGCCGGTCCACCGGTCGAGCGCACCGGCGAGCGAGTACGTGCGGCCGTCGGCGTCCCGCACCGACCAGGGCACCGGCGCGGGTGCGTCCGCGGTTCCGGCGGACTGCAGGGCCGCCGCGTAGAAGTCGGTGGCTGCAGAGGGCATGGGGCTCTCGCTCTCCCGGTGCGCGGCGGACGGTGACCGGCCGCCGCACCGAGGTCGCGGGACGTCGGGAGGCGGGCGTGCTCCTGCCCATAGCCAGAATCGGACGTGCTCAATCCAGTGACGCCGCTGACCTGCGTCTCCGGGGTGCTGCGCTGGCCTCGCGGGGGGTGCCGCGAGAAGCTGGGCGGGTGGAGGAGGGCGCATGAGCGAGGACCGGGGGGTCGTGTTCCCCGCAGGGGCCGACGGGCGGCGGAGCACGGCGGCCCTCGGCCGGGCCGTCGTCGCGGACGCGCTACGCCCCGCCGACGCCGCCGGCGCCCTCGCGGCCGAGCGGGAGACCAACTGGCGGGCGGGCTACCTGACCCACTTCCGCCGGCTGGTCGAGGCCGGGCTGCCCTCGCCGGACGCGGCACGGGCCATCGCCGGGGCCGGGCTGACCTCCCTGCACGCGCGCATGCGGGTGGCCGGCCCCGAGGGGGAGACCGAGCTGGCGGCGCTCGCCGCCGCACCCGCCGCCCGCGTGCTGCGCACGGTGCAGGTGACCGGCACCGCCGAGCCCGAGCGTGAGCTGTCGCTGCCGTTCCGCGGCGGGCGGCTGCGGGGTGACGCGCTGCAGCGCCGGCTGGACGACTGGGTCGCGGCGGGGGTCGTGGAGCCGTCGTGCGCCGACGCGGTGCGGACCGTCGCGGCGCACCCCGAGTGGCTCGCGCTGCCCGACCGCACCGTGGTGGTGCTGGGCGCCGGCGCCGAGATGGGTCCGCTCACGGCGCTGCTGCGCTGGGGGGCCCGCGTCGCCGGTGTGGACCTGCCCCGCGCGCCGCTGTGGGAGCGGGTGCTCGACATCGCCCGCGCGGGCGCCGGCACCCTGCTGGTGCCGACGCCGGAGCCGGGCGACGAGCCCGATCCGGCGCGGGCGGGCGCCGATCTGATCGCCGAGGTCCCGGCGGTCGCCGACTGGGCCGCCGGGCTGCCCGGGCAGGCGGTGCTGGGCAACTACGTCTACGCCGACGGCGCCACGAACGTGCGGGTCTCCGCGGCGGTGGACGCGCTGACCGTGCGCCTGGCGGCCGAGCGGCCGGAGCTCGCGCTGGCGTTCCTCGCCACGCCGACCGACGTCTTCGCCGTCCCCGCCGACGCGGTCGCGCAGTCGGTGGAGGCCTATGCGCGGCGCTCCCGCACGGCCAAGCTGCTGGGCCGCCCGCTGCGGACGGTCTCGGGTGGCCGCCTGCTGCAGCGTGCCTACGTGCCCGGCACCGACCCCGGCATCGCCGACAGCCTGGTCGCCCAGCAGGGCCCCAACTACGCGCTGGCCAAGCGGCTGCAGCGCTGGCGGGCGACCACCGCCCGCGCGGCGGGCGCCACCGTGTCGATGAACGTCGCCCCGCCCACGCGGACCCGCTCGGTGCTGAAGAACCGGGCCCTGGCCGCGGCCTACGCCGGCGCCCACCGGTTCGGGGTGGAGATCTTCGAGCCGGCCACCTCCAACGTGCTCATGGCCGCGCTGCTGGTGCACGACCTGCACACCGGCGGCGGCCCGGCGCAGGAGCACCCGTGGCAGGACGAGGCGCACGAGGCGGCGCACGGCGGGCTGTGGCGGGCGGCCTACCAGCCGCGCAGCGCGCTCGGGCTGGCCGCCCTGCTCGGCTACGGCGCCGCCCGCGGCTGACCCCCCGGCCCTGGTTGATGGGAGCGAGATGACCCGGCTGTTCGGTGCACGGACCCTGCTGACGATCCTGCGGACGGGCAACGCCCGCGCCCGCCTGCGCGCCACGCGGGACGGCCAGGCCGCCATCCGGCTGAACCTCGGGGCGGCCGGGCTGACCACCGGGGTCCTCGACGCGGTCGGGGACGGGGCGGTGGCGGCCCCCGACCTCGCCCGCCGGCTCGGGGTGGCCGACGAGGCGCTGCTGGGCGCCTTCCTGGAGGTGCTGGCGGCAGCCGGGCTCCTGCGGCAGGACGCCGGCCGCTGGTCGCTGACGGCCGCCGGCCGGGCCGTGGTGGGTGACGACCTCGTGCGCGCCTCGTACGAGGCGTTCGCCGGGTTCCACACCGACGTCTACCGCGACCTCGGGAGGCTCCTGGCCGGCGGGCCCCCGCGGAGGGACGTCGCCGAGCAGGGGACCGTCATCGCGCGGATCTCGGCCGCCTTCGAGCCGTTCGTCGACGACCTCCTGCGGGAGGTGGTGGCCGCGGTCGGGCCGCGGCGGGTGCTCGACGTCGGCTGCGGCGCGGGGCTCCAGCTGGCCACGATGCTGGCCGCGGCGCCCGGGGCCGAGGGCATCGGGGTCGACGCCGACGCCGGTGCGGCGGCGCTCGCCCGGCGCACGCTCGAGCAGCGCGGTCTCGGTGGGCGGGCCACGATCGTGCCGGCCGACGTCCGGGGGCTGGCCGACGACGGCCCGTTCGACCTCGCGCTGCTGGCGAACGTCGTCTACTACCTGCCGGTGGAGGAGCGCGTCGCCCTGTTCACCGACGTGGCCGGGCGGCTCTCCCCGGAGGGCACGCTGCTGGTGGTCACGACGGTGGCGATGCCGCAGCTGTTCAGCCGGCACTTCGACCTGCTGCTGCGGGCGCAGGAAGGGGCCATGTCGCTGCCCACGGCCGAGGACCTCGTGGGCGGTCTGCGCGCGGCCGGCCTGCGACCGCAGGAGCCGAGGCGGATCGCGCCGGGCGCTCCGGTCCTCGCCGTGGCGGCGGTCCGGCCGTCCTGACCGCCGGGTCTCAGGCCGGGCCGACCAGCCCGGCGACGATCTCGGCGGAGAGCCCGACCAGCGGCAGCCCGCCGCCGGGATGGGCCGACCCGCCGACCAGGAACAGCCCGGGGACGCGGGAGGCGTTGCCCGGGCGCAGGAACGCCGCGCGCGAGCCGTTGCTGGAGCTGCCGTAGATGGACCCGCCGACGCTGCCGGTGGCACGTGCCAGGTCGGCCGGCGTGCGGACCACGCGCCAGCGCAGCCGGTCGCGGACGTCCAGCCCCCGCCGGGCGAGGACGCCGAGCACGTGGTCGGCGTACCCCTCGGCCAGCCCCGGGGCGTCCCAGTCCACGCCGTGCCCCGGGTCGTGCCGCGGCGCGTTGACCAGGACGAACCACGACTCGCTGTCGCCGTCGGGAACCAGAGCGGGGTCGTCGGGCGCGCTGACGTAGACGGTGGGGTCGGGCACCGGGCACGGGAGGCCCGCGTGGCGGCCGGTGCCGAAGACGGCGTCGAACTCCGGGTCGTAGTCGGACGGGAAGAGCACGGTGTGGTGGTGCAGCCCCGGGGTGCGGCCGCGCAGCGCCAGGAGCAGCACGAACCCCGACAGCGACGGCGTCGCCCGGCCCAGGTCCCGGCGGACGCGCCGGGTACGCGGGTCCGGCGCGAGCAGGTCGGCGTGCAGGGCGGCGGCGTCGACCCCCGAGACGACGACGTCGGCCGGCAGCCGCTCGCCGTCGGCCAGCTCCACACCGCCGACCCGGTCGCCGTCGACGAGGACCCGGCGGACCGCGCAGCCGGTGCGCAGCACCGCGCCGTGCCCGACCGCCCGGTCCAGCACCGCGAGCCCGAGCCGGTGCAGCCCGCCGCGCACGTACCAGGAGCCGAAGGCCTGCTCGGCGTACGGCACGGTCGCCAGCACCGCGGGCGCGCGGCGCGGGTCCGAGCCGGAGTACGTGGCGTAGCGGTCCAGCAGGGTGCGCAGGTGCGGGTGGCGCAGGTGCCGACGGCCGAGACCGCGCAGCGACTGCCACGGCGCGATCGCCGCGACGTCCGCCGGACGCCGGGCCAGCCGCGCCAGCGTCGTCGCGCCGGCCAGCGGGGTGCGCAGGAACGGCTCCTCGCTGATCCGCCACATCGCGGCCGCCCGCTCCATGAGCGCGGCCCACTGGGCGCCGGTGCCGGCGCCCAGCGTGTCGTCGAGCGCGGCCGGCACGGCGTCCGCGCGGCCCGGCAGCGTCAGCCGGGTCCCGTCGCCGAACCGGTAGCCGACCGCGGGGTCCAGCCGGACCAGGTCGACGGCGTCCTCGAGCCGGCCACCGGTCGCGGCGAACAGGTCTCGGTACACCCGCGGCAGGGTGACCAGGCTCGGCCCGGTGTCGAAGGCGTGCCCGTCGCGGGCGTACCAGCCGAGCTTCCCCCCGACGTGGTCCGCCTGCTCCGCGAGGGTGACCGCGTGGCCGAGCGCCGCCAGCCGCGCCGCGGCGGACAGGCCGCCGAGCCCGGCTCCCACGACCACCACCCGCGCCACGGGCCCACCGTAGCCAGCGCGGCGGCGCCGGCCCGGGTCAGCGTGGGACGGAGAGCGCCAGGACGGCGAGGTCGTCGTGCTCGTGCCGGGAGCCGAGCAGCTGCCGCTCCACCGCGTCGGAGACCGCGGCGACCGTCTCCCGCGCCGCACCGGTGGGCGCGCCGGCCACCACCCGCAGCAGGGCCTCCTCGCCGTACTGCACGCCCCGGTCGTCGCGCGCCTCGGTCACGCCGTCGGTGTACAGGACGAGCGTCGCGCCCGGCGGGAGGTCGACGATCTCCTCGGCGTGGACCGCCTCCGCGTCGATGCCCAGGGGGCGACCGGGGGTGCCCACGAAGGAGGCGGTGCCGTCGGGACGGCGCAGCACGGGGAGCGGGTGGCCGGCCACGCTGATCGAGGCCCGGTGGCCGTCGGCCGAGGGCGCCAGGAGCAGGCAGCAGGCGGTGACGAACCGCAGCGGCCCGCTGCCCTGCTCGTGCAGCAGCGCGGCGTCGACCGCACCGAGGATCCCGGCGGCGGTGCCGGACGCCGCGGCCGCCCGGGCGGTGTGCCGGGTGATGGCGGTGACCGCGGCGGCCTCCGCGCCCGTCCCGCAGACGTCGGCGATGAGGACCATCCACCGGCCGTCGGGCAGGGGCATGACGTCGTAGGTGTCGCCGCCGACGAGCGCCGCTTCGCCACCGGCCCGGTAGGTGGCCGCCAGCTCCACGCCCGGGATGGCCGGCAGGTGTGAGGGGAGGAGGCTGCGCTGCAGGGTGTCGGCCAGCTCGCGCACCACCGACTCGGCGCGCAGCCGGGCGAGGAACTGGCCGATCTGCCGGCCCGCGTGGCCGAGCACCTCCAGCAGCTCCGGCGGCACGGGGCGGGACTGCGCCGAGAAGAGCTCGCAGACGGCGAGCAGCGTGTCGCCGCGGAGCACCGGGAAGGCGACGCCGGTGCTGAGCCCGTCGGCGCGGACGACGTCCCGGCGGACCACGCGGGCGTCGGTGGCGAGGTCCTCGGCGACCACCGGGACCCGCTGCTGCCAGGCCTTCCCGGGCAGGCCCTCGCCGCGCCGGAAGACCCGGCCGGGCGCGTCGGCCGCCAGCGCCGGGACGGCGGCCCCGGGGGCGGCCCAGGTGCCCGCGTGGACCAGCCGCCCGTGCTCGACGTCGGCCTCCCACAAGAGCGCGGCGTCCCAGTCCAGCTCGGTGCACAGGGTCGGCAGCAGCTGCTCGAACGCGACGTCGGCGTCCGGGGCCTCGGTCAGCGCCGCCGTCACCCGCAGCGTCGCCGCCAGGTAGCGGCTGACCTCGAACTGCCGCTCCAGCAGGATGGTGGTGCTGGCGTCCCGGAGGACGGCGACCACGAAGGCGTCCGCCGCGTGACCCGCGGCCGTCGTCAGTCGGGACAGCGTCAGGTCGACCGGCACCTCGTGCCCGGCCGCGTGCAGGGCAGGCACCCGCGTGGTGGCCCCGACGAGCTTTCCCTCGCCCGTCGCCCGGTACCGGGAGAAGCCCTCGGCGTGGCCGTGGCGCAGTCGATCGGGCATGAGCACCTGCAGCGGGCGGCCGGTGACCGCCGCCGGCTCGTGCCCCAGCAGGCTGCTGACCGACGGGCTCACGTACGCGATGCGTCCTTCGCCGTCGGCGACGATCACCGTGTCCGGCAGGGCGGCCAGGAGGGCGTCCGCAGGCAGCATCGGGGCTGTCCCGGGCATGGTTCCTCCTCGAGCACGACGACCCACGACGGGTCCTCCACGCTCCGCCACGGTCGAGAGCTTTTCACACACATGGTGAGTGCGCCGCCACGGATCGTCGACATGTGACCATGTCGACACGGCGACATGTCGCCGTCAGAAGGCATACCGGATGGCCAGCCACGGCGCGCGCCGGGCGACCAGCTCGCGCAGCCGGGCCACGGCCGCCCGCTTGACCGCCGCGCGGTAGCGCACGTTGTCCTGCCCGTTCTGGCTGCGCTTCGGCTCCTGCAGGTCGGGCCGCCACAGCAGCTGCTCCGCGGTGGGGTGCCAGCCGAGGTTCACCTCGTGCAGGGCCTCGTTGTGGGTGAGCAGGATGACCTCGGCGGCGGCCTGCGCCTTCGCTGCGGCCCCGAGCTCGTCGTCCAGGCGCTCGAGCAGGGATCCCCACGCCTCCTCCCAGCCCGCGCGGAGCACGACCGGCGAGAGGTTGAGGTGCACCTCGTACCCGGCCGTGACGAAGTCGTCGACGGCCGCGATGCGGTCGGCCACCCGGCTGGTGCGCACGTCGAGCACCCGCGCGTCGTCCTCGGGCATGACGGAGAAGCGGACCCGCGTGCGCCCGCGCGGGTCGAGGTCGAGCAGCTGCCGGTTGACGTACTTGGTGGCGAAGGAGGCCTTCGCCGTCGGCAGGTCGCGGAAGGTGGCCACCAGGTCGGCGACGTTGTCGCTGACCAGCGCGTCGACCGAGCAGTCGCTGTTCTCACCGATGTCGTAGACCCAGCTCTCCGGGTCGCACTGGTCGGGCTCGGCCTTGGGCCCCTGCCGGGCCACGTGCCGGCGCAGGTGCCCCGTGATCTGGTCGATGTTGGTGAAGACGGTGATGGGGTTGGCGAAGCCCTTGCGCCGGGGCACGTAGCAGTAGGCGCAGGCCATCGCGCAGCCGTTGGCGGTGCCGGGGGCGATGAAGTTCGCCGAGCGGCCGTTGGGCCGGGTGACCAGGCCCTTGCGGACGCCGAGCACCAGCGTCTCGGTCTTGACCCGGACCCAGCGGTCGACGTTGCCGGCGTTGCCGTGCAGGTCGGGGATCTGCCAGTGCGAGGGCACCTCGACGACCTCCGCACCGGGGAAGCGGCCCAGCACCTGCCGGCCGCGGGGGGAGTCCAGCGCGGCCGGCTCGGCGTAGACGCGGCGGACCTGCAGCAGGTGGTTCGGCGGCATCGGTGCCGGCGGCGGCTCGACGTCGAAGAGCGTGAGCGGCTCGGCGGCTCCCATACGGGGTGCAGCGCCGGCGGGGCGGTCCCCATTCCGGTGCGAGACTGCGCGCGTGACCGCACCCGGCGCCCCTCGCATCGACCTCAACGCCGACCTGGGCGAGGGGTTCGGCGTCTGGCGCCTGGGCGACGACGACGCGCTGCTGGAGGTCGTCAGCAGCGCCAACGTCGCCTGCGGCTTCCACGCCGGGGACCCCGTCACGATGCGCCGCGTGTGCACCGCCGCCGTCGCCGCCGGGGTCGCGATCGGGGCGCAGGTGTCCTACCGGGACCTCGCCGGGTTCGGCCGGCGCTTCGTCGACGTGGCGCCGGGTGAGCTCGCCGCCGACGTCCTGTACCAGCTCGCCGCGCTGGACGGCGTGGCCCGGGCGTGCGGCGGCCGGGTCTCCTACGTCAAGCCGCACGGGGCCCTCTACAACGCCGTGGTGCACCACGCGGCGCAGGCGGGCGCCGTCGTCGAGGCGGTCGCGGCCTACGACCCGGGGCTGCCCGTGCTGGGCCTCCCCGGCTCGGTGCTGCTCGGCAGCGCGGCGGCCGCCGGGCTACCGACGGTGGCGGAGGGCTTCGCCGACCGGGGCTACACCCCCGAGGGCACCCTCGTGCCCCGAGGGTCGGCGGGCGCGCTGGTGCACGACCCGGAGGCGGTGGCCGAGCGGGCGGTGCGGATGGCCGCCGAGGGCGCCGTCGTCGCGGTCGACGGCAGCCTGGTGCGGGTGGAGGTGGGCTCGGTGTGCGTGCACGGGGACACCCCGGGAGCGGTGGACCTCGCGCGCTCGGTGCGGGCGGCGCTGGAGGCGGCCGGGCTCGCCGTGGGGCCGTTCGCGGGCTGAACGGTCACTCGCGCGGGCGCAGCTCCTCCATCGGCCGGCGGCCGGAGAGGAGCGCGGCGGCGATCTCGTCGACCGACCGACCGGAGGCGTAGGCGTCGGCGCGGAGCACGGCCAGCGCCTCGGCCGGGTCGACGTCGTGGGTCATGCTCAGCTTGCCCACCGCCTCCCACACCGCCGCCCGCTGCCGCGGCGCCGGGCCGTGCAGCCACTCCGGCCCTTCCGCCGGGGTCCAGGTCGACCACACCGCGGCGTCGCTGAGCGCCGAGGTCACCAGCTCGCCCACCGCCACGGCCTCGAAGACGTCGAGCTCCACCACGCCGGCCGACCGCGTGAAGTAGAGGTCGAGCGCCCCCGCCCCGGCGGGGCCGGGGCCCAGGGGCAGGGCGACGACGGCGCGGAACGGCGTGCTGCCGAGCAGGAGGTCGGCGAAGACCGGCCAGCGGCGCCGGAGCTCCTCCTCCACGGCGAGCACCGGCTGGCCGGTGCTGTCGGCCGTCGCGCACGGTCCCTCGCCGGCGGTGAACTGCAGGCGTTCGGCGTTCGAGGCCTCGGGGCCGCTGGCGCCCAGGGGGAGCCGGCGACCGGTGCCGTCGACCACGCTCAGGCCGGCACCGTCGACGTGGAGCAGCTCGGCGCACGCGCGGCTGAGCCGCAGCGGCAGCCCCTCCGGCCCGGCCAGCCCGGGATCGGACTGCCGCGCCAGGGCCGCGTCGAACCGGCTCCCGATGGTCACGCCCGATTGTCCGCCCGCGTGGCGCGGGGCACATCCCGGAACCGGGCCTCGCCGGCAGGGAGGCGGTGCCCGATCATGGCCCGGTGGGCGGTGGCGGGCGGGTCGCGCGGGCGGTGGCCCACGGCGACCGCGCGGTGCTCGTCGAGGCCGCGGACCCCGCCGACGTGCCGGGGCTGCACGCTGCGCTGGTCGCCGCCCCGCTGGCCGGGCAGGTGGACCTGGTGCCCGCCGCGCGCACCGTGCTCGTGCTGCTGGACCGGCCGGTGACCGACCTCGACGTGGTGGCCCTGCGGGGCCTGGTACCCGCCGCCCCGGAGGGCGGGCCGGCCCGCGCCCCCGTGGTGCTGCCGGTGGTGTTCGACGGGCCGGACCTCGCCGAGGTCGCCCGGCTCACCGGCCACCCGGAGGAGGACGTCGTCGCCGCGCTGACCGGGGCCGCGCTCACCGTGGCCTTCGGCGGGTTCGCCCCCGGCTTCGGGTACCTGACCGGGCTGCCGGCGGAGCTGCACGTGCCGCGCCGGACCACCCCGCGCACCCGGGTGCCGGCGGGATCGGTGGCGCTGGCCGGTCCGTACGCGGGCGTGTACCCGCGGGCCTCGCCCGGTGGGTGGCAGCTGGTCGGGCGCACCGATGCGGTGCTCTTCGACGTCGACCGGGACCCACCGGCGCTGCTCGCCCCGGGCACGGCCGTCCGCTTCGAGGCGGTGGGCTGAGTGCTCACCGTGCTCACGCCCGGCCCATTCACGACGGTGCAGGACGCCGGCCGCACCGGCTGGGCCTCCATCGGGGTGCCGCGCTCGGGCTCCGCGGACCGGGCGGCGGCGGCGCTGGCCAACCGGCTGGTGGGCAACGACCCCGCGGCCGCGGTGCTGGAGGTCACGGCCGGCGGGCTGCGGGTGCGCGCCGAGCGCACCGTGCTGGTGGCGGTGACGGGGGCGCCGGTACCGGTCGTCGTCGACGGGCGGCCCGCACCGTTCGCGGCGCCCACGACCCTGCGGCCCGGCACCGTGCTGGGGCTGGGCACCCCGCGCGCCGGCCTGCGCAGCTACCTCGCGGTGCGGGGCGGCATCGACGTCCCGCCCGTGCTGGGGTCGCGCAGCACGGACACGCTGTCCGGCCTGGGCCCCGCCGTCCTCGCCGCGGGCACACGGCTGCCGGTCGGCGGGCTGGCGGGCGAGGAGCCGGTCGTGGACGTCGCCCCCGTGGGCGCACCGCCGGAGCGGCCGGTGCTGCGGGTGCTGCCCGGCCCGCGGCGCGACTGGTTCGACGACGCCGCGTGGCCGGCCCTGCTCGCGAGCTCCTGGCGGGTCGGCGCCGACAGCGACCGGGTCGGCCTGCGGCTGGCCGGCCCCCGGCTGGCGCGCGCCCGCGACGGCGAGCTCGCCAGCGAGGGGCTGGTGCCCGGCGCCCTCCAGGTGCCGCCGGACGGCTCGCCCGTGCTGTTCCTGGTCGACCACCCGGTCACCGGTGGCTACCCGGTGCTCGCCGTCGTCGTCACCGCGGACCTGCCGGTGGCCGCGCAGCTGCGGCCCGGTGACGTCGTGCGCTTCCGAGCGTGACGAGCGGGGGCCCGGAGGGTTCCCCGAGGAACGCTCACAGCAACTCCGCGGAGCGGGTCACGGCGAGCGGGGGGCCGGAGGCTTCCCCGAGCTGGGGCGGGTAGGGCTCGTCGCAGGCGGGGGACGACTCGTGGTCGCGGTGTCGTCCGGAGGACGACGGTGTCACCGCACGGGGAGGACGGCCGGGCCGTGCGGCCCGGGGACGATGCGGGCCCGGGCGCCGTAGTGCTCCGACAACACCGCCTCGGTGAGCACCTCCTCCGGGCGACCCTCGGCGACGACCCGCCCCTCGGCCAGGAGGGTGAGCCGGTCGGCGTACTGCCCGGCGAGGGTGAGGTCGTGCAGGGTGCTCACCACGGTCAGCCCGTCCTGCCGGCGCAACCGGTCGAGCAGGTCGAGCACCTGCTGGGCGTGGCCGAGGTCGAGGGCGGCGGTCGGCTCGTCGAGCAGGAGCACCCGCGGCTGCTGGGCCAATGCCCGCGCGAGGACGGCGCGCTGCTGCTCGCCGCCGGAGAGGGTGACCACGGCGCGGTCGGCGAGCCCGTCGAGCTCGAGCCGCCCCATGACGTCGGCGACGACCTCCCGGTCCACCCGGCGGGGCGCGGCCAGCAGGGGGCGGTGCGGGGTGCGCCCGAGGAGGACGTAGTCGCGGGTGCTGATGCCCTCGGGCAGCACCGGGAGCTGCGGGGCGTAGGCCAGCAGGCGGGCCCGGTCGCGGCGCGGCAGGCCGCCGACGGGCCGGCCGTCGATCCGCACCTGGCCCTCGTGGGGGTGCAGCCTCAGCACCGAGCGGAGCAGCGTGGACTTGCCCGACCCGTTGGGGCCGATGATGCCCAGCCAGCCGCCGGCGGCCACGGTGAACCGGACGGCGGAGAGCACCGGGCGCCGTCCGTAGCCCGCGTCCAGCCCCACCACCTCCACCCGCGCGCCGCCGGTGGGCGGTGGGGCCGCTGCCTGCCCGCTCACCGCCGTCGCGCCCCCGCCCACAGCAGGCCGGCGAAGAACGGGGCGCCGACGAACGCGGTGACCACGCCCAGCGGCAGCTCGGCCGGCGCCAGCACGGTGCGGGCGAGGAGATCGGCGAGTACCAGGAACGCCCCGCCCGCGAGCAGGGACACCGGGAGCACCCGGGAGTTGGCGCCGCCCACCAGCCGCCGGACGATGTGCGGCACGACCAGCCCGACGAAGCCGATCAGCCCGCTCACCGCGACGGCGGAGGCGGTGGCCAGCGAGGCGGCGACCACGACGAGCAGCCGTAGCCGCCCGGGGTGCACCCCGAGCGAGCGCGCCTCGTCGTCGCCGACCGCCAGGACGTCCAGGGGCCGGGCGCACAGCAGCAGGGTCCCCACCGCCACCCCGAGGTAGGGCAGGACCAGGCCGACGTCGGACCACTGGGCACCACCCAGGTGCCCGAGCAGCCAGCCGTAGATCTCCCGCAGGTCGTCGGTGTTCTGCTGCTGCACCAGTGTCTGCGCCGCGGCCAGGAACGCGGCGACCGCGATGCCGGCGAGCAGCAGCGACGCGCTGTGCGAGCCTCCGGCCGCGTGGCCGAGGGCCAGGGCGCAACCCACGCCGACGAGCGCGCCGACGAAGGCGGCGAGCGGCACGACCCCCACGGGGCCGACCTGCTGGCCGGGCGCGTAGGCGATCACCAGCGTGGCGCCCAGGCCGGCTCCGGCCGCCGCGCCCAGGAGGTAGGGATCGGCGAGCGGGTTGCGGAACACGCCCTGGTAGGCGGCGCCGGCGACGGCGAGCGCGGCACCCACGAGCGAGGCGAGCACCACGCGCGGCAGCCGGAGCTCGACCAGCACCGCCGCACGGGTGCCCTCCAGCGCGCCCGGCACGGAGAGGCCCAGCGGCGCGAGGGCGCGGTCGAGCAGCGTCGCGACGACCGCGCCCGGCGGCAGGGGCACCGCGCCGACCCAGATGCCGGCCAGCACGGCGGCGACCAGGACGGCGGCGGCGCCGGTCCCGGCCAGGAACGCCGAGCGCCGCGACCGCACGGCACCCGGACCGGCCGCGGTGCGGCCGGTCCGGGTGCCGGGGGCTGCGGTGCTCATGCCGGTGCCGTCCTCAGCCCTGCAGGGCCTCGGCGACGGTCTCGGCGAAGTCCGCGACGCGCGGACCCCAGCGGGACGCGACGTCGTCGTCGGCCTCCACGATCCGGCCCTCGACCACCGCCGGGACGCTGCCGAAAGCCGGTCGCTGGGCCACCGCCTCCGCGCTCTGACCGCAGCACTTGGTGTCGGCGAGCACGATGATCTCCGGCGCCTGGTGGACGACGTACTCCGCCGACAGCTGCGGGTAGCCGCCGCTGGGGTCCGAGGCGCCGTCGGCGATGTTCTCCAGGCCGAACATGCTGTAGATGCTGCCGATGAACGTGCTGCTGTCCGCGGAGTAGAGCTCCGGGCCGAGCTCGTGGAACACCCGCTGCCCGGCGGCATCGGCCGGCACCGAGTCGACGGCGGCCTGGATGCGGTCGCGCACGTCGGCGACGACCTCGGCGGCCTCCTCCGGGTGGCCGGTGGCCTCGCCGAGCAACTCCATCTGCCCGTAGGTGTCGTCGAGGTCCTCGGCGGCCTCGAGGAGCAGCACCGGGACGTCGAGGGTCTCGAGGGCGTCGACGATGCCGTTGGTGTCGTTGCTGAGCACCACGAGGTCGGGCTCGTACCCGGCGATGGCCTCGGCGTTGGGCGTGAATGCCGACAGGTCGGTCGTCGGCGCCTCCGCGGGGTAGGTGGAGTTGTCGTCGACGGCCTGGACCTGGTCGCCGGCGCCGATGGCGAAGAGCATCTCGGTGGCGGAGGGCGACATCGAGACGATCTCCTCCGGGCGCTCGTCGAGCGTGACCTCGCCGTTGTCGCCGGTCACGGTGACGGGGAAGCCGCCGGCGGCCGAGGACGGTGCCGCCTCGTCCGCGGCCGTCTCCGGGGACCCGCCGCCGCAGGCGGTCAGGGCGAGCAGCGGAGCCGTCAGCAGGCCGAGGAGGGCAGGGCGGAGCCGCCGCGGGGCGTGCGCGCTCGTCCGCGCCGCGCGGGGGGATGTGCCGGGCAAGGGGGGCCTCCACGAGGAGGCGGCGAGCGTCGTCGCCCGAGCTGGTCCGACGCTCGATGCGCGACCCTTGCCGCGAGGGTCGGATGCACGGCGCAGGGCAGGCGATCTGGCTCGGCTGGTGGAGGGCCTTCACAGTTGCGGGACAGCGCCGGATTCGCACCGGACTTCGCTGCCGCTGCACCGCCGGCGGGGAGCCGGCGGGCAGAAAGGTACCAGCGGACCCGTCCCGGCCGCCCCGGAACGCAGCCGGCGGGGATCAGCAGGGGGTGGTCGCCGGCGCCTGTGGGTGGGGCCAGGCGGTGGCGAGGACGACCCCGCGGAGCCGCTCCTCGTCGACCGGGCCGAAGACCCGCGAGTCGACCGAGCCCTCCCGCTCGTCGCCGAGCAGGAAGACCGAGCCGTCCGGGACGCTGACCGGCCCGAACCAGACGCCGTCCAGCCGCGCGGGATCGCTCCAGGGCTCGCAGACGGCGGCGCCGTCCACCACGAGGACGCCGTCCTCGACCGCGACGGACTCCCCGCCGAACGCCACGACCCGCTTGACCAGAGGCGCGGCGCCCGGTGCCGCCGGGTCGGCCACCACGACGTCCCAGCGGTCCACCGACACCGGCCACCGGAGGACCAGCACGAGGTCCCCGACGTCCAGTGTCGGCGCCATGCTGCCCGAGGTGACCCGCACCAGCTGGACGGGGAACAGGCCGAGGACGGAGAGGACCAGGCAGACCAGGGCTCCGGCGCCCAGGCGCACCCCCAGGGAGGATCGGCGACGGACCGCGGTGCGCGGCGCCGCGTGCCGTCCGGTCGGGCGGGGACCGCGGTCAGCCACGGCATCCGCGCCGGCGGCCGGCGGCGCCCGGTCCGGGCAGGGACGGCTCCGGAGAGGCGCACCGCGTGCGGCCGGGGACGTGCATCTCGGGTGCTCCTCTCCGCCGCCGCGGTCTGCGCCGTCTGTGCGAGGGTGCCGCGCCGTGGGAAGCCGGGGCAGCCGGGCCCGGGGCATCCGGCTCCCCCCAATCCAGGGGGTCGCGGCGCAGGTCAGACCTCGTGGTCGACCGGCAGGCGGACCGTGATGCAGGCCCCGCCGCCCGGGCGCTCACCCGTCTCGAGCCGGCCGCCCAGGGCGGCCACGCGGTCGGCCGTCAGCTTCAGCCCCAGGTGGCCTTCCGGGCTGCCGCTGTATCCCGGTGGGAAGCCGACGCCGTCGTCGGCGACCACCAGCCGCACCGCGGTGCTGCGCCCGCTGTCGTCCGCCTCGAGCGTCACCCAGACGCACTGCGCCTGGGCGTGGTGGGCCACGTTGGCGAGCGTCTCCTTGGCGGTCCGGTACAGGGTCGCGGTCTGCTGGGGGCCGAGCGGGGGCAGTGGCCCGGTCCGCACGTCGACGGACACCCCCTGCTCCTTGAGCGGGAGCACCAGGTCGTCCAGGGCCCGCGGGAGCCCGTCGGCCGAGAGGTCGGGAGGGTAGACGTCGAGCATGACCCGGCGCAGCGACGCGACGGCCGTGCGCACCACGCCCGCCAGCCGGTCCACCATCGCCCGGCGCTCCTCGGGGACGGTGGAGCGCAGCGCGCTGAGGGCGTAGCTGACGCCGGCGAGGTCCTGCACCGGGCCGTCGTGCAGGTCGGCGGCGATGGCCCGCCGTTCGCGCTCGGACGACTCGAGGGCGGCATCGGCGAGGGCGGCGCGCTCGGCGTCGTTCCGCCGGACCCGCTTGGCGAGCGAGGCGGCGATGGGGACCTGGACCGCCTGCAGGAGCACCAGGCCGCCGAGCGCCAGCGGCAGGATCTGACCCCGCAGCCGGGCGGCCTGCCGGGCGATGACCGTGTGGTCGTAGTAGATCTCGAGCACGAGGTTCTCACCGTTCCCCGACAGGGGGGCATAGACCTCCAGGACCGGCCCGGAGTCGTCCCCGTTGTAGGTGGCGTCGGGGGAATCGTCGATCTCGGCGACGATGCGACCGTCGAGCGCGGCCCGCAGCTCCTCGCTGAGCGGTTCCTGCAGACCGATCAGCTGGCGCTCGCTGGAGTAGACGACCCAGCCCTCGTCGTCCCAGATGACGATCACCTCGATCGACGGGTCCAGGAGGCGGCTGGCGACGGCCCGCTCGAACTCGATCCGGTTGGCCACGGACCCGTTGAGGTATCCGGGCACGAGCGGGCCGAGCGCCAGGGTGGAGATGCGGGTGGTGGTCCGCTGCACCTCCTCCAGGGCGTTGGACCGGGCGATGCGCTCGCTGATGAGCACGGTGGCGGAGGACACGGCGACGAGCGCCAGGACGGCGGCGACGGAGAAGAAGGTCAGTTCCCGCCCGATCCGCGATGCGGGCCGGCGGCGGTACCACGCTCGCTGGTACGGGTCCCCAGCTGTCATCCTCCGCGTTCAGCGTTCGCGGGTGGGCGGCAGCAGGCCGACCTCTTGGGCCTTGATCACGGCCTCCAGCTGCGACCGGACGCCGAGCTTGGTGTGCAGGGACTTCACGTAGCCCCGGCAGGTCTCCACGGTGATGCCCAGCAGGCGGGCGATCCCCTTGACCGGCATGCCGCGGCCCAGGCAGTCCAGCACCTCCTTCTCCCGCCGGGTGAGCACGGGGGGAGGCGCGGTGCGCCCGGTCGGGGCGGAGGGGGAGCCGCCCGCGAAGGCGGAGGGGGCGACGATCATCTGCCCGAGCCGGACCCGGGAGAGGACGTCGATCATCTCTTCCAGGGAGCCGTTCTTCGGGATGTAGGCCGAGGCGCCGGCCTGGGCCGCCCGGACCACCCAGGTGGGGTCGCAGTGGCCGGTCACGACGGCGACGATCGTGCCGGGAGCCACCTCGCGGATCTGGCGGGTCGCCGTCAGCCCGTCCTGCCGCGGCATCTCGATGTCCATGATGACGATGTCGGGCCGCAGGTCCCGGGCCATCGCGACGGCCTGCGCCGCCGAGGTGGCCGTGCCGACGGGCTCCATGCCCGCAGACCGCAGGGCGCCGGCGAGCAGTTCGGCGAATGTTCGGTGGTCGTCCACGACCAGGATTCGGGCTGCGTCGACGCGGGTCGGACGGTCGGACAGGGTCATGAGCGGCACGGTCGACTCCCAGCTGTCGCGGCCCCCCGGGGGGAGGGCCTCCGTTGCCGGGCGAGTATGCGGGTGGCCAGGCGGTTGTGGTACGGCAACGGCCAGTACCGGGACCTTGGTCCTCACCGCGTGATCTTGATCACCGTCGCGCCCTCGCGCTGCGTCGTCACCGCGGTGCTGTGCGTTCCCGCCCGCGCGGCTACGACGCCGCGGGCGTCCGGTCAGATGGGGCGCCCTCCGCAGGCCGCGGCCTCGGGCCAGGCGCTGCCCCCGTGGGCCACCGTGCGGATGTGGTCGGCGAGGGCGTCGGAGTCCTCACCCTTGGCGAGGAAGCCGGCGGCGCCGAGCGCCCTGGCCTCCTCCATGACGCTCGAGAGGACCGTGCCGGTCAGCAGCACGATCCTGACGCCGGGGCACTCGTGGCGCAGTTGGGCGGCGGCCTCGAGCCCGGTCATCCGAGGCATGACGTGGTCGAGCAGGGCGACGTGCGGACGGGTGGACCGGGCGGCCGGCAGGACCTCGTCGCCGTCGGAGCAGGTGGCGACGACCGCGATGTCGGCGGTGGAATCGAAGAGATCGCAGAGCGCGAGCCGGACACCTGTGTGGTCGTCGGCGATCAACAGGCGGATCACGTGCCCCCCTGTCCTGAGGTGGCGGCCGGGTGCACCGAGGGCCCGGTGCCGGGCGGCGGAGGGAAAGAGTCGGCTGGGAGTGTGGATGCCCGGACCGGCTGAGCGTCAACCGCGCAGTGACGGCGCGCGGTGCATCCGGGGGGCGACGGGGGCGGTGGTGCCGGCCCCCGGGCGGTGGTCCGCTGCGGCAGGACGGGCTCGGGCCCTCGGAGCCGGGACCTGGCTCCGAGGCGGATCCTGCCCGGGTGGGGAGCGGCTCGGCGGTTGCATGCGGTCCTCCTGTGCGCACGGGTTCCGGATCCGCCCGGACGGGGCGGGACGATGCGCAGAGTCTCGGCACGCCGAGGCCCGGTCGACAGCCGAGGGGTGGGGACGTGCCTGCCCCCAATGTGAGGGGCCGCTCACTCCGCCACCTCCCGTCGCTCACCGGCGGGCGCCGAGGACCTCCGTGTAGACGTCCACCGTCTGACGGGCGATCGCGGCCCAGCCGAACTCGGCGACGACCCGCTCGCGGCCCGCCGCCCCCATGGCGGCGGCGCGCCCGGGGTTGGCCAGCAGCTCGGCGGTGCGCGCGGCCAGATCGGCGGCGAACCCGGTCGGGTCGGCCTCGTCGTACGGCACCAGCAGGCCGGTGCGGCCGTCGTCGACGACCTCCGGGATGCCGCCCACGGCGCTGGCCACGACGGCCGTCCCGCAGGCCGCGGCCTCGAGGTTGACGATGCCGAGCGGCTCGTAGACCGAGGGGCAGACGAACACGGTCGCGCCGGTGATCAGCGGCACCAGCTGCTCGCGCGGCAGCATCTCCTCGATCCACACCACGCCGTCGCGGCGGGCCTGGAGCGCGGCGACCGCGTCGGCGACCTGCTGTCGCTCGGCCGGGGTGTCGGCGGCCCCTGCGCACAGGACGAGGCTGGCGTCGGCGGGCAGCTGCTCGGCGGCGGCGAGGAGGTGCACCAGCCCCTTCTGGCGGGTGATCCGGCCGACGAAGAGCGCGTACGCCCGGTCGGGGTCCACCCCCAGCCCGCGGACGACCTCCGGCGCGTGCACCGGCCGGTACGCCTGCGCGTCGACGCCGTTGCGGACCACGTGCACCCGTGCCGGGTCCAGCTCGGGGTAGACGGCGAGCACGTCCTCGCGCATGCCCGAACTCACCGCGACGACCGCGTCGGCGGCCAGGTAGGCGGTGCGCTCGGCCCAGGAGGAGAGGCGGTAGCCGCCACCGAGCTGGTCGGCCTTCCACGGCCGGCGCGGCTCCAGCGAGTGCGCCGTGACCACGTGCGGCACGCCGTGCACGAGCGAGGCGAGCAGCCCCGCGGTGTTGGCGTACCAGGTGTGGCTGTGCACCAGGTCGACGCCGGCCAGCGCGGCGGCGATCTCGACGTCGACCCCGACCGCCTGCAGGGCGCCGTTGGCCTCGGAGAGCCCCGGCGGCACGGCGTGCGCGGTCGCGTCCGGCCGCGCCCCGCCGAAGCAGTGGACGTCGACCTCCACGTCCTCCCCGCCGCCGGCAGGGCCCGGCAGGGCGCGCAGGGCCGCCACCAGGTGCTCGACGTGCACCCCCGCGCCGCCGTAGACGTCCGGCGGCCACTCTCGTGTGACGATCCCGATGCGCACGCGGTCACCCTAAGAGGACCCCGCTGCCCCCCGCCGCTCGCAGGCTCACGGCGGGACCCTGCAGCGGGGCCGTTCCATCACGTCACGTGCTCACGGCGGGACCCTGCAGCGGGGCCGTTCCATCACGTCACGTGCTCACGGCGGGTCCCTGCAGCGGGGCCGTTCCATCGGGTCACGTGCTCACGGCGGGTCCCTGCAGCGGGGCCGTTCCCCCGGGTCACCGGCTCGGGGCGCTCTGTGGCGGCGATCACTCGTTCGGGGTCGGCCGGGCCGCGGGGCGGGGGTTGCGTGCGGCGGGGGGACGGCCCAGCCGCTACGTTGCGGACATGCGCGGCGGTCCACGGGTTCTCGGCATCGTCCTGGCGGGCGGTGAGGGAAAGCGGCTGGCTCCGCTGACCCAGGACCGCGCGAAGCCGGCCGTCCCCTTCGGGGGCAACTACCGGCTCGTCGACTTCGTGCTCTCCAACCTGGTCAACGGCGACATCCGGCACATCGCCGTCCTCACCCAGTACAAGAGCCACAGCCTCGACCGGCACATCACCCAGACCTGGCGCATGTCCAGCCTGCTCGGCAACTACGTGACCCCCGTGCCGGCCCAGCAGCGGCTCGGCCCCCGCTGGTACACCGGCAGCGCCGACGCGATCTTCCAGAGCCTCAACCTGATCTACGACGAGCGCCCCGACGTCGTCGTCGTCTTCGGGGCCGACCACGTGTACCGGATGGACCCGGCCCAGATGGTCGACCAGCACCTGCAGACGGGGGCGGGCGTCACCATCGCCGGGCTGCGGGTGCCGCGGCGGGAGGCGACGGAGTTCGGCGTCATCGACTCCGACGCCGAGGGGAAGGTGCGGGGCTTCCTGGAGAAGCCGGCCGACCCGCCGGGGCTCCCCGACTCGCCCGAGGAGAGCTTCGCCTCCATGGGCAACTACGTCTTCACCACCGACGCCCTGCTGGAGGCGCTGCGCGCCGACGCGGAGGACGCCGACTCGGTGCACGACATGGGTGGCTCGATCATGCCCATGCTCGCCGAGGCCGGGGAGGCGTGGGTCTACGACTTCTCCACCAACGTCGTGCCCGGTGCGACCGAGCGGGACCAGGGCTACTGGCGTGACGTCGGGACGATCGACTCCTACTACGACGCGCACATGGACCTGGTGTCGGTCTCGCCGGTCTTCAACCTCTACAACGACCGCTGGCCGATCTACACCCTGCCGCCGCAGCGCCCGCCGGCGAAGTTCGTGCTCGGTGGCCGGGCCGAGGAGTCGATGGTCAGCGCCGGCGCCATCATCGGCGGTGGCTCGGTGCGCAACTCGGTGATCTCCCCGGGGGTCCGCGTGGAGCGGGGCGCGCGGGTCGAGGACAGCGTCGTCATGGACGGCGCCTACATCGGCGAGGGCGCGCAGGTCCGGCGGGCGATCCTGGACAAGAACGTGGTCGTGCCGCCCGGCGCGCGGATCGGCCTGGACCACGAGCTCGACCGCGAGCGCTACCACGTGAGCGCCGGCGGGATCACCGTCGTCGGCAAGGGCATCCGCGCCTACGTCTGAGGGGATGGCAGGCCCGATGCCGCGGGACGTCGACGTCGTCACGAGACGGAGCCACCGGTCGCCGTCGGGTCGCGCGTGGACTTCGTGGCCCGGTTCCTCCGCCGGCGGCTGGCCTGCACCTACGAGGTGGCCGAGCTCGTGCCCGGCGAGCGGCTGGTGATGCGCACGCCCCAGGGGCCGTTCCCCATGGAGACCACCTACACCGGGGACGCGCTCGACCCGGACCGCACCCGGATGACGCTGCGCAACCGCGGGCGCCCGGAAGGCTTCTCCGCGTCCCCGTTCCTGGCCGCCGCGATCCGGCTGGCCAACCGCGCCGATCTCGCCCGCCCGCGCGAGCTGCTCGAGCGGTCGTAGCGGTCAGGCGCGCTTCGTCGCCACCAGGAGGCCGGAGCCGATCGGGAGGACGGCGGGCAGCAGGGTCTCGTCGTCGCGGATGGTTCGCGCGATCTCCCGCCAGGCCACCGACTGCGGGTCCCGGGCGGTGCGGTCGGTGACCCGGCCGCCCTCGAGCAGCCCGTGGCAGGTCAGGTTGCCGCCCACCCGCACCAGGGCGAGCAGGGCCGCGAGGTGCTCGGCGTACTCCCGGGGCGGGCCGGCGCAGCAGACCATGTCGTAGCCGCCGGGGGAGAGCCGGGGGAGGACCTCGCCGGGGGTGCCGAAGATCAGCCGCGCCCGGCTGGCCGGCACCCGGGCCTCGGCCAGGGCGGTGCGGGCGGCGCGCAACTGCTCGGGGTCGCCGTCCAGCGCGGTGAGCACGCCGTCGGGCCGCATCCCGCGCAGCAGCCACAGCGCGGCCAGCCCCCCGCCGCTGCCGATCGAGACCACCGAGCGGGCGCCGCTGGTGGCGGCCAGCACGGCCAGGGTGGCGCCCACGGGCGGCTCCACCGGGGCGGGGCCCGAGAGGAAGTGCGCCCGCCTCCGGGCGGCCTGCATCTCGGGCGACTCGGTGGCGAAGCGGTCGGCGTAGGCGGCGCCCTGGTCGGTGCCGCCCGGGGGTGGCAGCTGATCGGCGCTCATCACCGGCCGAGGGTAGTGGCCCGGGGCCCCCGGGCCGTGTGCGCGGGCGGACCTGTGCGTCTCCTGGGAGTCGCGGTGCGCGGGAACACAGGTGAGCCCGCCGTCCGTTGATCAGGACGTGCGCCTGATGCGATCCGTGTCCCGCCCCGCCGACGCCGCGGAGGTCGCCGGCGGTCCTGTCTGCGATCCTGGTGGCGTGCCCGAGTCAACCGCTCCCGAGCCCGCCGCCGCGGCGGAGCACGAGGGCTGGGTGGCGCCCAGCTGGGAGCAGGTCGTCCGTGACCACTCCGCGCGCGTGTACCGGCTGGCCTACCGCCTGTCGGGCAACCCGCAGGACGCCGAGGACCTGACCCAGGAGACCTTCGTCCGGGTGTTCCGCTCGCTGGCCGACTACTCGCCGGGCACGTTCGAGGGCTGGCTGCACCGCATCACCACGAACCTCTTTCTCGACATGGTCCGCCGCCGCCAGCGGATCCGGTTCGACGCGCTGCCCGACGACACCGAGCGGCTGCCCGGCCGGGCACCGAGCCCCGAGCAGGTCTACGCCGATACCCACCTTGACCCGCAGGTCCAGGCGGCCCTCGACGCGCTCTCCCCGGAGTTCCGGGTGGCCGTGGTCCTCTGCGACATCGAGGGCCTCACCTACGAGGAGATCGCCGCCACGCTGGGCATCAAGCTCGGCACCGTGCGCAGCCGCATCCACCGGGGCCGGGTGCAGCTGCGCGAGGCGCTGGCCCACCTCGCGCCGCGCCGTGCCGGTGTCCCGGGGGAGGTGGGGGCGTGAGCATCCCGGAGAGCCACCTGGCCCAGGAGGCGATCGCCGCGCTGGTCGACGGCGAGCTCGGCGCCGGGCCGGCGGCGCGGGCGGCCCGGCACCTCGCCGGCTGCGCCAGCTGCCGCATGGCCGTGACCGCGCAGCGCGAGGCCAAGGACGCCCTGCACGGTTCGGCCGACGTCGCCATGCCCGGTGACCTCATGTCCCGGCTCTGCGCGATCCCCTTCACCGCCGAGGTGCCGGGCGCCGGCTCCGGTCCCGGGGCCATGAGCGCCTCGGCCGGGGAGCTGACGGTGACCGGCAGCTCCGGCGCCTTCTCCCTCGACCTCACCGAGAGTGCGCACCGTCGCGGGTCGGCGGGTGCCCGCTGGTTCCGCCGCGGGGTCGCCGGCACCATGGTCGGCCTGGGTGCAGGCGTGACCGCGCTGGCGCTCACCCTTCCCGGTGACCCCGGCCGCGCGCCGGCGGCAGACCCCGTGCAGCCCGAGCAGCAGACCGAGGTCGTGCCACCGGTGCTCCGGACCGTCACCGTCGGCAACGCCGGCGGGCTCGGCTCACCGGGCGGCACGCCCTGAGCAGCACCCGGCACGACCCGTCCGACGGACCGGTGCCCGGCGACGCCGGCGCGTACGCGCGCCCCGACGGTCAGTCGGGGGCCTTCGACGAGTCGACGGCGCCCCGGCTGGAGCCCCGCGCCGTGGACGCTCCCCGGCCGACCGCCGCGCAGGCGGGCGCCTTCGGGCGGCCCGAGCGGGTGGCGGGCAGCTTCGCCGGCGACCGCCCGCCGCCGGCGCCGCGCCCCGTCCCACCCCCGCCGCCCGAGGCGCTGCTGCGCGCCTTCGGTCCGCCCGCGCCGGGCCGCGGAGGGCTGCAGGAACCCCCCGGCGGGCGCCCGGGTCGGCGGCGCACCGCCACCGGGCCGTGGTGGAAGGCCGACGCCCGCGAGGACCCGTGGCGCGACCCGTCGTCCCCGGCGGGCCTCGGCGCCCCCGCCGTCTACGACGACGAGGAGACCCAGCCGGGCCCGGTCGTCATCGACCCGCAGGGCCGCCGCAAGGTGCGGCTGCGCGACCTCTCGGTGCGGCTGACCACGCTCGCCGTGCTGGGACTGCTGCTCGTCGGGATCCTCGGCGGCGGGGTCGGCTGGTACCTGACACGGACCGCCGACGAGACGCCGCTGTTCACCCCCGGCACGACGTTGGCGCAGGTCGACCCCGGCCGCACCGGCGAGCAGAGCCCGGTCTCCGACATCGCCGAGGCCGTGATCCCGGCCGTCGTTTCCATCGAGGTGCGCGTCGGTCAGGCCGGTGCCACCGGTTCCGGGGTCGTCATCGACGGCGAGAACGGTTACATCGTCACGAACAACCACGTCATCTCCGGCGCCGACGGCATCGAGGGCGCCGAGATCCGGGCGGTCTTCTCCGACGGCAGCGGCTCGGCCGCACGCATCGTCGGACGCGACCCGGCGAGCGACCTCGCCGTCATCAAGGTGGAGAAGCCCGGCCTGGTGACGGCGACCCTCGGCCGGTCGGCCGACGTCATCGTCGGCGATCCGGTCGTGGCCATCGGCTCGCCGCTGGGGCTCGCCGGCACGGTCACCAGCGGGATCGTCAGCGCGCTCGACCGCCCGGTCCGGCTCTCCGGCGAGGGCACCGACACCAACGCCGTCATCAGCGCCGTGCAGACCGACGCGCCGATCAACCCGGGCAACTCCGGCGGGGCGCTGGTGGACGCCGAGGGCGCGCTCGTCGGCATCAACACGGCGATCGCCTCCACCGGGGCGGGCGGGTCCATCGGCCTGGGCTTCGCCATCCCGGTGGACACCATGAAGCGGATCGTCGAGCAGCTCATCGCGACCGGCTCGGCCGTGCACGCCACGCTCGGCGTCAACGCCCGCTCGGTCACCGACGGCACCCGCGACGGCGCCCTCGTGGTCAACGTCGAGCCGGGCAGCCCGGCGGCCCAGGCGGGGATCCGCGAGGAGGACGTGATCATCGCCGTCGACGACACGAGGGTCGGCAGCTCCGAGGAGCTCTCCGTCGCCGTCGACGCCCGGCAGCCCGGCGACGTCGTCGTCGTCGAACTCGTCCGGGGCGGCAGCTCGCGCACGGTCGAGGTGACGCTCGGGGCCGCGTAGGCCGGCGGGGCGGCTACGCTGACCACCGTCAGCGCTGGCGGCCGGAGGAGCGGGGAGCGCGGTGTTCGACTCGATCGGCTGGGGCGAGATCCTGGTCCTGGCGCTCGCGGCTCTCTTCATCTTCGGCCCCGAGCGGCTACCGGACCTCGCGAAGGAAGCGGCGGCCGGGCTCAAGCGCATGCGCGGTGCCATCACCGGTGTCCGCGCGCAGGTCAACGACTCCCTGGGGGAGGACTTCGAGGGCCTCCGCGACCTGGACCTGCGCAAGTACCACCCGCGCACCTTCATCCGCGAACAGCTGCTCGGCGACGACGAGCCGCCGGTCTCCGCGGCCAGGGCGGGCGGCGCGACGGCCGCGACGGTGGTCGCCGCCCAGGCCCGCGACCGCAGCGTCCCCCCGCCCTTCGACGTCGACGCGACCTAGTCCCAGGGGCCGGCACGGGTTTGCCAGGCCGCGCGCTCGCCCCCGCCGCCGGGATCAGGTGACCTGATCGTCGAGCGTCCTCCCTCAGGGCAGACGGTGCGGGAGGACGCGCCGCGGGGAGGGAGGACGACGGCGCGAGCGGACGGGGCCGGTCCTGAGACGCCGCGGGGCCGGTCCCCGGACGTCCGGGAACCGACCCCGCGAGGGTCGTGCACTGCTCAGCGGCGGACCGGGGTCAGCCCCAGCGACATGCCCGAGAGCCCGCGCTGGCGGACGGCGAGGCCTTCGGCGATCTTCTCCAGCGCCTGCGCCGCGGGGGAGTCGGGGTCGGCGAGCACGATCGGCGCACCGGCGTCGCCGGCCTCGCGCAGCCGGGTGTCCAGCGGGATCTGGCCGAGCAGCGGCACCCGGGCACCGAGGGTGCGGGTCAGCGCGTCGGAGACGGTCTGCCCGCCACCGGAGCCGAACACCTCGACGCGCGAGCCGTCGGGGAGGTCCATCCAGCTCATGTTCTCGATGACGCCGACGACCTGCTGGTGGGTCTGGGTGGCGATCGCGCCGGCCCGCTCGGCCACCTCGGCGGCGGCCAGCTGCGGGGTCGTGACGACGAGGATCTCGGCGTTCGGCAGCAGCTGCGCGATGGAGATCGCGACGTCGCCGGTGCCGGGCGGGAGGTCGAGCAGCAGCACGTCCAGGTCGCCCCACCAGACATCGGCCAGGAACTGCTGCAGGGCGCGGTGCAGCATCGGCCCGCGCCACACGACCGGGGTGTTGCCCGGGGTGAACATGCCGATCGAGATGACCTTCACGCCCATGGACTGCGGCGGCATGATCATGTTGTCGACCTGCGTGGGCTTGTCGTCGACGCCGAGCATCCGCGGCACCGAGTGGCCGTAGATGTCGGCGTCCACGACGCCGACCGAGAGCCCGCGCTTGGCCAGGGCCGCGGCGAGGTTCACGGTGACGCTGGACTTGCCGACGCCGCCCTTGCCGGAGGCGACGGCGTAGACGCGGGTGAGCGAGCCGGGCTGCGCGAAGGGGATCACCGGGTCCGCGGCGTCGGTGCCGCGCACCGTCTTCCGCAGCTCGGCGCGCTGCTCGTCGTTCATCACGTCGAGGGCGACCTGCACCGAGGTCACCCCCGGGACCGCGCCCACGGCCTGGGTGACCCGGTTGGTGATCGTCTCCCGCATCGGGCAGCCGGCGACGGTCAGGTAGACCTCGACGGCGACCGAGCCGTCGGGCCCGATCCGCACGTCCTTGACCATGCCGAGCTCGGTGAGCGGGCGGTTGATCTCGGGGTCCTGGACGGTGGCCAGAGCGGCGTTGACGGCGTCGAGCGCGGGTGTGCCGGTCAGCTGGTCGGACATCGTGTTCGTCTGTCTCCTCACGAGCGGGGGACCGGCGTCCGGTGGTCGCGGCCGGAGCGGCGACCCGCGCGATCGGTCGCCTGCCACTCTACGGCGGCACGCGGACCCGACGGCCCGGCGGAGGGTGATCTGGGGCGCAACTAGGGTCGTCGTCGTGCAGCCCGACCGTGCCGAGACCCTGCGGGACGCGGTGGGCCTCGGGCTCGCCGTCGGCCTCTACGGGGTGGCGTTCGGCGCCGCGGCCGACGCCGCCGGGCTGGACCTCTGGCAGGCGGTGGTGCTGTCGGCGGTGATGTTCACCGGCGCCTCGCAGTTCGCGCTCATCGGCGTGCTCGGCGCCGGCGGCAGCCCGCTGGCCGCCGTCGGCAGCGCGTTGCTGCTGGGCACCCGCAACACCGTCTACGGCGTGCGCCTGGTGCCGCTGCTGCGTCCCCGGGGCGCGCTGCGCCGGGCGGGCTCGGCGCACTGGGTCATCGACGAGACGACGGCCCTCGCGCTGGCCGCACCCGACCGCGCCCTGGCCCGCCTGGCGTTCCTCGTCGGGGGCGCCACCCTCTACCTCACCTGGAACGTGACGACGGCGGTCGGCGCGCTGGGTGCCGCGGCGCTCGGCGGCACGGCGCGGGCGGCCCTGGACGCCGTCGTCCCGGCGGCGTTCCTGGCGCTGCTGTGGCCCCGGCTGGGACGCGGCTTCGCCGAGCCCGCGGTGCAGCGACGAGTCGCGGTCGGGGGAGCGGTGGTCGCGCTCGCGCTCACCCCGTACGTGCCGCCCGGGGTGCAGGTGGTCGCCGCGGTCGTCGCCGTGGCCCTGGCCGGGCGCCCGCGACGGGCGGTGGCCCCGTGAGCGCGACCTGGACCGCGGTGCTGGTCGCCTCGGCCGGCTGCTACCTGCTCAAGCTGGCGGGGCTCTCGGTGCCCGCGGCCTGGGTGGAGCAGCCGTGGGTGGCCCGGGTCGTGGATTTCGTGCCCGCCGCGCTGCTGGCCGCGCTGGTCGTCGTCCAGGGGCTGACCAGCGGCGACCGGATCGTGGTGGACGGCCGCCTGGCCGGCCTGGTGGTCGCCGCGTTGGCCCTGGCGCTGCGCGCGCCGTTCATCGTGGTGCTGCTGCTCGCCGGCGCGGCGGGCGCGGGGGTGCACCTCCTCACGGGCTGACGCGCGCGTCGCTGGTCCACCCGGTGCACGGCGTGGTCGACGCCGTGGTGGCACTGCTGCTCGTGGTCGTCCTGGGCCGGGCCTGGCTAGACCGGGGCCGCGCCGCCGCGCGCCTCGGCCTCCTCGCGCTCCCGCCTCTTGCGCTTCTTCTCGCGCTTCTCGCTGTCGTCGCCGTCCTCGCTGGCGAGGCGGTTGAGCTCGCCGCGGATGAAGTCGCGGGTCGCGAGCTCGCCGACGGCCACCCGCAGCGCCGCGAGCTCGCGGGCCAGGTACTCGGTGTCCGCGCGGGTCGACGCCGCCCGAGCCCGGTCCTCCTCCGCCTGCACGCGGTCGCGGTCGGTCTGCCGGTTCTGCGCCAGCAGGATCAGCGGCGCGGCGTAGGCGGCCTGGGTCGAGAAGGCCAGGTTGAGCAGGATGAAGGGGTAGGGGTCCCAGCGCAGCCGCACCGCGAAGACGTTGAGCGAGATCCAGACGACGACGAGGATCGTCTGGACGGCCAGGAACCGGCCGGTGCCGAGGAACCGTGCGATGCCCTCGGCGAACTGGCCGACGGCGTCTGGGTTGAGGCGCAGGAAGCTGCCGAACCGGTGGGCGCCGCTGCGGGGGACGTCGAGCCGCGGGCCGTCAGCCACGGCGGGCCCGCTCCCGCCAGTCGTCGGGGAGCAGGTGGTCGAGGACGTCGTCCACGCTGACCGCGCCCACCAGCCGGCCCTGCGCGTCGACGACCGGGGCCGCGACGAGGTTGTAGGTCGCGAAGTAGTGGGTGACCTCGGCCAGGGGGGCCTCGGGCTTGAGCGGCTCGAGGTCGTCCAGCACGCCGCTCACCAGCGTGGAGGGTGGCTCGCGCAGCAGCCGCTGGATGTGCGCGAGCCCCAGGTAGCGGCCGGTCGGCGTGGCCGACGGCGGGCGGCAGACGTACACCTGGCTGGCCAGCGACGGGGTGATCTCCTCCTGTCGCACCCGCGCCAGCGCCTCGGCGATCGTCGCGTCCGGGGAGAGGATGACCGGCTCGCTGGTCATCATCCCGCCCGCGGTGTCCTCGGAGTACTTGAGCAGCTGGCGCACCGACTCGGCCTCGTCGGGCTCCATCAGCTCCAGCAACCGGTTCCGGTCGACGGCGTGCAGCTCGGAGAGCAGGTCCGCGGCGTCGTCGGGGTCCATCTCCTCGAGGACGTCGGCGGCCCGGCTCTCCTGGAGGGTGCCGAGGATGGTGATCTGCTCGGCCTCGGGGAGCTCGCCGAGGACGTCGGCCAGCCGCTCGTCGTCCATGGCCTCGGCGACCTCGTGCCGCCGCTTGATCGGCAGCTCCTGCAGGGCGTGGGCCATGTCCGCGGCGTTGAGCTCGCGGTAGGTGGCGATCAGCGTCTCGGCGCCCTGCCCGGTCTGCGGCAGCGCGAGCCCGGTCACCTCGTCCCACTCCAGCTGGTGGAGCTGGCCGCGCCGGCCGAGCCGGCCGGGCTCCTGGACGGCGACGCGGGAGAGCAGCCAGTCGCCGGTGCGGGTCTGCTCGATGGCGGCGTCGACGACCGACGCGGGGCGCCCGGACTCGTTGATCGTCACCCGCCGGTCGAGCAGCTCCCCGAGCACCAGGGTCTCTCCGGCCCGCTGCTCGAACCGCTTGAGGTTGAGCGTGCCCGAGGCGAGCAGCACCGCACCCGGGTCCAGGGTCGTCACGCGGCCCATCGGGACGAAGATCCGTCGCCGCGCGACCACCTCGACCACGAGGCCGAGCACCCGGGGGCAGGCCGTCCCGACGCGCAGGCCCACGACGACGTCGCGCACCTTGCCGACCCGGTCGCCGTTGGGGTCGAAGACGGTCAGCCCGGCGAGCCGGGAGACGTACGCCCTCGTCGCCGTGGTCACGGTCGGAAGGCTACCGTCGGGGCCGTGGCTGCCCCGGTCGAGCTGGACTACGAGGTCGTCGACGTCTTCGCCCCGCGTGCGTTCGCGGGCAACCCGCTGGCCGTGGTGTTCGCGGCGGACGAGCTGACGACGGAGCAGTGCCAGGCCCTGGCGAACGAGTTCGCGCTCTCGGAGACCTCCTTCCTGTGCGCCCCGACCGAGCCCGGGGCCGACTACCGGGTGCGGATCTTCACCCCCTACGCCGAGCTCCCGTTCGCCGGCCACCCGAGCGTCGGTGCGGCGCACACGCTGGTGCGCACCGGGCGGCTGCCGGCGGGCCTGCTGCGCCAGGAGTGCGGTGCCGGGGTGCTCGACGTCGTGGTGGACGGCGAGGGCGCGACCCTCTCCGGCGGCCGGCCCACCCTCGACGACGGTCCCCCCTCCGCCGCGCTCGCCTCGGCGCTCGGCCTGGACGCGGACGACCTCACCGGTGTGCCCGCCGACGTCGCCGGCTGCGGCCTGCCGTTCGCCTACCTCTCCGTCTGCCCCGACGCCGTCGACCGCGCCGTCCCCGATCCGAAGGCGCTCGCCGGGTTGGACGTGGGGGAGGGGGTCTCGGTGCTCTCGTGGGACGCCGCCACGGCCACCGCCCGCGCGCGGGTGTTCGCCCGCGACCTGGTCTGGGGCGAGGACCCGGCCACCGGCTCGGCGGCCCTCGGCGCCGGGGTGTGGCTGGTGGAGAGCGGCTTGCTCGCCGGTGAGGGCACGTCCGGCTACACCGTGCGGCAGGGGGAGCGGATGGGGCGCCCCTCGGTCCTCGAGTGCACCGTCACCGCCGCGGGCGGCCGGGCGGTCGCCGCCACGGTGCGTGGCGCGGTCGTGCCGGTCGCGTCCGGCCGTATCCGGGTGCCCCGCTGGTGAAGGAGCCCGTTCCCCTCGCACCTCGCTCTGCTCGGCGCGAGCCTCTGGACGGGGCCGGCACCGCCTGGGCGCTGCACCGTCCGGGGGGCCGGGAGTTCGGCCTGCTCGCCCTCGCGGTCGTCGGCGTCTCGCTGTCGGCGCCGCTGACCGCGATGGTCGCCGCGCCGATGCTGGCGCTGGCCTTCTGGCGCAACGCCGCCGGCGCCGCCCTCCTCGTCCCCGTGCTCCTCACCGGTGAGCGGTCCACCCTCACCGGGCTCCGGTGGCGCGACCTGCGCAGCTCCGTCGTCGCGGGGCTCTTCCTCGCGGCGCACTTCGCCGCGTGGCTGCCCAGCCTGTCGATGACCACCGTCGCCGCCTCGGTCGCGCTGGTCACCACGACGCCCATCTGGACGGCGCTCGCCGCGCGGGTCTCCGGGGTGCGGCTGCCGGCCGCGGTGTGGTGGGGGCTGCTCCTCGCGTTCGCCGGCGTCGTCCTCATCGTGGGGGTGGACGTGACGGTGAGCGCGGAGGCGCTCGCCGGTGACGCGCTGGCCGTGCTCGGGGCGATCTGCGCGGGCGGGTACGTGCTCGCGGGGGCCCGCGCGCGGCGGCGGCTGGCTACCTCCGCGTACGCCGTCGTCTGCTACTCGGTCTGCGCGGTTGTGATCGCCGTCGCCGCCCTGCTCGTCGATGCGCCGCTGACCGGGTTCGAGGCGCGCGACTGGTGGCTGATCGCGGCGATCACCGTCTCCGCCCAGCTGTTCGGCCACACGCTGCTGAACCTGGTGCTCTCCTCCGTGGGCCCCACCGTGGTGAGCCTCGCCGTCCTGCTGGAGGTGCCGGGCGCGCTGCTGTTCGCCCTGGTGCTGCTGCAGCAGGTGCCGCCGCTGCTCGCGCTCCCCGGGGTGCTCCTCGTGGTGGCCGGGGTGGCGCTGGTGGTGCGGGCCGGCCGCCCGACGACGCTGGTCGAGCCCGCCACCTGAGCATTGCCCCGGCCGCCCGACGGCCGATGATCAATGCGGGTCCGTGGCCGGGGATCGGCGCCGCTACCCTCCGGTGACCAACGTCGTCGACCAGCGGAGGCACCGTGGCCGAGCTCCGATCCCGTCGTTCCAACCTCGCCGTCCCGGGCAGCAACCCCCGGTTCCTGGAGAAGGCCAAGGGCCTGCCGGCCGACCAGGTGTTCCTCGACCTGGAGGACGCCTGCGCGCCGCTGGCCAAGCCCGGCGCCCGCAAGAACATCGTCGCGGCCCTGAACGAGGGCGGCTGGGGCGACAAGATCCGGACCGTCCGCGTCAACGACTGGACGACGGAGTGGACGTTCCAGGACGTGCTCGAGGTCGTGGGCGGCGCCGGCGCCAACCTCGACTGCATCATGCTGCCGAAGGTCCAGGACGCCGCTCAGGTCAAGGCGCTGGACATGCTGCTCACCCAGATCGAGAAGGCCAACGGGCTCGAGGTCGGCCGCATCGGTATCGAGGCGCAGATCGAGACGGCGCAGGGCCTGATCAACGTCAACGACATCGCCTTCGCCAGCAACCGCATCGAGACGATCATCTTCGGCCCCGCCGACTTCATGGCCAGCATCAACATGAAGTCGCTGGTCGTGGGCGCGCTGCACCCCGACTACCCGGGCGACCCGTTCCACTACATCCTCATGCAGATCCTCATGGCCGCCCGCGCCCGGGGTGTGCAAGCCATCGACGGCCCCTTCCTGCAGGTCCGCGACGTGCCCGCCTTCGAGGAGGTCGCCAAGCGGTCGGCGATGCTCGGCTTCGACGGCAAGTGGGTGCTGCACCCGGGCCAGATCGACGCCGCCAACGAGATCTACGCGCCGTCGCAGGAGGACTACGACCACGCCGAGCTGATCCTCGACGCCTATGACTGGGCGACGTCGGAGGCCGGTGGCAAGAAGGGCTCCGCGATGCTCGGCGACGAGATGATCGACGAGGCCAGCCGCAAGATGGCCCTGGTCGTCGCCGGCAAGGGGCGGGCGGCCGGGCTGCAGCGGACGTCGTCCTTCACCCCGCCGGAGGCGTGACCCGGGCATAGGAAGCTCTACCTGCGGCTGGGGCCCTGATCCCGCAGGTAGAGCTTCCTGTGCCGCACTCGCTCAGGGGCCGAAACCCCCGCTGGAGAGCGCCGCGAAGGCGACGACCCAGAGCAGGATGATCAGCACGAAGAAGCCGGTGACCAGGCCGCCGACGATGATCCCGGCCAGCGCGAGCCCGGCGCCGTCCTCGCCGGTCCGGCGGATCTGCCGGCGGGCGACGACGCCCAGGACCAGCCCTGCGGGCGCGAAGACGAACGCCATGATCAGCGCGAGGATCGCCAGGGTGTTGGTGGGCCGGCCCCACTGCGGGGGGCCGTACCCGGGTGGCGGGCCGTAGGGCTGCCCGTAGCCGGGCGGGGGTCCGTAGCCCGGCGGGGGGCCGTAGCCGGGGCCGCCCTGGGGCGGCTCGTCGCGGGAGGTCACGCGGGGCACGCTAGCCCGCGCCGGCCGCCGGCGGTCCGACCCCCGCGAGTCCGCCCGGCACGCCGTCGCCCGCGGGGAGTGACCGAGCGCACGCAGAGCCGGGGGGCCGGGTGCTCCATACTCACCGGTAACCCGGACACCGGAGTCCCCGAGGAGCGAACCTGTGACCCGTCTGGCCCAGACCGCCGACCTGACCGACATCCAGCAGGAGATCCTGTCGACGGTCAGGAGCTTCGTCGACAAGGAGATCATCCCGCACGCGCAGGAGCTCGAGCACGGCGACGTCTACCCGCAGGAGATCGTCGACGGGCTCAAGGAGCTCGGAATCTTCGGGCTGATGATCCCCGAGGAGTACGGCGGCCTCGGCGAGTCGCTGCTCACCTACGCGCTCGTGGTCGAGGAGATCGCCCGCGGCTGGATGAGCGTCTCCGGCGTCATCAACACGCACTTCATCGTCGCGTACATGATCAAGCAGCACGGCACGCAGGAGCAGAAGGACCACTTCCTGCCCCGCATGGCCACCGGTGAGGTGCGCGGTGCGTTCTCGATGTCCGAGCCGGGCCTCGGGTCCGACGTCGCCGGCATCCGCACCAAGGCCGTGAGGCAGGCCGACGGCGGTTACGTCATCGACGGCCAGAAGATGTGGCTGACCAACGGCGGCAGCTCCACCCTCGTCGCGGCGCTCGTGCGCACCGACGAGGGCGCGGACAAGGCCCACCAGAACCTCACCACGTTCCTCGTCGAGAAGCCGGCCGGCTTCGGCGAGGTCAAGCCGGGGCTCACCATCCCCGGCAAGATCGACAAGATGGGCTACAAGGGCGTCGACACCACCGAGCTGGTGTTCGACGGCTACCGGGCCGAGGCCGCCGACATCCTCGGCGGCGCGCCGGGCAAGGGCTTCGCCCAGATGATGGACGGCGTCGAGGTCGGCCGGGTGAACGTCGCCGCGCGCGCCTGCGGCATCTCCATCCGCGCCTTCGAGCTCGCCGTCGCCTACGCCCAGCAGCGGGAGACCTTCGGCAAGCCGATCGCCCAGCACCAGGCGATCGCCTTCCAGCTGGCCGAGATGGCGACCAAGGTCGAGGCCGCGCACCTGATGATGGTCAACGCCGCCCGCCTCAAGGACGCCGGCAAGCGCAACGACGTCGAGGCCGGCATGGCCAAGCTGATCGCCAGCGAATACTGCGCCGAGGTGACCACGCAGTCGTTCCGCATCCACGGCGGCTACGGCTACTCCAAGGAGTACGAGATCGAGCGCCTCATGCGCGAGGCGCCGTTCCTGCTCATCGGCGAGGGCACCAGCGAGATCCAGAAGACGATCATCAGCCGGGGTCTGCTCAAGACCTACAAGCTCAAGGGCTGAGGACCCACCTCTGCCGGGTCCCACCACGCGCAGGCTCGCGGCGGGACCCCGCAGAGGGCGGGACGGGGCCCGTCTCAGCCGGCGTCGCGGGCCGGCGGCTCGAACTCGACGGTGACGTCGTCGACCCCGAGGGAGCGGGCCAGCGCGCCGAGCATGGCGCGGGTGTTGGTCTCCGCCCGCTCGAGCACGTCGCTGTCGGCCGCGGCGGCGGCGAGGCGCCGCTCGGCCACCGCGTAGAGGTCGCTGTCGTCGGTCGGGTTCTCCACCAGCGCGCTGCCGACCCGCTGTACCAGCCCGCGATCGCGGTCGACGACGCGGCTGCTGTCCGCATCGATCCGGACCTCGGACAGCTCCGGCGCCGGCAGCACGATGGTCGCCGACCCGCCGTCGGGGGAGAGCGTGACGGCGCCGTCGTCCAGGCCCTCGAAGTCGACATAGGCGTTCGCGGTGCCGGTCGCGAGGAAGTGCACCCGCTCGCCGCTGATGACCGACGGCACCCAGGGGGTGTCGACCTCGAGGTCGACCATCACCTGCAGGTCCGCCGTGGCGGCGTGGTACTCGGAGAGGTCGTCGAGGGCGATCAGCAGCGCCGGGGTGCTCCGGTCGACGACCTGCGGCTCCAGCGGCGAGCCCCAGTCGGAGATCCAGCCGCCCACGGCCGAGACGACGGGAACGGCGACGGCCACGGCGACGCCGGCACCGATCAGCCGGACGGGCACGCGGCGACGGGCGGCCGGGGTGGCGGGAGCGCTGGGACGGTCGGTCAGGAGTGCGGGCACGCGGACACCTCGCGAATCGGGCCAGGGATTGCGACGGGATGATCGGACGTGTGAGCGCCGCCACGGTCGCCGGTATTCCGCCGGTGGGCGTGTCGGTCGGGTCCGCCCGGGACTGGGACCGTCGCCCGGGGCGTCGCTCGCTGCCGGTGCGGCACCGGGGTGTAGGCAAGAGGTCATGCGCGCAGCGGGAGTGACCGAGTTCGGCGGGCCCGAGGCCCTGCACATCGTCGACGTGGAACCCGAGCCCCTGGGGCCGGGGCAGGTGCGGCTCCGGGTCCAGGCGGCCGCGGTGAGCCCGACCGACACCCACGCCCGCAGCGGCGCCTACGCCGGGCGCGACCCCGTGAAGACCCCGCCGTGGGTGCCGGGCATGGACGTCGCCGGCGTCGTCACCGAGCTCGGCGAGGGCGTCGACCACCTGGCCGTGGGTGACCTGGCGATGGGGATCGTCGTCCCGTTCGGCCCCTACGGCGGCTACCGGGAGGACAAGGTGCTGCCGGGCGACTCCGTCGTCCGCGCGCCGGCCGGCGCCACCGCCGTGGAGGCCTCGACCCTGCCGATGAACGGGCTCACCGCGCGGCTCTCGCTGGACCTCCTGGGGCTGCGGCCGGGAGAGGTGCTGGCGGTGACGGGCGCGGCCGGGGCCTACGGCGGGTACGTCGTCCAACTGGCGAAGGCCGACGGGCTCACCGTGGTGGCCGACGCGGCCGAGGCCGACGAGGAGCTGGTGCGCGGGCTCGGCGCCGACGTCGTGGTGCGCCGCGGGGACGACGTCGCCGGCCGGATCCGCGAGCACTACCCCGAGGGCGTCCACGGGCTGGCCGACGGCTCGGTGCAGGACGAGGTGGTCCTTCCGGCGGTGCGCGACGGGGGAGCGGTCGCGACCGTCCGCGGTTACCGAGGCAACGGCGAACGCGGGCTGCGGTTCTTCCCGACCCTCGTGCGCCGGGTGGCCACCGACCGCGCCGCGCTGGACCGGCTCCGCCGGCAGGTGGAGGAGGGAGTGCTCACGCTGCGGGTGGCGGGCACCTTCCCGGCCGAGCGGGCCGCCGATGCCCACCGGCTGCTCGAGGCCGGCGGCGTGCGCGGGCGGCTGGTGCTGACCTTCTGAGGTCGCGCCGGGGACCGCTGACCTGGTTGGCTGCGCGGACGGACCGGGCGACGGAGCCCGGGGAGAGCGGAGGTCGGTCGAGATGGTGCACAGGCTGGTGGTCAGCTACGGGACCCCGGAGGACCCGGCGGCGTTCGACGCCTACTACCGGGAGACCCACGTGCCGCTGGCGCTGAAGCAGCCCGGCCTGGTGCAGGTCACCTTCGGGCACGGCAAGGCCATGGACCCGGCCCAGCCGGCGCCCTACCTCGTCGCCGAGCTGGACTTCGACTCCGAGGCGGCCATGGGGGAGGCGCTGTCCTCGCCCGAGGGCCGGGCCGCCGGCGCCGACCTCGCGAACTTCGCCACCGGCGGGGTGTCCTTCGTGCACTTCGAGGTGCAGACCGCCACCTGACCCGCCCGGGCGTTTTTCCACAGGCCCGACGGCCCCGGAGCGGCGCGTCCGCCTACCGTCCGGGCGTGCGGGTCCAGCTGAGCGTCGCCCAGGACGACGGCACGTCGCTCGACGTCGTCGTCGACGTGGACGACGACGCGCCGGTCGGCCGGGTCGGCGAGCAGCTGGCCCGGGTGGCCGGCGTGCCCGCCCAGGGCCTGTGGCTGGCCGGCGCGCGGCTGGACGACGACCAGCCGGTGGGGGAGAGCGCGCTCGTCGACGGCGTCGTCGTGCACCTGGCCCCGGTCGCGGCCGACCGGCATGCGCGCGGGTGGCAGCTGCGGGTGCTCAGCGGCCCGTGCAGCGGCCTGGTCGCCGGGCTGCCGATGGGTGAGCACCAGCTCGGCCGCGACGGCGGCTTCGGCCTCGCCGACCGGGCGGTGTCCCGCCGGCACGCCCTGCTGCGGCTGGGTGCGGACGGCGCGAGGCTGCGCGACCTCGGCTCGGCCAACGGCACCACGCTCGAGGGCGCGCCGGTGCCCGAGGACGACGACGTGCCGGTGGCGCCCGGTCAGGTGGTGCAGCTCGGCGACACCCAGCTGGTCATCGGTCCGGCCCCGGTCGCCGACGCCGCGGTCGAGCCCGCCGGCCCCGGGGCGCGCGCGTTCGTGCGGGCTCCGCGGCTGCTCCCTTCGGCGCGCGAGGTGCGCATCGAGCTGCCGCAGGCGCCGAAGGGGCGGGAGCCGCGCCGGCTCCCGTGGATCATGGTGCTGGCGCCGGTGCTGGTCGGCGTCGTGCTCGCCGTCGTCATGCGCTCGCCGCTGTACCTGGTCTTCGCCGTCGCCGGCCCGGTGATGATGGTCGGCAGCACCGTCGCCGACCGCCGGCAGAACGCCCGCGAGCAGCGCCGGGAGCGCGAGGAGCACGAGCGGGCGCTCGCCCGCGCCCACCAGCGGATCGAGCAGGCCCTCGCCGAGGAGACCGCCCGCCGGCGCGACGCCCACCCCGACCCGGCGACCGCGCTGCTCACCGCCCTCCTGCCCGGCCGGCGGCTGTGGGAGCGGCGCCGCACCGACCCCGACGCCCTCGACCTGCGCCTGGGCGCCGCCGACCTCCCGGCCCGCGTGGTGGTCACCGACCGGTCGGGCACCGGCGAGCCGCCGGAGCAGCGCACCGTGCACGCCGTCCCGGCCGTGGTGCCGCTGCGCGAGGCCGGCGTCGTCGGGCTGGCGGGGCCGGCCGGGCCGCTGGCCGGACTGCTGCGCTGGGCCGTGCTGCAGCTCGCGATCGCGCACCCGCCGCGCGACCTCGCCCTCACCCTGCTGGCCGCGCGGGGGAGCGCGGACTGGGGCTGGGTGCGCTGGCTGCCGCACGTCCGCCCGGCCGACGGCGAGGGGCCGGTCGCCTCGGTGGGGAACGACGCGGAGACGGTGACCGCCCGGGTCGCGGAGCTGACGGCGCTGATCAAGGCCCGTCGCGCCGCGAGCACCGGGAGCGGGCGCGCGCTCCCGGAGTCCTTCCCGGCGCACGTGCTCGTCGTCCACGGGTTCCGGGCGCTGCGGGCCACCCCCGGCCTGGCCCAGGTGCTGCAGGACGGCCCCGCCGTCGCCGTCTACGCCGTCTGCGCCGACGAGGAGGAGCGCTTCCTCCCCGAGGCGGCGACCGCGACCGCGGTGCTGGACCCGGCCGAGGAGGCCCGGCTGGTCCTCCGGCGCAGCGGCCACGAGCCGGTGCCCGCGGTGCTGGCCGAACCCGTGCCCGCCGACCTCGCGGAGCGGGCGGCGCGGGCGCTGGCCCCGCTGCGCGACGTGAGCCTGGAGGAGGACGCTGCCGTCCTGCCCGGCAGCGCGCGGCTGCTCGACCTGCTCGGGCTCGAGCCGCCCAGCGTCGACGGCGTGCGGGCGCGCTGGCAGCTGGAGGGGCGGACCACCCGGCTGGTCGCCGGTGCCGGCCTCCACGGGCCGTTCACCCTCGACCTGCGCACCGACGGGCCGCACGGGCTGGTCGCCGGCACCACCGGCGCGGGCAAGTCCGAGCTGCTGCAGACGATGATCGCGTCGCTGGCGGTGGCCAACCGGCCGGACGCGCTCAACTTCGTGCTGGTCGACTACAAGGGCGGCAGCGCGTTCAAGGACTGCGTCGACCTGCCGCACACCGTCGGCATGGTCACCGACCTGGACGCCCACCTCGTGCAGCGGGCGCTCACCTCGCTGCGGGCCGAGCTCACCTACCGCGAGCACCGGCTGGCCGCCGCCGGGGTGAAGGACGTCGACGACTACGTCGAGTTGCAGGTGCGCGAGCCCGGCCGCCCGCCTCTGCCGCGGCTGCTCATCGTCATCGACGAGTTCGCGTCGATGGCCCGTGAGCTCCCCGACTTCGTGAGCGGGCTGGTCGACGTCGCGCAGCGGGGCCGGTCGCTGGGCATCCACCTGGTCCTGGCCACCCAGCGGCCCAGCGGCGTGGTGTCGCCCGAGATCCGCGCCAACACCAACCTGCGCATCTCGTTGCGGGTCACCGACGGCGCGGACAGCAGCGACGTGCTCGACGCGCCGGACGCGGCGCGGATCCCGAAGTCCGCGCCGGGCCGCGGGTTCGCGCGGCTGGGGCACGGCGCGCTGGTGCCCTTCCAGGCGGGCCGCATCGGAGGACGCCGGCCCGGCCAGGGCGCCGTCGCCGCGGCCGCGCCGTTCGTCGTCCCGCTGGGCTGGCACCAGCTGGGGTACGCGCCACCGCAGAAGCCCGCGACGGCGACCCGGGCGCCCGACGTCGAGGTCACCGACCTGTCGGTGCTGGTCGACGCCGTCCGTGCCGCCGCGGAGGCCGAGGGCGTGCCCGCGCAGCGCAGCCCGTGGCTGCCGGCGCTGCCCGCCCGGGTGCAGGCCGCCGACCTCGCGGCACCGGCCGGGGCCCCGGCGACCTGGCTGCCCTACGGCCTGCAGGACCTGCCGGCGAGCCAGGAGCGGCGGGTGGCCGCCTTCGACCCCGCGGTCGACGGGCACCTGCTGGTGATCGGCTCCCCGAGGAGCGGGCGCTCGCAGCTGCTGCGCACGCTGGCGGGGGCGGTCGGCGCGCGGTGCTCGACCGCCGACGTGCACCTGTACGCCCTCGACTGCGGCAACGGCGCGCTGCTGCCGCTGGCCGACCTGCCGCACTGCGGCGCCGTGGTGACGCGTGCGGAGTCCGAGCGCGCGGCCCGGCTGCTCGACCGGCTCGCCCGGGAGCTGGAGCGCCGGCAGCAGGTGCTGGCCGAGGGTGGCTTCGCCGACGTCGCCGAGCAGCGCCGCTCGGTGCCGGTGGGGGAACGGCTGCCGCACGTGCTCCTGCTGCTCGACCGCTGGGAGGGGTTCACCCCGGCGCTCGGCGAGGTGGACGGTGGCCGGCTCACCGACGTCCTGCTGGCGATCGTCCGCGAGGGCGCCTCCGCCGGCATCTCCGCCGTGATCACCGGCGACCGGTCGCTCGGCACGGGCCGGCTGTCGTCGCTCACCGACGGGAAGCTCGTCATGCGTCTGGCCGACCGGGGCGACTACCCGCTGGTCGGTGTGGCCGGCCGGCAGGTGCCCGGGTGGCTGCCGCCGGGCCGGGCGGTCGCGGTCGACGGGGCGGTGGAGACGCAGGTCGCGCTGCTCGCGGAGGACGAGTCGTGGCCGGGGCAGGCCGCGGCGCTCGCCGGGATCGCCAAGGACGCCCACGTGCGCGACGCGCTGGTGCCGCGCTCGGCCCGGCCTTTCCGCGTCGACGTGCTGCCCGCGCGCCCGGGCTTCGAGGCGGCGTGGGACCTGCGCCCGGCCGGCGCCGGGGCCGGGTTCGCGCTGGTCGGGGTCGGCGGCGACGAGCTGGTGGGCGCCGGACCCGACCTGGTCGAGCGGGGCCCGGCCTTCGTGGTCGCGGGGCCCGCGCGCTCGGGCCGCAGCACCGTCCTCGTCGTCATGGCGGAGTCGCTGCTGCGGCAGGGCACCCCGATCGTCCTCTGCGCGCCGAAGGCCTCGCCGCTGCGCGCGCTGGCCGGGCGGCCCGGCGTGCTCGACGTCGTCGTCGACCCCGCCACCCCGGCCGACCGGTGGTGGGAGCTGCTCACCGCCGACCCCGGCCGGCCGCTGGTGCTCCTCCTCGACGACGGCGAGGTGCTGCGCGACTGCCCCGCGGCCGAGGTCTTCCGCGAGGTGGTGCGGGGAGCCGTGCCCGGCCGCGCCCTGGTGCTGGGCGGGAACGCCGACGCCCTCTGCACCGGGCTGTCGGGCTGGCAGGTCGAGGCGAGGAAGGCCCGGCAGGGCGTGCTGCTCTCCCCCCAGGGCAGCACCGATGGCGACCTGATCGGCGTGCGGGTGCCCCGCAGCGCCGTCGGCGGGGCGGTCCGGCCCGGGCGCGGGCTGCTGCACCTGGGCGACGGCGCCCTGCTCACCGTCGCCGTCCCCACCGCACCCTGACCGCGGCCGGCCCGGGGACGGCGACGGCCGCCTCGCGCGGGGCGAGGCGGCCGTCGGGTGGTGCGGCGGTCAGCGGCCGAGCGCCCCGGCGAGCTGGGCGTCGGCCTCACGGAACGTGGCGGCGGCCTGGGTCAGGTACTGGGCCATGCCGTCGAGGCCGGCGACCGTGGTGCGGGCGCCGGTCGTGAACTCGTCGTAGGAGGCCTGGAAGCTGCGGCTGGAGGAGTCCGTGACGTAGCCGTCGGCGACGAGCTGGTCGACCAGGCTCTTGAGCTGCGCGAGCATGCCGTCGATCTCGACCCGCCCGTTGGTGAGCCGGCCGGCGGCGTCCTCCATCTGGTGGTAGGTGACGTTGACGTTCGCCATGTGAGTCCAATCGGGAGGTCCGGGTGCCCCGGGCACCGGCGGGAGCGGATGTGCGGCGGAACGTAACAGCGGGAACAGGGGCACTCCGGGGGTTGTCCACAGGCCCGAGGGGGCCCGTGCGGACGTAGTCGGGCGCTCCGGTCGCTCCCGCGCGGTGGGCGTGCCAGTGTCGACAGGTGTGAACGGCGCACAGGCACTGATCCGGACCCTCGTCGACGCGGGCGTCGACGTCTGCTTCGCCAACCCCGGGACGTCGGAGATGCACTTCGTCGCCGCCCTGGACGACGTCCCCGAGATGCGGGGCGTGCTGACCCTCTTCGAGGGGGTCGCGACCGGCGCGGCCGACGGCTGGGCGCGCATGACCGGCCGGCCCGCCGCGACGCTGCTGCACCTGGGCCCGGGCATGGGCAACGGGCTGGCCAACCTGCACAACGCCCGCCGCGGCCGGGCGCCGATGCTCAACGTCGTCGGCGACCACGCGCGCTCGCACAAGCGGCTCGACGCGCCGCTGGAGTCCGACATCGACGCCGTCGCGGGCACCTTCTCCACCTGGGTGCGGCGCTCGCTCTCGCCCGCCGACGTCGCCGCGGACGCGGCCGAGGCGGTGGCCGCCATCGCGAACGGTGGCGTCGCGACGCTGGTGCTCCCGGCCGACGTCTCCTGGGAGGAGGGCGCCGCCGTGGCCCGGCCGCGCGCGGTGCGCCCACGGCCGCGGGTAGCCCCGTCGGTCGTGGACGACGTCGCCGCGGTGGTGCGCTCCGGCGAGCCGGTGGTGCTCATGCTCGGCGGCGACGTCATGGGCGAGGACGGTCAGCTGGCCGCCGCGCAGGTCGCCGCGGGCACCGGCGTCCGCCTGATGGTGGAGACCTTCCCGGCCCGGTCGACCCGGGGCGCCGGCCTGCCCGACCTGCACCGGCTGCCCTACCCGCCGGAGATGGCGATGGCCGCCCTCGCCGGCACCCGCCACCTCGTGCTCGCCGGCGCCACCGCACCGGTGCACTTCTTCGGCTACCCGGGCGTGCCCGGCCACCCGGTGCCCGAGGACTGCGCGGTGCACGTGCTCAGCGCCCCGGGGGAGGACGGCACCGCCGCGCTGCGGGCGCTCGCCGACGTCGTCGCGCCCGACGCGAAGCCCGGGGTCGCCGAGTTCGAGCGGCCCGAGCTGCCCACCGGTGCGCTGACCCCGCGCACGATGGCCGCGGTGGTGGGCGCGCTGCTGCCGGAGGACGCGATCGTCGTCGACGAGGCTCTCACCTCCGGCGCCGGGCTGACGGAGATGACCTCGGCCGGGCCACGGCACGACTGGCTCGCGCTCACCGGCGGCGCGATCGGCGACGGGCTGCCGATGGCGCTCGGTGCGGCGGTGGCGTGCCCGGACCGCCCCGTGATCGGCATCCAGGCCGACGGCAGCGCGATGTACACGATCTCGGCGCTGTGGAGCTACGCGCGCGAGCAGGCCGACATCACGACGATCATCTGCGACAACGGCTCCTACAAGATCCTCGAGCACGAGCTCTCGCGGGTGGGCGCGGCCAACGATGGCGAGCGGGCCCGCAAGCTGCTCGACCTCGGCGGCCCGCGGCTGGACTTCGTGTCGATCGCGCAGGGCATGGGCGTGCCGGCGAGCCGGGCGGGGACGGCCGAGGAGCTGGCCGAGCAGCTGCGCCAGGCGCTGGCCGAGCCCGGCCCGCACCTGATCGTCGCCACGCTGCGCTGAGCGTCCTCGTCCCGAGACCCGGCTATCCGGTTCCCTCGGTCGTGGGGTAGACAAGGGCGCCCTAGTGACGCGCAGCACAGTGCCGACGAAGGAGTCGCATCTTGTCCCTGCACCGCAACCGGTTGGTCCCCCTCGCCCTCGCCGCAGGCGTCGGGCTCGGGACGTTCACCCTCGGGGGCTCGGCCCTCGCCGCTCCCCAGTCGTCGAACCCGGAGTGGCAGCCGGTCCAGCAGTCCCCGAAGGAGCCGGTCTACAACCTCCGCTGGACGGTCGCCGACCCGCAGTACGACTACGTGAACGGTGGGCAGGGCGCGGAGTTCGTGCCGCTCACCGACGAGGCCGGCAACCCGATCAGCAAGGTGCTCTACGGCATCGACCGCGGCTCGGCCTACCGCATCGAGGTGCCGCTGGACTGGAACGGCGACGTCGTCTTCTGGGAGCACGGCTACCGGGGCACGGGCACGACCGTCTACGTCAGCGACCCGAGCTACGACCTGCGGCGCACCTACATCGAGAACGGCTTCGCGTGGGCGGCGTCGTCCTACGGCGAGAACCGGTACGACATCGAGGCCGGCGCGCTCGCGACCGAGCGGCTCGCGCAGGTCTTCGACGCGCGCGTCGGCAAGGCCGACCAGCGCTACCTGCAGGGCGTCTCGATGGGTGGGCACGTCATCGGCACGCTGCTCGAGCGCGACCGCGGGGTCGAGTGGGACGGGGCGGCTCCGATGTGCGGCGTCATGGGGGACTACGAGCTCTACGACTTCTTCCTCGACTACAACCTGCTGGCGCAGACACTCTCCGGGGTGGACGCCTACCCGTTCCCCTCGCAGGCGGAGTACTTCTCGCAGGCCGTGCCGCAGTTCAAGGCCGCGCTCGGCACCCCGACCACGGCGACCCCGGTGTACTCGGGCCTCACCGAGGCCGGCGAGGTCTTCCGCGACAACATCACGGCGATCACCGGCGGCGAGCGCCCCGGTGACGACGAGGCCTTCGGTTACTGGGAGGGCCAGAACTTCGTCTACGCCGTCGTGACCAACGAGCCCGCCGGGCTCGACGGCGTGCTGCCGGGTGCGGTGTGGATGAACGCCGACCAGGACTACCCGGTCGACTACACGTTCGAGGACGGCAGCACGCTCGACCAGCGCATCGAGCGGGTGGCGCCGGCGCCCAAGACCCGGAGCACCTACCAGGCGGTCCCGGTGCCGGCGATCACCGGCGACATCGACGTCCCGGTGCTCTCCTCGCACACCCTGGGTGACTACTACGTGCCGTTCTCGATGGAGCAGTACTACGCCCGCGACGTCGCCGCCCAGGGCAACGCGGACCTGCTCGTCCAGCGGCCGATCCGGGCCGCCGGGCACTGCGAGTACACGCCCGAGGAGGCGGCCAGCCAGTTCCTCGACCTGGTGAACTGGGTGGAGAACGGCGTCAAGCCCGCCGGGGCCTCCGTGCTCGACCCCGAGGTCGTCGCCGACCCGAACTACGGGTGCGAGTTCACCACCCCCGTGCGCACGGGTACGCGGGCCTTCTACGAGGAGTGCCCGACCCCGTAACAGCGTCGCCTGACGCGCACCAGCACGGCATGACCTGAGGGCCCTCCTCCCCACCCGGGGAGGAGGGCCCTCGGCCGACCCGGGTGGCCGGTGCCCGGCGGCGCTGCCTAGATTGCGTGGCAGTGGACGGCGGAGGAGAACCGGAGCCCGGGCCCGCCGCACCCCGCCCGTCCCGGCGGTTGATCACCGACCCCGTCTTCGGCCCCTACTGGGCCGGCAAGCTGCTCGCGAACGTCGGCATCTGGATCCAGAACATCGCCAGCGCGGCGCTGGTCTGGCAGCTGACCTCGTCGGCGTTCCTCGTCGGTCTGGTGAGCTTCGCGCAGTTCGTGCCGCAGCTGGTGCTGACACCGCTCAGCGGCGCGATGGCCGACCGGGGCAGCCCGCGGCGGCAGATCCTGCTCGGCCGCGCGCTCTGCACCCTCGGCGCGGCGATCCTCTCCGGCTGGGTGCTGCTGACCCCCGAGATCACCGACGTGCCCGCGTGGGTGGTCATGGTGACCGCACTGATCGTGGGGCTCGGGTTCTCCGTCGGCGGGCCGGCGATGCAGGCGCTGCTCCCGTCGCTGGTGCGGCCGGGTGAGGTGGCGCGGGCCGTGGCCCTGGACAACCTCACCTTCTCGGTGGGCCGGGCCGTCGGGCCGGCCGTGGGCGGCGTCGTGGCCGCCACCGCCGGCTACGGCGTCGCGTTCGGGCTCGCCGCCGTCGGTCACCTCGTGTTCCTCGTGGCGGTCTTCCGGCTGCGGACGCCGGGGGCCCCCACCGCACCCGGGCCGCGGCTGTCGGTCATCGCGGGGGTGCGGTACCTCCGCACCGACCCGGTGGTGGGCGTGCTGCTGCTCGGGGTCACCGCGGTGGGCGTCGGCGCCGACCCGGCCGTGACGCTGGGGCCCTCGCTGGCCGACGTCCTCGGGGGCGGCCCGGAGCTCGTCGGTGTGCTGGCCTCGGCCTTCGGTGCGGGCGCGTTCCTCGGCTTCTTCGCGCAGGTGGCGCTGATCCGGTGGCTCGACCACGCCCAGATGGCGACGACGGGGCTCGTGCTGCTCGCGGGCTCGGCGGTGGGCGTCGCGGCGAGCTGGAACGTGCCCGCCGCCGTCGTCGCCTTCGTCGTCGGTGGCGTCGGCCTGACGCTGGCCATGAACGGCATCACGACGCTGCTCTACGACCGGGTGCCGCGGGAGTTCATCGGCCGCATCATGGCGCTCTGGCTGATGGGCTTCGTCGGGTCGCGGCCGCTGGCCGCGGCGCTCAACGGCGCGCTGGCCGACCTCCTCTCGGTCGGCGCGGCCCTCGTGGTGACGGCGGTGATGGTTCTTGGAGCGGCCGTGGTGTGCCGCCCCTCCGTGCTCCGGCGCCCTGCGCCCGGGAGCTGACGCCGCGCCGCTCAGCGGGCGGGTGCCCCGCGGGGTGCCTCCCGGGCGAGGAGGAGCGACGTCACGACGAGCCACAGCCCCCCGAACACGAAACCGAGCAGCCCGGAGGGGCCGACGGCGGTCAGGGCGACGAGCAGCGGCACGAGGGTCGCCGCGCTGAACCAGGTGAACCAGCGGGGGAAGGAGCCGGAGCCGAACCCGGCGACCACCACCGCGAGCACCATGACCAGCGACGGCACGGCCGCCAGGCGGGCGCTCTCCCAGCCGGTGGTCAGCAGCACCTGCGCCGCGGCGCCGTTGCCCAGGTCGGCCGCGGTGGCCAGGCCGATGCCGTCGGCGGCGAAGGAGAGCCACAGCGCGGCGGCGAGGACTGCCCCGGCGGCCCCCACGAGCGCCACCCCGTCGGACGCCGCCCTGAGCCGCTGCCAGAGCGGTCCGGCGAAGACGGCGGCGAGCACCGCGCCGACCGACAGCAGGGAGGCGCCCGCGCGCAGGGCGCCGGCATGGTCCTCCAGGCGGGCGGCGAGCACGTCGGGCGCCATCGTGGGGCTGATCCCCGCACCGCCCAGGTCACCAAGCGAGGCGCCCGCGTAGGCGACGACCACGGAGGCCGCACCGGCCAGCGGGACCAGTCGCCGGAGGGCGCGGGCGCGGTGCACGGTGGCGGTCTCCGTCGTCATGCCTGCTCCCCGGTCAGCGCTCCCGCCTGCGTCGGCGGTCGCAGCACTGTGGGGCACGCGCCGCTGCTCCGCAAGGAGGTGGGCGGCGGTGTCGACGTGGGCACCTGCGCGGGGCTCCGGCCCGGTAGGCCGGAGCGGACGTCAGTGCTTCTTGCCGTGGGTCAGGTTGTCCATCTGCGAGCTGGTGTCGGCCTTCGCCTTCTTCTCGTTCCGCTTCTCCTTGATCGACTTGCCGCTGGCCTTCTTGGTCATCGACTGTCGCGGGGACTTGTCACCCATGGTGCGCGCTCCCTCATCGGGAGCCTGGACGGCTCCGTGCGGCGGACGCTACGCCGCCGACCTCACCGGCGGGGGCGGGCGCGCGCGGCCGGCTCGTGCCCGAGGGACCGGACTGCCGTCGGCGTGGAGCCTCACCGGGCGTGACCGGCACGGACGCTGTGGCGCTCCCGCGAGGCTGCTGGCCGCCGCCCGCGCGCCCGCGTGCCCGCCGGCGCCGGACCCGGGTCGGGGTCAGGGGGCCGGAATCAGGGTCCGGCCAGGGTGCTCCCGGATGTGGCGGGAGGGCCGGGGCGCGAATGCTCGAGGCATGACAGCAGCGGTCCTCGAGCGCCCCCCGGTCACCCGGGCGGGCATGGGCATCGAGGTCCGACCCGCGCCGGTCGCAGTGTGGCTGCGGAGCGACCGCACGCCGGCGCAGTTCGTCCGGTTCGTGCTCGTCGGTGGCTCGGCCAACGTCGTCTACCTGGGGTTGTTCCTGTTCCTGGCAGGCCTGGGCGAGCAGGCCGCGAACCTCGGGGGCGTCGTCGTCTCCACCGCCGTCGCCAACGAGCTGCACCGCCGGCTCACCTTCCGCGCCACCGACCGCGCCGGCTGGGCGACGGCGCAGTGGGCCGGCGGCGGGCTGGCGCTCGCGGGGCTGGCGGCCACCAGCCTGGCGCTGGCCGCGCTGGACTCGTGGACCGCCTCGGCGGGTCCGCTGGGGGCGGTGGCGGTGGTGTGGACGGTGACCGCGGTTGTGGGGGTCGCCCGGTTCGTCGGACTGCGGTGGGCGGTCGGCGGTGCGGTCGGCCGACCCGGACCGTGATCGAGTGGGCGAGGCCGCGGGGCCGCGGGGACGCCCCCGAGCACTGGCGGAGCACCTCCGCACCCCCGACCATGGCAGTGCCGCCCGTCGAGGTCGGTGACGCACCGGGAGGTCGGATGGACGCCGCACGACTGCGCGAACTGCAGGCCCCGCTCAAGCAGCGCTACCGCGACGACCCGCCCTCGGCGTGCGCGCAGATGGAGGCCCGCGCCGACTTCGCCGACCCGGGCATCACGTGCACGGTGCAGACGTGGGCGGGACCGGCCCGTGCGGGCCTGCACCCCGCCACCGGTGGCGACGGCTCGGACGCCTGCTCCGGCGACATGCTGCTGCAGGCGCTCCTGGCCTGCGCCGGCGTGACCATGCGCAGCGTGGCGACGGCGATGGGCGTGGACATCCGGTCAGCCTCACTCACGGCGCGCGCCGACATGGACGCCCGCGGCACGCTCGGCGTCTCGAGGGAGGCACCGGTCGGGCTGGGCCCGGTCACCGTGGACGCCGAGCTGGACACCGACGCCGACGACGCGACGCTGGCGAGGCTCGCCCAGCTCACCGAGCGGTACTGCGTGGTGGCGCAGTCGCTGGCCGCTCCGCCCCGGCTCACGGTGCGCCGCACCGGCTGACCGGTCCCGGGTCGGGTCAGACGGCGGCCGGCTCCTGCGCCGGTCGCCGTCCGCGCTGCACGAGCAGCACCGCGGCCACCGCGACGAGGACGCCGACCACCGGCGGGATGAACCAGCCGGCCTCGTTGCTCCACCAGGCGGCCACCGCGGCGACGACGTAGGCGCCCAGGTTGCGCCACTCGAACGCGGGCAGCACCGACGCGCTGGGCATCCCGCCCCGCCAGCGGGCGAGGAAGTCGCCGATGACGACGCCGCCCAGCGGCGGGATGAGGATGCCGAGCCAGACCAGGTACTCGATGAGGTTGTCGTAGATGCCGGTGATCGCCAGCAGCGTGCCCAGGACGACGCCGCCGATGACGAACGGCTTCTTCGACCGGGAGTTGGCGATCTCCGCGCCTGCGACGCCGAAGTTGTAGGCGGTGTTGTCGTTGGTGGTCCACAGGTTGGCGACCAGGAACACCAGCCCCCAGCCGACCAGGCCGAGCTGGTAGAGGACGAGGACGAAGTCGCCCTCGCCGAAGGAGATCGCGCCGATCGCGCCGAAGCCGAGCATGAGCAGCTCGCCGATCAGGAAGGCGATGACGCAGGCCCAGAAGCCGGCCGAGGGCGTCTTCGCGAAGCGGGTCCAGTTCGGCGCCTGGGTGCCGCCCGAGGCGAAGGTGCCGACGACGATGGTGACCGCGGCGGCGATCGTCATGGTCGACGAGGGCTCGATGGCGGTCAGGCCGCTCCACCCGCCGACCTCCTCCAGCGACCGCCAGGTCACCCAGCCGGCGAGGATCAGCAGCAGCGGGACGGAGACCACCGAGAGGGCGTACATGCCCTTGTAGCCGTAGTAGGCGGTGACGCCCATGACGGCGCCACCGGCGATCATGAGCGCGATCTCGATGCCCCGGCCCGACCAGTCCAGCGCGCTCGCCGTGAGCCCGGCCAGGGTCGCGACCGTGACGCCGTACCAGCCGACCTGCGTGCCGCCGAGCAGCAGCGAGGCGAACTTGGCGCCGGTGGTGCCGAGCGAGTAGCGGCACATCATCACCGTGGTGAGCCCGGTGCGGGCGCCGATGCCACCGATGGCGGCGACGTAGACGCCGAGGACGGCGCTGCCGAGCAGGAGCACCCAGATCAGCGTGCCGACCTCGAAGGCGGCCCCGATCTGGGCGCCGGCCAGCATCGTCGGCGTGAAGAAGGTGAAGCCCAGCAGCACGATCGCCAGCGAGAACAGGGACTTGCGGGCGTGCCGGGGGACCGGGTCGATGGGGTAGTCGGGGTCGATCTCGCCGGCCACCGGCGCGACGTCGTCCCGACTGCTCGTGCTGCTGCTCATCTGCCGGCCTCCTGCGTGGTGTCGTCTTCGCCGATGTCCTCGTTCCACAGGCGCGGGTGCGCGGCGATGAACTCCGTCATCAGCTGCACGCACTCGGGGTCGTCGAGCACCAGGACCTCGACGCCGTTCTCGGCCAGCCAGTCGTGCCCGCCGGTGAAGGTGCGGGACTCACCGACGACGAGCCGGGAGATGCCGAACTGGCGCACCAGCCCGCTGCAGTACCAGCAGGGGGAGAGGGTGGTGACCATCGTCGTGCCGCGGTAGGTCGCCTGGCGGCCGGCGTTGCGGAAGGCGTCGGTCTCGCCGTGCACCGAGGGGTCGTCGTCCTGCACGCGCCGGTTGTGCCCGCGGCCGAGCACCGTGCCGTCCGGCCCGATGAGCGCACCGCCGATCGGGATGCCGCCCTCCGCGAGCCCGGCCCGGGCCTCCTCGATCGCGACAGCAAGCCACCGCCGGGCGGTCTGCTCGTCCAGTGGGACCGTCATGCCTGGTTCACCCCGTTTTTCCGTCGGCGTGGTGCCGAACCATGGCAGGGACGGTGCCCGCCGTCCATGACCTCCTCGTTCCCGTCAGGTCACGACTGGGCATCGGTCAGCCCCGCGAGCACCTCGCACACCCTCGCCGCGACCGTCGCCGGTCAGGCTCCCGCCGGGATCTGGCGGTGGGCCTCGTCGAGGACGTGATCACCGTGCTCGTCGATGCGGTAGCGCACCCCGGCCTCCGGCGTCGCGGCGATGGCCCGCAGCGCCTCCCCGAGGGCAGCGACGTCGCCGCTCCCGGTGGCCCTGTTGGCGCTGGCTCGCACGGCACCGGGGAGCACGCCTTCGCCCCTGCGTGCGTCCCGGTGGAACTGGTCGACCTGCTGCTCGGTCAGGCCGAGCAGCCGGGCCATGTAGGGATGCGCGCAGAAGCAGCCGCTGCGCACACCGATCCCGTGCTCGGCGGACAGCCGGGCAGCCAGCAGGCCGTGCGGGACGCCGTCGAGGTTGAACACGGCGACCGGCAGCCGCTCGCCTGCCGTGGGGCCGTAGCGGCGCAACCCTGGGACCGTGCGCAGCTCGGCGTCGAGCGCCTCGGTGAGCGCCTGCTCGTGGGCGAGCAGCCCGGGCCAGTCGCTCCGGAGCTCCTGGGCGGCAGCGGCCAGGGCGATGGCGCCGACGACGTTGGGCGTCCCGGCTTCGTCCCGGTCCGGGGCGTCGGCCCAGACGACGTCGTCGAAGGAGACGGCCTTGACCGCGCCGCCGCCGACGAGCAGTGGCTCCCCGGAGCGGAGGACGTGCCGTGGTGCGACGAGCGCTCCCGAGCCGAAGGGGGCGTACATCTTGTGGCCGGACAGGGCGAGGGCGTCCACCCCCAGGGCCGTCATGTCGATGGGCCGGTGCGGCGCCAGCTGGGCGGCGTCGACCACCACGAACACGCCCCGTGCCCGCGCGGCCGCCGCGATGGCGGCCAGGTCGGGGAGCCAGCCGGTGACGTTCGAGGCCCCGCTCACTGCGAGGACGCGGGGGGTGGGCCGCTGGTCGAGTGCGGCCACGACCTGGTCCACCGAGAAGGTCCCGCGTGCGTCGACGTCGACGATCCTGAGCTGCGCGTGCCGACGCCACGGCAGGACGTTGGCGTGGTGCTCGATGGCCGTGGTGACCACCACGTCGTCCGGCTGCAGGTCGAGCCGGAAGGCGAGGGCGTTGAGGGCCTCGGTGGTGTTGCGGGTGAAGACCGCGACGTGCGAGCACGGCTCGGCCCCGACGAAGCGCAGCACGCCCTCCCGCGCCTCCTCATAGCGGGCGCTGGTGTACCGGGATTTCGCGCCGGCGCCCCGGTGCACGCTGGAGTACCAGGGCATGAGGTCCTGGACGGCCTGCATGACCTGTGCGGACGCGGAGCTGGTCGCGGCGGCGTCCAGATCGACGTAGCGGGAGTGACCCCCGACGGTGGGCACGTGGATGCTGTCACCGATGAGCCGGTTCGGGGTCGTGTAGCGGACCGGGTGCATGGTGGTCGTATCGGCCGCCACGCTGCTTTCTGAAGTGCAGGTCACGGGTGCCTGCCTTGGTGTGGCCCCTTGTGGTGAGGTGGGCGTCACAGGGCTCAAGACGCCCCCTGTCGTCTGACGACTGACCGGGCATGAGTGGAACCCGGGCCTTGGGCGCCCTCGGGCACCGTCGTCGTCGCGGCTTCCGGCTGACGACCCGGGTGTTCTGGGATCTGGCTGTCTGGATGGTCGGCCTCGGCCTGACGGTCGGGCTGATCTTCCCGCCGTTCGCCACGGGGCTCGGCGTGCCCGCCGAGTTCGCGCAACGCCCGTTGTTCCGGGCGGCCTGCCTGGGCGCCGGCTTCCTCGTCGGCGCACTCAGCTACCTGGTGTGCCGGTGCGTGGTCGGTGGTCGACTCGCCGTCCTCAGCAGTCACCTGCGATCGGTGGCCCAGGGGATCTCGGAGGCCAGCCGCACGGGTGACTGGGCCCAGTCGACGTCCCAGCGCATCCAGGTGGACTCCGACGACCAGCTCGGGGAGACCGCCCAGGCGTTCAACAGCCTGCTCGACGCGCTCGAGGCCGGAGAGCACTTCCGCTCACTGGTGCGGAACGCCTCGGACGTCATCACCGTCGTCGATTCCGCGGGGACGATCACGTACCAGACCCCGTCGGTCGGGTGGGTGCTCGGCTATCCGCCGGGGACGCTCATCGGCACCGACATCCAGGACCTGGTGCACCCCGAGGACGCGCCGGCCTTCCGCGACCAGCTCACCTGTGTCGTCCGGGGCGCTCCGACCAGTTCGTACCCGGCTGCCCGGATGCGGCACCGGAACGGCTCCTGGCGCTGGACCGAGACGGTCGTCAACCACCTCCTGGACGATCCGGCCGTGAACGGCGTCGTGCTGACCACGCGCGACGTCAGCGATCGCAGGGAGCTCGAGGAGCGGCTCCGCACGCAGGCCTACTACGACCCGCTCACCGGCCTGCCGAACCGGGCCCTGTTCATGGAGCGGCTGCGCAGGGCGGAGGAGAGCCAGCGCACCACCGGCGCGCCGGTGGCGGTGCTGTTCCTGGACCTGGACAACCTGAAGACGGTCAACGACACGCTGGGTCACGACGGCGGCGACGCACTGCTCGAGGTCGTGGCCCACCGGATCAGCGGGTGCCTGCGCCCCGGGGACACGCTGGCCCGTCTCGCCGGCGACGAGTTCGCCGTCCTCCTCGTCGGTCCGCGGAGCGAGGAGATGGCACCCGGTGTGGCCGGACGCATCCTGGCGGCGCTCCGCGAGCCGGTGATCGTCCTCGATCGCGCCATCCGTGCCGGCCTCAGCATCGGCCTCGCCACCACCACCGGCTGCGCCGCCAGCGGTATCGGTCTGCTCAGCGCGGCCGACATCGCCATGTACGTGGCGAAGACCAACGGCAAGGGACGCTGGGAGACCTTCCAGCCGAGCCACCACGCCGCCCAGCTCGACCGCGAGCGCCTGCAGGCCGACCTGTACCAGGCGGTGGAGCGGAACGAACTCGTGCTGCACTACCAACCGATCATCGACCTGGCCAGCCGCCGGGTCAGCGGCTACGAGGCGCTGGTGCGCTGGCAGCACCCGGAGCGAGGGCTGGTGTCGCCGGCGCAGTTCATCGACCTGGCCGAGGAGAGCGGCCTCATCGTGCCGATCGGCCGCTGGATCCTCCGTGAGGCCACCCGCCAGGCCGCCGCCTGGCAGCAGGCCGACTGCGCCGGCCCGCGGATGAGCGTCAACGTCTCCGTGCGCCAGTTCCAGCACCCCGAGCTGGTCGACCACGTCACCGAGGCCCTGCGCGGCTCGGGTCTCGACCCCCGGCAGCTCACCCTCGAGATCACCGAGTCCCTGTTCGCCGAGGACACCCACGCCACCACCGAGAAGCTGGAGCAGCTCAAGTCCCTGGGGGCACGGCTGGCTCTCGACGACTTCGGCACGGGCTACTCGTCCCTGAGCTACCTGCGTCGCTTCCCCATCGACATCCTCAAGATCGACAAGTCCTTCGTCGACGGCGTCGCCACGAACGACGAGGACCGGGCCGTCATCGGCGCCATCGTCCAGCTGGGGCAGACCCTGGACCTCGCCCTCGTGGCCGAGGGCATCGAGACGAGCGAGACGCTCGCTGCACTGGAGGCACTGGGTGTCCACTACGGGCAGGGCTACCACCTCGGCCGCCCCGCCGCCCCGCCGCTGGATCCGCTCGCCCTGCCCAGCGCCGAGCGTCGTCGTCCCAGCAGCCCGGGCACCCCGATGCGCGCCGCACCCGAGCCCCGGGGGGGCGTGGAAGCGCTGACCGGGGAGCAGATCGACGTCCGGGAGGCCCCCTTCCCTGCCTAGCCCCGCACGGGCGGGATCCCGCCGGAGCGCAGCCGGCTCCCCGGTGCTTCCACCTCGAACCGGGCCCGTTCACCCGGCCGGGTGTTCGTGCCCCCGATCGGGCCGTGGTCTGTCCACAGATCGCCTGACGTCACCCCATGGGACCGGCCCGTTTCCCTACAGTCCCCGGCGATTCGACTGCTCGCGGTTCTACGGGGGATGGGCGTGCCGACTGCTCTGGACGTCGTGGACGGTGAGGTCCGCGAGCTGATCCGCCGGCGTGGGCTGGACCCGTTCACCGATCCGGGCCCGGTGCGGCTGCTGGTGCGCGACGTCGTCGCCGACTACTCCGAGCGGTCGCTCACCTCGGCGCTGCCGCCGATCGGTGACGTGGAGTCCGTGGTGCGGGACGTGCTGGACCGGGTGGCCGGGTTCGGGCCGCTGCAGCGCTACCTGGACGACCCGGAGGTCGAGGAGATCTGGGTCAACGAGCCCGGCCGGGTGTTCGTCGCCCGCCGGGGGCGCAGCGAGCTGACGACGACGATCCTGGCGCCGGGGGAGCTGGCCGACCTGGTCGAGCGGATGCTGCGCACCTCGGGTCGGCGGATCGACATGTCAACCCCGTTCGTCGACGCGATGATGCCCGACGGCTCCCGGCTGCACGTGGTCATCCCCGACATCACCCGGCGCCACATGGCGGTCAACATCCGCAAGTTCGTGCTGCAGGCCCACTCGCTGGACGAACTGGTCGCGCTGGGCACGCTGACCGCGCAGGCCGCCCGCTTCCTCGAGGCCGCGGTCGCCTCCGGACTGAACATCCTCGTCTCCGGGGGCACCCAGGCCGGCAAGACGACGCTGCTCAACTGCCTGTGCGCCGCCGTGCCGGCCCGGGAGCGGGTGATCACCTGCGAGGAGGTCTTCGAGCTGCGGGTGCCGCTGCCCGACGTCGTCTCCATGCAGACCCGCCAGCCGAACCTCGAGGGTGCCGGGGAGATCCCGCTGCGCCGGCTGGTGAAGGAGGCGCTGCGGATGCGGCCGTCCCGGATCGTGGTCGGTGAGGTGCGGCAGGAGGAGTGCCTGGACCTGCTCATCGCGCTCAACTCCGGCTTGCCGGGCATGTGCACGCTCCATGCCAACAGCGCCCGCGAGGCCGTGGTCAAGATGTGCACGCTGCCGTTGCTGGCCGGGGAGAACATCGGGACGTCGTTCGTCGTCCCGACCGTCGCCTCCAGCGTGGATCTGGTGGTGCACGCGGGCACCGACGCCGATGGCCGACGCCGGGTGCGCGAGATCGTCGCGCTGCCCGGCCGGACCGAGGGCGGGATCGTCGAGACCGCCGACGTCTTCACCAGCCGCGACGGGCGCCTGGTGCGGGCCGACGGCTACCCGCCGCACGCCGAGAGGTTCGCCGCCGCCGGGTTCGACCTCGCCGGCCTGCTGGCATGACGCAGTCCGGCGCCCTGCTGGGGCTGCTGCTCGGGGTGGGACTGCTGCTGATCTGGCGCAGCGGATCCCGTGCGCCCAGGCCGCGCGCCGACCCGCGCCGGCCCGGGCGGCGGCAGGAACTGCTGGCCGCCGCGGGGCTCACCGGCATCAACGGCGCCCAGCTGCTCGCCCTGCAGATCGGGCTGGGGGTGCTGGTCACCGCCGTCGTCCTCGTCGCCACCGCCACCGTGACGGTCAGCCTGGTGTTCGGCCTGTTCGGCTTCCTGCTGCCGCAGGTCCAGGTGCGGCGGCTGGCCGGCAAGCGCCGGGCCGACCTGCGCGAGGTCTGGCCGGAGGTCGTCGACAACCTGGCCTCGGCCGTGCGCGCCGGGCTCTCCCTCCCGGAGGCGCTCACCGTGCTCTCCACCCGCGGCCCGGAGGTGCTGCGCCCGCCGTTCGCGCGGTTCGCCGCCGAGTACCGCTCCAGCGGCCGCTTCGGTACCGCGCTGGACCGGCTCAAGGACGACCTCGCCGACCCGGTGGGCGACCGCATCGTCGAGACGCTGCGGGTGGCCCGCGAGGTGGGCGGAACCGACCTCGGACGCGTCCTGCGCACGCTCTCCACCTTCCTGCGCGAGGACGCCCGCGCCCGCGCCGAGCTCGAGACCCGGCAGGGCTGGGTGGTCTCGGCCGCGCGGCTGGCCGTCGCCGCGCCGTGGGGTGTGCTGCTCCTGCTGGCCACCCAGTCGACGACCCTCGCCGCCTACGACTCCGCCCTCGGCACGGCGGTCCTGCTCGGCGGCGGGGCGGTCTGCCTGGTCGCCTACCGGCTGATGCTGCGGATCGGCCGGCTGCCCGAGGACGTGCGGGTGCTGCGGTGAGCGCCGGCGTGGTCGGGATGCTGCTCGGCCTGCTGGCCGCGAGCGGGCTGGTCCTGGTGCTCACCTACGCGCCGCCGTTCCGCTCGGTGCGGCTGGTCGACCGGCTGGCGCCCTACGTGCACGACACCCCGCCGCCGTCGCGGCTGCTGGGGACCGCCACCGAGCCGGGCATGCTGACGGCGGTGCGCCGGATCGCCGGGCCCTCGATCGCGAACGGCGCACGGCTGGTCGACCGCGTGCTGGGCGGGCGGGCCGCGGTGCGCCGCCGGCTGGACGCCCTCGGTGGCGAGCTGACGGTCGAGGACTTCCGCATCGAGCAGGTGGTGTGGGGCGGGCTGGGGCTGCTCGCGGCAGGCGTGGCCGCGACGCTGGGGGCGGTTGCCGCCGGGAGGCTCAACGTGCTCTCGGCCGGGCTGCTCTGCGTCGCCGGCCTGGTCGGCGGGCTGCTGGGGCGGGACTGGTGGCTCACCCAGGAGGTGCACAAGCGCGAGGAGCTGCTGCTCGCCGAGTTCCCGGTGATCGCCGAACTGCTGGCGCTGGCGGTGACGGCCGGGGAGAGCCCGGCCGCGGCGATCGCGCGGGTCACCCGGCTCTCCGGCGGGGAGCTGGCCCGCGAGCTCGGCGCCGCGCTGGGCCGGGCGCGGGCCGGCGTGCCGCTGACCGACGCGTTGCAGCAGGTCGCCGACCAGACCTCGCTGGACGCCCTGGCCCGGTTCGTCGACGGCCTGCTCGTGGCGATCGAGCGGGGCACGCCGCTGGCCGAGGTGCTGCGCGCCCAGGCCGCCGACGTCCGCGAGGCCGGCAAGCGCCGGCTGCTCGAGGCCGGCGGCCGCAAGGAGATCGCCATGATGGTGCCGGTCGTCTTCCTGGTGTTGCCGGTCACCGTTCTCTTCGCCCTGTTCCCGGGGTTGATCAGCATCGTCTCGCTGTCGCAGTGAGCAGCGGACGAACGACAGGAAGGACGACGATGCGTGCACTCGCGCACCTCGATGCCGCGCTGCAGGCGCTGGCGGCCCGCATGCGGGGCGAGGACCCCGAACGGGGTGACGTGCCCGGCTGGGTCATGGTCACGGTGATGACCGCGGCCCTGGTGGTGGCGATCCTGGGGGTCTTCCAGGACGCCATCGTCACGGCGGTGCAGAACGCGCTGACCTCCGTCACCGGTGCGGGCTAGGGAGCTCCGGGCTGACGACGACGAGCGCGGCAGCGCCGTCGTCGACTTCGTCATGGTCTCGGTGCTGATCATGACGTTGCTGCTGGCGGTGCTGCAGGTGGCGGTCTACGTGCACGTGCGCAACGTCGTCACGGCCAGCGCGCAGGAGGGCGCCCGGTACGCGGCCAACGCCGACGTCGACTCCGCGGCTGGGGCCGCCCGGACGGTGGAGATCGTCGCCCGGGCCACCTCGGAGCAGACCGCGCTGGGGTTGGCGTGCACGTCGGGGGAGGAGGCCGAGCCCTCGGGCGCCACGCTGGTCGTGGTGCGCTGCTCGGGGTCGGTGCCCGCGCTGCTGGCGGCGCTGGGCAACCTGCTGCCGCTGGAGGTCACCGGCCGGGCGATGAAGGAGGCGGCGTGAGGTGGCTGCGTGCGCGCCTGGGGGTGATTGACGGCGAGCGCGGGTCGGCGCTGGTGGAGTTCGTGTTCGTCGCGCTGGTGGTGTTCGTGCCGCTGGTCTACGTGGTGGCGGGGTTCTCGGCGGTGCAGCGCGGGGTGTTCGCCTCGCAGGCCGCGGCGCGGGAGGCCGGCCGGGCGATGGGCACCGCCCCGGACGCGGTCACCGGGCAGGAGCGGGCACTGCGCGCCGCGCAGCTGGCGGTGGAGGACCAGTCGGTGGATCTGGCCGACCTGCAGGTGGCCTACGCGGCGGCCGGGGCCGGGTGCGACGCGGCGGGTGGCTACCTCCCGACGCTGGCGCCGGGGGAGGAGTTCTCCGTCTGCGTGACCGTCACCGTGCGCATCCCGCTGCTGCCGGACTTCGTGGATGCCAACACCGCCACCGGCCAGTTCGTCGTCGAGCGCGACCGCTACGTCGACGGCTGACCCGAGCGGTCTCCGGCGTCAGCGACGGCGACGCCGGGTGCCGAACAGCCCGCGGGTGAGCTCCCGGCCGAGCGCCGACGCCGCCGACCGGGCGAACGAGCGGAAGACCGGTGACTCGAGCACCCGGCTCAGGCCGCCCTCCTCCGGGTTGGGCTCCGGGGAGGCGCGCCGGCGAGGCGTCGGTGGCTCGGAGGCTTCTGGCGGCGCACCGGTCTCAGGGGGAGAGAGCCGGGCCGCCAGCCGTTCGTACGCGGAGTCGCGGTCGACCGGCTGCCCGTACTTCTGCTGAAGCGGCGACCCCGCCACCGCCTGCGCCATCGCGGCCGGCTCGATCGGCGCCATGAGCGAGCGGGGTGCCCGCAGCATCGTCCACGCGACCGGGGTGGGCGTGCCCCGGTCGGACAGCACGGTCACCGCCGCCTCACCGATGCCCAGCCCGGTGAGCAGCTCCTCGAGGTCGTAGTCCTTCGTCCGCGGGAAGGTGGAGACCGTCTTCCGCAGCGCCGTCGCGTCCTCGGGCGTGAAGGTCCGCAGCGCGTGCTGCACCCGGTTGCCGAGCTGACCCAGGACGGCGCTCGGCACGTCGGTCGGGTTCTGCGTGACGAAGAAGATCCCGACGCCCTTCGAGCGGATCAGCCGCACGGTCTGGGTGACCGACTCCAGGAACGCCTTGCTCGCGTTGCTGAACAGCAGGTGCGCCTCGTCGAAGAAGAACACCAGCTTGGGCTTGTCGAGGTCGCCGACCTCGGGCAGCTCCTCGAACAGCTCGGCGAGCAGCCACATGAGGAAGGTGGAGAACAGCGCCGGCCGGTCCTGCACGGCGGCCAGCTCGACCGCGGTGATGACGCCGCGGCCGTCGTCGGTGGTGCGCAGGACGTCGGTGGGCTCGAACTCGGGCTCGCCGAAGAAGACGTCGCCGCCGAGCTCGGCCAGCGCGATGAGCTTGCGCAGGATGACCCCCGCGGTGGCGGTGGAGAGCCCGCCGAGGTTCTTCAGCTCGGGCTTGCCCTCGTCGGACAGCAGCCACTGGACGACCGCCCGGAGGTCCTGCAGGTCGAGCAGCGGCAGCCCGGCGGTGTCGGCGTAGTGGTAGATCAGCCCGAGCGAGCTCTCCTGGGTGGCGTTCAGGTCGAGGACCTTCGACAGCAGCAGGGGTCCGAAGTCGGTGAGGGTGCAGCGCACCGGGACCCCCGTGCCGAGCCCGCCGAGCGCGAGGAACTCCACCGGGTACGCCGTGGGCTGCCAGTCGTCACCGGTGTGCGCCGCCCGCTGCGTGATGCGGTCACCGGAGGCGCCCTGCTGGGCGAGGCCGCTGAGGTCACCCTTGACGTCGGCGAGCACGACCGGCACCCCGGCGGCCGAGAGCTGCTCGGCGATCAGCTGCAGCGTCTTGGTCTTGCCGGTGCCCGTCGCGCCCGCGATGAGGCCGTGCCGGTTGAGCATCGCCAGCGGTACCCGCACGGCGGCTCCCGGGTGCGGAACCCCGTCGTGGACCACCGAGCCCAGCTCCACCGCCGGCCCCGTGGTGGCGAAGCCCGACGCGATCCGCCCGGCCGGGTCGTCGGAGGTGGCGGGGCCGGCTGCGGCGTTCTGGTCACTCACACCGCGGACCGTATCCGCAGGTGCTGCGGAGCGCGGGCGGAGAGCGGCCCCGTCGGCGGAGGCGGGATCAGACGGCGCGCCCGATCGCCCAGGCGACCCCGACGCCCGCGGTCGCGGCCGCAGCCCGCGACCGCCCGCCGCGCGGACGCGCCCACCGGGCGAGCAGGACGGCGCCGCCCAGGGCCAGGGGAGCGGACAGCACCCCGGCCAGCCGGCCGACCAGCCCGAACCAGTACGGCGACGCACCACCGGGGTCGGGTCCGCGGCGATCGTGCACCAGGAAGTCGGACACGTGCGGCAGGACGTCGGGCTGGAGCGCGGCACCGTGGTTGCCCCGGTAGGCGCCTGGCTGCTCCACCACGCGCGCCGGGCGGTCGTCGAAGCCGTCGACCCCGGCCGTCCCGACGTCGCGCATGCCCAGGCCGCGGAGCGCGGCGCACAGCCAGCCGACGGGCGTGTCGTGGGTCGCGCGGTCGTTGAGGACGAGGTCGGTCACCTGGCCGCGCGCGACGACCTCCGTCCACGGGTACTCCCGCGGCAGCACGGAACCTGCCAGGTAGATGCGGTCGAAGTAGAGCGCGGGCACCGCCTCGAGGGCGCGACCGAGCAGGTAGGTGCCGTTGCTGTGCCCGGCGAAGTGGCGGGGGCTCCCGTGGTGGACGACGTGCACCTGGCCGTACCACTCGAGGAAGCGGCGCAGGTTGCGCGACCGGGTGAAGGGCAGCGCGAAGTCGATCGCGCTGAAGTAGCCGTAGCTGGGCGCCCACACGACCGGCGGGCGGCTGCCCGGTTCTCCCACCGGCCGGGAGAGCCGGCTGGTCAGCTCGCCGACCCAGGTCGCGTACCTGCTGGTCCGGATCCCGTGCAGCACGACGTACACGGGAGCGTCCGACGTGCCCTCGGCGCGCAGCAGGTCGGTGTCCAGGTCCCCGAGCAGCGCGTGGCGCAGGATGCCGTACCGCGCGGGGTCGCCGGTGACGTCCACCAGGCTGCTGTGGTCGGCGCCCGGGACGTCGATCCGCATCGCACCCGCCATGTACTCGATGTCGAGGCTGTCCTCCCGGGTGACGAGGTCGTCGCGGTCGCCGAGCACCTGCACCACGAGGACCGCCGGCGGTGCCGGGGTGCGGAAGGCGTTCACCCAGCGCAGCCGGAGCTCGGTGAGGTAGGGCGACCCCGACTGCAGGTCCTCGGCGGTCAGCCGGCCGAGTGCGGCGGCCAGCGCATACGGCCCCCGCATCACCAGCGGCAGCCGGCTGGTCCGGAAGCCGGCGTTCGGCGCGGCCAGGAGCACCATGCGCATCACCTTCGACGTCCAGGGCTGGGCGGCCGATCCGCCTCCGGCGACCCCGGCGTCGAGCAGGAAGGCGTGCCGGACCAGCAGGCCGCCGAGGCTGTGGCCGACCAGCAGGATCCGGTCGACCGGCCGGCCGACACCGTTGTCGCCGGCTCAGGTGCGCACCTGCACGGCGAGCCGGTGCGCGGCGTCCTCCATCCGCTGGGAGCTCAGCGGCGTCAGCCCGTGCGGCCAGACGCGCACCTGCCACCCGGGGCCGAGGTCGGCGCCCACCTGCCGGAGGAGTTCCGCCGACCGGCTGGCCGCGCCGAGCCCGGGGACGTAGACCAGCAGCCCCGTGGCGCCGTCGCTGCCGGGCGGGATGGTGTCGGTGCTCATGACGATTCCTCCTGCTGGTCGACGACGGGTGCGTGGCCGCGCTGGGCCTCGGAGAACGCGCCGGTGCGGGAGAGGCGGGTGAGGGACCGTCCGGGCCGAGGCGCAGAAGGTACGGGGCCGGGGACCCACGCGCGTGGCGCTCGGAATCGGCCGCTGCCACGTGACCCCACTCCTCCGCGCGGCAGTACCCGCTGCGCACGTCACCTCCGTCCGGGGTGACCGGAGCACGAGCCCGGTCCTTTCAGGAGGGCCGCCGCCCCGTGCCGGATCCCCGGCCCTGGCGACGAGCAGCCGGTACCGATGACGTAGGTCGCCTGCTCGGGAGTCGCGAAGCCGTCGGAGATGGTCTGCGCGTTCTGCCATCGGTCCACACCCGGTAGACGACGTCGTTGCCGTCGTCCCGCCGGAGCTCCTGCTCGTGTCGTCCGGGGAACCGTCGTCGGGCTGTCGATGCCGACGATCCACGGCGGGCCCAGCCGCTCCGGAGTCGCTGGTCCGGGAGCCGTGTGACGGTTCCGTGACATCTGCCGGCGGTAGGACCGCAGCAGCGTTGCGTTGCCCCGCGATCGTGTTTGTCCTCCGGATGCACGGGCAGGCGGTCGTCGCCCCGATCCAGGGTGCCGCCCTCCACCTCGCATGTGTCAGCGAACGGCGAGGCCGGGCCGCCGCCGCACCGGCCGGCTCGCGGAAGGCCACGGCGGCACCGCCGGCGCGGAACGGGTGACGCGCCGGCCGACGAGAGAACGGAGACCTCAGCGATGGCTTCCACGCACGACGACGAGCAGCAGGAACGCGAGCAGGGCGGCGGCAAGCTGTCGCACGAGACGAAGATGTACCTGCGCTTCGCGGCCATGATCCTGACGGCGATGGTCGTCATGTACTGGACCATGTTCGTCAGCTCCTGGGAGTGGAGTCACGTCCGCTTCAGCGAGAGCCGCGTCTTCATGGCGCTGACCATGGGCGGGACCATGGGGCTGGTCATGCTCGCGTGGATGCTCAACATGTACAAGAACGTGAAGGGCAACATCGCGATCGTCGTCGGCAGCCTGCTGCTGTTCGGCGGTGCGGTGTACCTGGACCGCAGCCAGGCCACCGTGGACGACCGCAACTGGATGAGCGCGATGATCCCGCACCACTCGCTGGCCATCACCCGCTCCGAGCGTGCGGACATCGACGACGTCCGCGTGTGCCAGCTCGCCGTCGACATCATCGTCGCCCAGAAGAAGGAGATCGCCGAGATGGAGTGGCTGATCGAGGACATCCGGGAGAACGGCGAGGCGGAGACGCTCGAGGAGGCCCGGGAGCGGCCGGTGCCGGAGTTCGCGGCCGAGGCGCTGCGGGACTGCCCTCCGGCCGGCTGACGCCGTGAGAGGCCGGCCGCGGTAGGGCGCTCCGCCCTCGCGGACGGGGACTCTCGACCCTCGTGCCGGGGCCGCGGCGGGAGCAGCCTGGAACCGGGCCCGCAGAGGGCCCGTCCGGGCGCCGGCCGGCGCCCGTCGGTCCTGCACAGGGAGCCGTCATGAGCGTCCACGCCCACAACCCCGGCCTCGTCGAACCGTCCACCGCGCAGGAGGCGGAGGCCGAGCACCCGGCGGTGAAGCTGGCAGCGGAGGACCACGCCTGGCTGTTGGGCCTCGGCGTCCTCGCCGCGGTCGTCCTGGTCTTCGTCGCCATGGTCGTGCTGACGGCGCTCGCCGGCGGGAGCGGCTACGTGCGGTGAGCCACCGCGCTGAGCCGGGGGCGCGGGGGAGAGGACGGGAAAACCGCCGCACGGCCACGGGGGCATGCCGTGCGGCGGTCGTCCTCCCCGGTCAGCCGACGACGTACTCCGGCACCACGCGGGTGCTCACCACGTCGCCGTCGGCGAGCTTGCTGGCGGTCACCTGGTCCGGCGCCTCGCCGTGCTCGACCCACCGCTCGATCGCGGTGAGCCAGTCCACCGTGTCCTCACCGGGGCCGCCGGTGCAGTGGTAGACGCCGGGCAGCAGGAACAGCCGCATCCAGTCCTCGGTGGCCGCCCGCCCACCGTTGGCCGCGACGGCGTCCCGCACGTAGTCGATCGTGCCCTCGGGCGTGATCAGCGGGTCCGCCCAGCCGTGCCACACCAGCAGCTTCCCGCCGGCGCGCTCGAAGCGGTGCATGCGCACCTCGTCGGCGTTGTAGATCGTCGCCATCGACCGCAGCTTGGGGGCGTCCCGCGTGGGGTCGAAGTCGAACAGCGAGTAGTCCGGACCGGGGTCCCGCGGGAAGGCCAGGTACCGCAGCACCGACTCGGCGAAGGCGCCACCGCCGGAGAGCGCCGTGTCGGTGCCGATGGACCAGCCCGGCCAGCCCGCCTCGGACCCGACCACGAGGCCGCCCGGGTAGAGCTGGCGGCCGCGGTCGTCCACCGGCGGGGCGTAGAAGGCGCGCACGACGTCGACCTGCGCGGAGGTCAGGCAGGTCGCCTGGTCGACGTCGTCCGGGCACTGCAGCGTCCCCGGGTCGAAGTCGCAGCCCTCCGGGTCGGCGATCACGCCGTCGACGAGGCCGTCCAGGCCGTCGCACCGGGCCAGCGCCGCGGCGGCGACCACCGGTGCCTTGGTGCCGGGCAGGATCACCGTGCCGTCGGGGTTGCGGTTCACGGTCTCCAGGTGTCCCTGGGAGAGCGGGGCCAGGTAGTTCTGGTAGAGCGCCGGGGCGCCGGCGACGATGCCGTCGAAGTCCTCCGGGTATCGCTGCGCCTCCGAGAGGGCCTGCCGCCCGCCGGTGGAGCAGCCCTGGAAGTACGAGTAGGCCGGCCGCTGGCCGTAGAACTGCTCGATGTACTGCTTGGCGGCCATCGCCACCACGTGCGGTGAGCGGTAGCCCCAGTCGATCTCCGCCCGCCTGTTGTCCAACGCCCAGGAGCCGTCGCTCTGGCCCTGGTGGCCGCTGTCCTCCGCGGCGACCGCGTACCCGCGCGACAGCGCGTCCCCGCAGGCGTCGATGGGGATGAAGCCGCAGAAGCCGCCGCACCCCGTCTGGAAGTACTTCTGGTTCCAGCCGGTGGTGGGGAACTGCATCCGGAAGCGGATGCCGCCGATGGCGCCGGTGATGTCGCAGTGCTCGGGGGTCCCGGCGGTGGCGGGGACGACGGCGGCCGTGTCGACGACCGCGCGGCCACCGTCCACCCGGACCCCGCTGCCGACCAGTGCGGCGCACCGCTCGACGCCCGACGCGCCCGGGGCCGGTCCACCGGGGGGTGCGGCGGACGCCGGTACGGCGAGCGCCACGAGGATGACGAGGGCGAGCAGCACGGCACCCGCCCGTCCTCTCCCGGTGGTGTGCGGAGCCTTCGTCACTCGGGCCTCCCAGAATGCCGGCGCCGCTCGTTCCGCTGATCGGAACAATGGTCGCCCGGTATGACGGGCATTCAAGAAGGCGACTATTCCCCTCGCAAGTCCGGGAGCCCAGAAATGCGTCGACGCGCCAAGAAATTCACACAGACGCCGCCATTGTTCCGATGACCGGAACGAAGCCCAGCCGATCCGGTCCGGGACCGGTGGCCCGCGGGGGGACGTCGAGCGCCCGGGGGTCAGGCGCCCCGCTCGACCTCGGCCTGCACCACGCCGCGCACCGCACGCAGCAGCGACTCGTCGGAGGTGTCCCCGTTCGAGAGGGCGGCGCGCGCCTGGTCGTCGAGCAGGCTCCCGTCCACCGACTCGAGCCAGGTGACCTCGCCGCCGACGCGGCGCCCGACCCGCAGGCCCTCGCCCTCCGGGCTCACCACGTACTCGTCCCCGTCCAGCTGCATCGTCATCTCGTCGCTCATGCCCGCCCCCCTACCCGCGCGGCCCCCGGTTCCACGCAGGACGGCGCCGCGCGGGCAGGATCCGGCCATGGACGAGGAGTTCTGCGAGGTCGTGATCACCGCCGCGGACGCCGACTGGCTGGCCGGCTTCACCCGCACGCTGGTCGAGGAGCGGCTGGCCGCCTGCGGGCACCACACCGCCCCCATCCGTTCGGTGTACCGCTGGCAGGGCGAGGTGCACGACGAGCCGGAGGCGCGGGTGGCGCTGCACACCCGCCGCGCCCTGGTGCCCCGGATCGTGGCCCGCACCCGCGAGCTGCACCCCTACGACGTGCCGTGCGTCATCGCCCTCCCGCTGGTCGGCGGCAACCCCGACTACCTGCGCTGGATCGACGAGGAGACGCGGCAACCCTGACCGGGCCGGTTGTCCGGGCCATCCTGTGGGGGTACGGGACCGCCGTCGGCTCATGGCACCCGCCGCTCCTGCCGATGCAGACGGTGCGCCGTACCGGACGGCGCACCGCGACCCGGCGGAGGGGGATGTGGCGAGAGCACCTGGCGAGCGCGAGCTGCCCCTCGACGTGCGCCGCAGCACGGGCTCGTCCGGTCGGGACGCCGCGCTCGTGGAGGCGGTGCTCGACGCCCTGGCCTCACCGACCGTGCTGCTCGACCCCGCCGGCCGGGTCGTGCTGGCGAACTCCGCGTGGACGGCGGCGGGGCAGGAGCGCCGGGCGCCGATCCTGCCGGGTGCGGACTACCACGACCTGGCCCTGCAGCTCTGCGGCGACGACGCCGCCCGCCGCCTGGTGCGCGAGCTCCGCGAGCTGGCCGACGGCGAGCGCGCCGAGGTGTCGGTCGACCGCTCGGTGCCCGACCCCACCGGCGCCGGCACGAGCTGGTTCCACGTGCAGGCCTCCCGCGTCGACCAGGCGGGCCACGTCGTCGTCACCCACGTCGACATCACCGCGCGTGTGCTGGCCGAGCGCGCCTCCTCCTGGCAGGCCCGCCACGACGCGCTGACCGAGCTGCCCAACCGCACTCACCTGCACGAGCTCATCGACGCCGAGCTGCGCCGCCCCGGCCGCCCCGCCGTCGCCGTGCTGTTCCTCGACGTCGACGGCTTCAAGGACGTCAACGACTCCCTGGGCCACGACGTGGGGGACGAGCTGCTGCGCCAGCTGGCGGGACGGCTGCTCGCCGTCACCCGCGGGCAGGACACCGTGGGCCGGCTCGGCGGTGACGAGTTCGTCGTCCTGTCCCGGGACTGCGAGGCCGACGGCGCCGAGCTGCTGGCGCAGCGCTGCCAGGCCACCTTCGAGCAGCCGTTCGACCTGGGCGGCCGCACGCACCGGCTCAGCGCCAGCATCGGCATCGCCGCCGTCCCCGCCGGCTCGCCCGCCGAGGTGCGCTCGACGGACCTGGTCCGGGACGCCGACCTCGCCATGTACGCGGCCAAGGCCGCCGGGCGCAACCGGGTGCGGGTGTTCAGCCCCGACCTGCGCGACAGCGTGCAGCGCAAGGTGCAGCTCGCCGCCGAGCTGCGGGACGCGATCAGCGACGGCCAGCTCCTGCTGCACTACCAGCCGGTGGTGGAGGTGGCGACGGGGCGGGTCACCGGTGCCGAGGCGCTCGTGCGCTGGCAGCACCCCGAGCGCGGGTGCATCGGGCCGTGCGACTTCGTGCCGGTGGCCGAGCAGCACGACCTGGTCATCCCGCTCACCCGCTGGGTGCTCGGGGAGGCGTGCCGGCAGACCGCGGCCTGGCGCGACGCGGGCGTCTCCGTCGTCACCGCGGTCAACGTCAGCGCCGCGCACCTGGTCACCGGCACGCTCGTCGACGACGTCCTGACCGGGCTGCAGGGCGCCGGCCTGGACCCCCGCCAGCTGGTCGTGGAGCTCACCGAGAGCAGCGCCGCGGAGGACCCGGCGCGCGCGGCGCAGCAGTTCCGGCGGCTGCGCGAGCTCGGGGTGGAGTCCGCGATCGACGACTTCGGCAGCGGCTACTCCTCGCTGAGCCAGCTCGTGTCCATCCCCACCGGGCTGCTGAAGATCGACCGCAGCCTGGTGACCGGTGGGGACGGGCCCGGCAGCCACGCCACCGCCGCCATCGCCGCGGTGGTCGGGCTCGCGGAGGCCTGCGGGATGCGCAGCCTCGCGGAAGGCGTGGAGACGGCCGCGCAGCTGCAGCGCGTCGTCGACCTGGGGTGCTGGTACGCCCAGGGCTTCCACCTCGGCCGGCCCATGTCGGCCGACGAGTTCCTCCGGTGGGCGCGGGCCAACGGCGGGCGGCTGGACCTCGCCGGCGGCTGAGGCGTTCCCTCGCCCGGACTCCGGTGACGCCGGCCACAACCGTCCGGGCGCTCGCTCGTTGTGCTCGGCGAACGGGGCGAGGACGCGCCCCCTGCCCCGAGGAGACACCCGATGCCGAGGTCCCGGCTGCTGACCGCACTGACCGCTGCGCTGGCCACCGCCCTGCTGGGCGGGGGCGTGGCCGCGGCGGCGCCGTCGACGGGGGAGTACGCCCCGCTCGACCAGCGCGGCCCCGCGCTGTCGGTGGCGAAGGCCGACCTCGAGGCGAGCCTCACCTGCAACGGACCGCTGCGCGACCTGCGGCAGGACCCGATCCTGCTCGTGCCCGGCACCACGATGGACCCGTACGTCGGGTTCGACTGGAACTACATGCGGGCCTTCGACCAGCGCGGCTGGCGCTGGTGCGCGGTCACCCTGCCGCACGACGCCACCGGCGACATCCAGGTGGCCGGCGAGCACCTGGTGCACGCCATCCGCACCGTGAGCCGGGAGGCCCGGCGCGAGGTCGACGTCGTGGGCTGGAGCCAGGGCGGGATGGTGCCCCGCTGGGCGCTGCGCTTCTGGCCCGACACCCGCGCCCTCGTCGACGACCTCGTGGGCCTCTCGCCGTCCAACCACGGCACGGTGCTCGCCGACACCTCGTGCAGCACCGGGCCCTGCACGCCGGCCAACCACCAGCAGGCCTCGCAGTCGGAGTTCCTGGAGGCGCTCAACAGCGGGGCGGAGACCTTCGACGGGGTCGACTACACCGTCGCCTACACCGCCGCCGACGAGATCGTCGTCCCCAACACCCCGCCGGTGGCCAGCTCCGCGCTGCGCACCGGCGCCGGCCGGATCGCCAACATCGCGACCCAGGAGGTCTGCCCGGCCAATGCCGCGGACCACTTTGCGATCGGCAGCTACGACCCGGTCGGCTACGCGATCGTGGTCGACGCGCTCACCCACGACGGACCGGCGGTGCGCGGGCGCATCCCGCTGACCACCTGCGCCCAGGTGTTCCAGCCGGGGGTCGACCCGGCGGCCTTCACCGCCGACTACGCGGCCTTCGTCGGCTACGCGCTCGACGACGAGGGGAACGCCCCCGAGGTCGACGACGAGCCGCCGCTCGCGCCCTACGTGTACGCCCGCCGCTGACCCCCCAGCGCCGGGCGGTCACCTCAGCCGGGTTCGCCCCGTGCCTTGCGGCGCACGATGATCACCAGGTCGACGGCCGCGATCACGGCGAGCACGAGCAGGACGACGCCGGGCCAGGTCGGGAGGTCCTCGACGGCGAGCCAGCCCAGCCCCGCCAGCAGGCAGAAGACCAGGCCGAAGCCGGCGAGGAACAGCCGCAGGGTGAGCGCGGAGCGGGCCGGGCGCGCCCCGCCGATGCCGGCCGTGGGGTCGTGGTGGTCGGGCAGGCCGCGCGCGTAGTCCTCCCGCGAGCGGGGCCGGTCAGGTTCGCTCATGGCACGCCTGCCTACCCGGGGCGGGGGCGCACTACCCTGGGTCGACGTGGCCGCTGACTTCTCCGTCGTCCTGGACGAACTCGACACGACCCTGAAGTCGATCGAGGCCGTCCTCGACGTCGACCGACTCCGCCGGGAGGTCGCCGAGCTCGAGCTCCAGGCGGCCGCCCCCGACCTCTGGGACGACGTCGAGGCCGCGCAGGCGCTGACCTCCAAGCTCTCCTACATGCAGGGCGACGTGCGCCGGGTCGAGGAGCTGCGGAGCCGGCTCGAGGACGTCGGGCTGCTGCACGAGATGGCCGCCGAGGAGAACGACGAGGCCACGACGGCCGAGGCCGAGCGGGAGCTGGAGAGCCTGCGCAAGGCGATCGACGAGCTCGAGGTGCGCACCCTGCTCTCCGGCGAGTACGACTCCCGCGAGGCGCTGGTGACGATCCGGTCCGAGGCCGGCGGCGTCGACGCGGCCGACTTCGCCGAGATGCTCATGCGCATGTACCTGCGCTGGGCCGAGCGCCACAAGTACCCGACCGAGGTCCTCGACATCAGCTACGCGGAGGAGGCCGGCATCAAGTCGGCCACCTTCTCGGTCAAGGTGCCCTACGCCTACGGCACCCTCTCGGTCGAGCAGGGCACCCACCGGCTGGTGCGCATCTCCCCCTTCGACAACCAGGGCCGCCGGCAGACCTCGTTCGCCGGCGTCGAGGTGCTGCCCGTCGTCGAGCAGACCGACCACGTGGAGATCCCGGAGAACGAGATCCGGGTCGACGTCTTCCGCTCCTCGGGCCCCGGCGGGCAGAGCGTGAACACCACCGACTCCGCCGTCCGGATGACCCACATCCCGACCGGCATCGTGGTGTCCTGCCAGAACGAGAAGAGCCAGATCCAGAACCGCGCCGCGGCGCTGCGGGTGCTCCAGGCCCGGCTGCTCGTCGTCCGCCAGCAGGAGCAGAAGGCGGAGATGGACGCGCTCAAGGGGGAAGGGAGCAGCTGGGGAAACCAGATGCGCTCCTACGTGCTGCACCCCTACCAGATGGTCAAGGACCTGCGGACCGAGCACGAGACCGGCAACACGACCGCGGTGCTCGACGGCGACATCGACGCGTTCATCGAGGCCGGCATCCGGTGGCGCCGCCAGCAGGAGACGGCCGCCGCCTAGCGGCTCCGGGTGCCGTTCCGGCCCGTCGCGGCGGATGCCAGGGAACTCACAGTCGGGCGCCGGCGGAGCCGGATGCGACTGTCCGTCACCGGGTGACCTGGCCGTTGCCGCCGCCCTGGTGACGCAGGGCGAGAACGAGTCCGGTGCGTTCCGTGGCGATCGGGCCGCAGAGGCCCCCGGGACTAGTACCGTGGCGCCTCGTGATCGAAATGCAACACGTCACCAAGCTGTACCCGGCCAGCGGCCGGCCCGCCCTCGACGACGTCTCAACGGAGATCGACAAGGGCGAGTTCGTCTTCCTCATCGGGTCCTCGGGGTCGGGCAAGTCGACCTTCCTGCGGCTGCTGCTGAAGGAGGAGGACCCGACGTCGGGCACGATCACGGTGAACGGCCAGACGCTGCACACGCTCAGCAAGTGGAAGGTGCCCAAGCTGCGCCGGACCATGGGCTGCGTCTTCCAGGACTTCCGCCTGCTGCGCAACCGCACGGTGGCCCAGAACGTCGCCTTCGCCCTCGAGGTGATCAACAAGCCGCACCGGACCATCAAGCGGGTGGTCCCCGAGGTGCTGGAGATGGTCGGGCTCGAGGGGAAGGCAAACCGGCTCCCCGGCGAGCTCTCCGGTGGTGAGCAGCAGCGGGTCGCGATCGCCCGCGCGTTCGTCAACCGGCCGCTGGTCCTCCTGGCCGACGAGCCGACCGGCAACCTCGACCCGGAGACGAGCGAGGGCATCATGCTGCTGCTCGAGCGGATCAACCGGACCGGCACCACGGTGCTCATGGCGACGCACGACTACCACATCGTCGACTCCATGCGGCGCCGCGTCATCGAGCTCAACGGGGGAGCCCTCACCCGCGACCAGTCGCGCGGTGTCTACGGCGTGGGCCGCTAGCAGCGCCCGCCGCACCGCCGCCGATCGCGTCTCAACGCACTCCACGACAGGGAATCCATGCGCGTCAACTTCGTGCTCTCCGAGGTGGCCACCGGGCTTCGTCGCAACCTGACCATGACGGTCGCGATGATCCTGACGACGGCCATCTCGCTCGGCCTCATGGGCACCGGCCTGCTCATCGCCGGGATGATCTCCGAGATGAAGGAGATCTACTACGACAAGGTGCAGGTCTCCATCTTCCTCGCCGACGACGTCACCGACGAGCAGCGGCAGGCGATCCAGACCGAGCTGGAGTCCTCCGACGAGGTCGCGAGCTTCCTCTACGAGTCGCGGGAGGAGGCGTACGCGCGCTTCCAGCAGCAGTTCAGCCAGCAGCCCGAGCTGGTCGCGAACACCCCGCCGGACGCGCTGCCGGAGAGCTTCCGCGTCGAGCTGGTCAACCCCGAGCGCTACGAGGTCATCGCCGCGCAGTTCCCCAACGGGGCGGACGGCGTCGACCAGGTGCGCGACGAGGGCGAGTTCCTCGACCGCCTGTTCAGCCTGCTCAACGGCGCGCGCAACGCGACGATCGCCGTCGCGGTGGTGCAGGCGCTCGCAGCCCTGCTGCTGATCTCCAACACCATCCAGCTCGCGGCGTTCAACCGGCGCAACGAGACCAACATCATGCGGCTGGTCGGCGCCTCCCGCTGGTACACCCAGCTGCCGTTCATCCTCGAGGCCGCGATCGCCGGTCTCATCGGTGGTCTGCTCGCCGCGGGCGGCCTGATCCTCACCAAGGTCCTCTTCATCGACCGCACCCTCTCCGGCCCGATCCGGGCGGGGATCATCCCGCAGGTCGAGTGGGACGCGATCATCACCAACAGCGTGATCGTCTCCGGGGTGGGCGTCGCCCTGGCCGGCATCGCCGCCTACGTGACGCTGCGGTTGTACGTAAGGTTGTAGGGAGGAAGGCGAGCCGCCCCGCGGGGCGGGTCGAGGAGCGGGGGCCGGAGGCCTCCGCGAGGAGGCCCGGGACGCGCTCGTCGCACAGGGGTACGGCACCTGGCCGCGGTGTCGTCCGGAGGACGACGGAGGAGCATTGCCGCGGGAGCAGGGGCGCAAGTTCATCGCCCAGAACAAGAAGGCGCGGCACGACTACTCGATCCTCGACACCTACGAGGTGGGCCTGGTGCTCACCGGCACCGAGGTGAAGAGCCTGCGGGCCGGCCGTGCCTCGCTCGTCGACGGGTTCGCCTCGATCGACGACGGCGAGGTGTGGCTGCAGCACGTGCACATCCCCGAGTACACGCAGGGCACCTGGACCAACCACGCCCCGCGCCGCAAGCGCAAGGTGCTGATGCACCGCGAGGAGATCGACAAGCTGATGGGCAAGACCCGCGAGGGCGGCCTGACGCTGGTGCCGCTGGACCTGTACTTCAAGGACGGCAAGGTCAAGGCGACCCTCGCCCTGGCCAAGGGCAAGAAGTCCTACGACAAGCGGCACGACCTCGCCGAGCGCGACTCGCGCCGGGAGATCCAGAAGGCGTTCGGCCGCTACGTGAAGGGCCGTCGCTGAGCCACGCCCGAGCGGCGTCCCGGCACGGGCTGACGGCGGCGCGCATACGGTGATGCCCATGAGAGGCATCGCCTACGACCGGTTCGGCGGGATCGACGTGCTGCAGCTGCGGGACGACCTGCCCGAGCCGCCCGTCGGCCCCGACACCGTGCTGGTGCGCACCCGCGCCGCCGGGGTCAACCCGGTCGACATCGGCATCCGCGAGGGCAACCTGGCCGGTTTCTTCCCGCACCACTTCCCGATCGTGCCGGGCTGGGACCTCGCCGGGGTGGTGGAGGCCGTCGGCCCCGCCGTCGTCGACTTCGCCCCCGGCGACGAGGTGTTCGGCTACCTGCGCCGGGACGACGTCCAGTGGGGGACGGCGGCCGAGCTCGTGCCGGCCCCCCAGCGCTGCGTGGCGCACAAGCCGGAGTCGCTGTCGTTCACCGAGGCCGGGGGCGTGCCGCTGGCCGGGCTCACCGCCTACCAGGCGCTCACCGAGGCGCTCTCCGTCGGCGAGGGCGACCGCGTGCTCGTCCACCGCGCCGCGGGTGGCGTCGGGTTCTTCGCCGTCCAGATCGCCGTCGCCCTCGGCGCGCACGTCATCGGCACCGCGAGCGCGCGCAACCACGGCTTCCTCACCGAGGCCGGCTGCGCCGAGGTGCTCGACTACTCCGCCGGCCCGATCAGCGGGCAGCTCTCGGAGCCCGTCGACGCGGTCCTGGACCTCAACGGCGGCGACACGCTCTCCGACGCACCGAAGCAGGTCCGCGACGTCTCCCGCATCGCCAGCGTGGTCGACCCCTCGGTCAACGGGATGGGCGGCCGCTACGTCTTCGTGCGCCCCGAGCGGCACGACCTCGAGGAGCTCGCGCGCATGGCCGACGCCGGCCAGCTGCGGGTCGCCGTCGCCAAGGCGTTCCCGCTGGCGCAGACCGCGCAGGCGCAGGAGCTCGTCGCGGGCGGGCACGTGCGCGGCAAGGTCGTCGTCACCCTCTGATGGCGATCCGGCCACCGGTCGACGACGGCGACGTCCCGCGGTACTGGCGCGAGCTGGGGCTGCCCGGGCTGGTCGACGTGCACGTGCACGTGCTGCCCGAGCGGGTCCAGGCCAAGGTCTGGCAGTACTTCGAGGCGGCCGGCACGCACTACGGCGCCGAGTGGCCGGTGGCCTACCGGCTGCCCGAGGAGGAGCGGCTCGCCGTCCTGGAGCGGCTGGGGGTCCGCGCCTTCCCGACGCTGCCCTACCCGCACAAGCCCGGCATGGCCACCTGGCTCAACGACTGGTCGGCCGGGTTCGCCGCGGGCCGCCCGCAGGTGCTCCAGTCGGCGACCTTCTTCCCCGAGCCGGGCGTCGCGGGCTACGTCGCCGAGGCGCTGGACCGGGGTGCCCGGGTGTTCAAGGTGCACGTGCAGGTCGGCGCCTTCGACCCGCGCGACCGGCTGCTCGACGAGGTCTGGGCGCGGCTCGAGGAGACCGGCACGCCGGTGGTCATCCACTGCGGCTCCGGGCCGCTGGCCGGCGAGCACACCGGGCCGGAGCCGATGGAAGGGGTGCTCGAGCGCTTCCCGCGGCTGCAGCTGGTGGTCGCGCACCTGGGCATGCCCGAGTACCGGGAGTTCCTCGACCTCGCCGAGCGGTACGAGCGGGTGCACCTGGACACGACGATGTTCGCCACCGACTTCACCGAGCAGCTCATGCCCTTCGACCGGGCCGACCTCCCGCGGCTGGCGGCCCTGCGCGACAAGGTGCTCCTCGGCAGCGACTTCCCGTCCATCCCCTACCCCTACGCCCACCAGCTCGCCGCGCTGCACCGGCTGGACCTGGGCGAGGAGTGGCTCCGCGCGGTCCTGTGGCGCAACGGCGCGCGGCTGTTCACGATCGAGGGGTGACCCCGAGCGCCCGGCTGACCGCGACCGTCCTCGGCATCCCGGACCCCCAGGGGCTGGCCCGCTTCTACCAGCGGCTGCTGGGCTGGCCGATCCGCGACGATGCGGCCTCGGTGCAGGGCCCCGCGCCGAGCGTGCGAGGGGTGGGGGGCACCGAGGTCCTTTCTCACGTGCCGCCGGTGTGGCCGCCGGAGCCGGGCACCCAGCAGATGCAGCTGCACCTCGACCTCCAGGTCGACGACCTCGACGCGGCCACGGCCGTGGCGGAGGAGGCCGGGGCACGCCGGGTGGGCGGCCACACCGACGACCGGGAGGACCTCCGAGTGTTCACCGACCCGGCGGGCCACCCGTTCTGCCTGTTCGTCCGGCTGTAGAAAACCGCTCGCCCCGGGCCGGGCGGCTGCCTACTCTCTGCAGCCGTGCCCGCTCTCCCCACCGTCCCCGACGGCCTCACCGTCCGCCCGCTGAGCAGCGACGACGTCCCGGCGGTGGCCGAGCTGCTGGTCGCGGCCGAGCCGCTCGACGACACCGGGGAGTTCCCCGACGCCGACGACGTCGCCGAGGAGTGGACCGGCTGGGGCGTCGACCCCGGGCGCGACGGGGTCGCCGTCACCGGCGCGGACGGCGCGCTCGTGGCCTACGCGGCGGTCGCGGCCAGCCCCACCTTCCGCGACTCCTTCCGCATCGAGCTCGACGGCCGGGTGCACCCCGACCGGCGCGGCCGGGGCATCGGCAGGGCGCTGCTGCGCTGGGAGCTCGCCCGCGGCGCGGAGGTGCACGCCGAGCGGCACCCGGAGGCCCCCGCGCAGCTGGTCGTGCGCGTCGCGGGTACCCAGTCGCGGCTGGAGCGGCTGGTCGAGCGCAGCGGGCTGACGGCGGAGCGCTGGTACCGCACGATGGAGCGTCGGCTCGCCGACCTGCCCGAGGCCCGCGGGGTCTCCGGCGCCGAGTTCGTCCCGTTCACCTGGGACCGCGACGACGAGGTGCGCCGGGCCCACAACGCGGCCTTCACCGAGCACCACGGGTCCAGCGAGCGCGACACGGAGTCCTGGCAACGGCTCTTCACCGGCAGCCGCGCGTTCCGCTCCGACCTCTCCGTGCTGGCGATCGCCGACGGCGCCGTCGCCGGCTACGTCCTGGCCTACGTGTACGAGGCCGACACCCGCGCCCGCGGCTACCGGGAGGTGGTGCTCGGCCAGATCGGCGTGCTCCCCGGTGCCCGGGGGCGCGGTCTGGCCTCGGCCATGATCGGCGGCAGCCTGCGCGCGGCCGCGTCGCGGGACTGCGCGGTGGCCGCCCTCGACGTCGACAGCGACAACGTCACCGGCGCGCTCCGGCTCTACGAGAGCCTCGGCTTCGCCACGGTGCGGACCCGCGTGGCGTGGTCCCGCTCACTGCCGCCGGTGGCCGCTGGCTAGGGTGCGCCCATGGTCAGCGCCGATCGAGCCGAGCCCGTCTTCGACCCCGCCCTCGTCGGCCGCGCCCACCGCGCGATCGACCCGCTGCACTCGCACCTGTACTTCGCGCCCGAGCAGGACGAGTACCTCGCTGCCCTCGGGCTGCGGCCGGGGCGGATGGTGTACTTCGCCGGCCGGTCGGCCGCCATGGGCGCCGTCGGCGCCGGCGTCGTGACGGCGACCTTCTACAACTTCGCGCCGTCGCTGGTGGCGCACATGATCCCGCGCGCCTGGACGCTCGCCACGCCCGAGCAGGTGGTCGCCGCCCGCCTGGAGGCGGCGCGGGCGTCGCTGACCCGGCTGCTGGGCGAGGAGATCGTGGGGTCCCCGGAGGTGGAGGAGCTGGCCGGGCTGCTGCGCGAGGCGAGCGCGGGGCTGAGCGCGGAAGGCCGGCCGCTCTACGCCGGGCACGCCGACCTGCCGTGGCCCGACGAGCCGCTGCTGGCGCTGTGGCACGGCACGACCCTGCTGCGCGAGCACCGCGGTGACGGGCACGTCGCCGTCCTGGTGCACGCCGGGCTGACCGGGCTCGAGGCGCTGATCACCCACTGCGCGACCGGCCGGGGGTTCACCGTCCCCGCGGCCAAGGCGACCCGCGGGTGGAGCGACGAGCAGTGGGACGCCGCGTGCGCGGCGCTGGCCGACCGGGGGCTGCTCGACGACGCGGGTCTGACCGAGGAGGGCGAGGAACTGCGCGCCCGCATCGAGGTGCGGACCGACGCGCTCGCCGCCGATCCGTGGCTGCAGCTGGGGGCGGAGAAGACCGCCCGGGTCGTCGAGCTGGGCAAGGGGATGTCCCGCGTCCTGACCGCCAACGGCGCGTTCGGCCAGGGGGTCTTCGGCCGCTGACCCGGCCCCGGCAGGCGCCGCGAGCGGGCGACTGGTGGGCCGTGGGGAGTGCTCCTAAGGTCGTGGCCGGGTCCAGCCCCGAGGGAGGCGCCATGACCGCGACCGAGCGCGAGCAGGGTGGCGTCCAGGCCGCCGCGCACGGCGGGCCCGGGTGGCAGCGGACCGACGTGGACGCTGCGTTCCGCGGCAGCGCGACGTACCGCAGCCTGGGCGAGCAGCAGCTCAGCCCGGCCGAGGAGCGGTTCGAGAAGGGCCGCCGCACCGTCGGCCTCTTCCTCGCGCCGCTGGTCACCCTCGTCTTCGCGCTGGTGCCGATCGACCTGCCCCGCGACCAGCACCTGCTGGCCGCGATCCTGCTCGGCGTCATCGTCCTGTGGATCACCGAACCGGTCCCGATCCCGATCGGCGGCCTCATCGGCGTCGGCGCGATCGCGGTGCTCGGTGTGGTGCCGGCCGACGACGCGCTGGCGCCGTTCGGGTCGACGACGGTCTTCACCTTCATCGGCGCGTTCATCCTCGCCGCGGCCATGCTCAAGCACGGGGTCGCGCGGCGGTTCGCGATGTTCATCCTGTCGCTGACGTGGGTCGGCGCCTCCACCGCGCGCGTGATCATCGCCTTCGGGTTCATCACCGCGGTGCTCTCGGCGTTCGTGTCCAACACCGCGACCGTCGCGATGCTGCTGCCCACCGCCATCGGCATCCTGTCGGTCATCGCCAAGCTGCTGCAGGACAAGGAGCTGGTGAAGCCCGACTTCGACCCGCTGCGCCTGCGGGTCGGCGTCGCGCTGATGCTGATGCTGGCCTACGGCGCCGGCGTCGGCGGCCTGCTCACCCCCGTCGGCAGCCCGCCGAACCTGATCGGCCGCGGCCTCATCGAGGAGGCGACCGGCGAGCGCATCGGCTTCCTCGACTGGATGCTCATGGCGCTGCCGATCTGCGCGCTGATGTTCGTCGCGCTCGTCATCGTGCTGCTGCTGGTCAACAAGCCGGAGATCAAGCGGATCGAGGGCGTGCACGAGTACGTGCAGAAGGAGCGGGGCGAGCTCGGCCCCTTCTCCGGCGCCGAGCGGAACACGCTCATCGCCTTCGGCGTCACCGTGGCGCTGTGGATCTTCCCCGGCGTCATCGCGCTGACCGCCGGGACCGAGTCCGACCTGTACGCGACGATCAGCGACCGCCTGGACGAGGGGATCGTCGCCGTCCTCGGGGCCTCGCTGCTGTTCCTGCTGCCCACGGACTGGAAGCGCCGGGAGTTCACGCTCAACTGGAGCGACGCCGCCACCATCGACTGGGGCACGATCCTGCTGTTCGGCACCGGCATCATCTTCGGCTCGCTGCTGGCGAGCACCGGGCTGGCCGAGACGATCGGCCAGGCCTCCGCCGACGGCCTGGGCCTCACCAGCACGATCGCGATCACCGTCTTCGCGGTGATCCTGGCGATCATCATCAGCGAGACGACGTCGAACACGGCGTCGGCCGCCGTCGTGGTGCCGATCATCATCCCGGTGGCCGTGGCCGCGGGCATCAACCCGTTCGTGCCGGCGCTGGCGGCGACCTTCGCGGCGTCGTTCGGGTTCATGCTCCCGGTGTCGACGCCGCAGAACGCGATCGTCTACGGCTCCGGCGTCGTGCCGATCACCAAGATGATCCGGTCCGGCATCTCCTTCGACGTCCTGGGCGCGATCCTCATCGTGCTGCTGCTCCCGCTGCTGGTCGACCTCGTCCTGGGTGCGGTGGGCTGACGCCACGGGCTCACCCGTGTGGGCGATCGCACGTCCGGCGATCGGCGCCGGACGTGGGACGATGGTCGACGGCCGAGAACGCACGGGCGAGGGCAGCCCGGACCGGGAGGGGGGACGTTGTGCGCAGCGAACCTCCCAGTACCGATCCCCAGTAGAAGGACCACCCTTCCCCCCACGCCTCGCAGGCTCGCCGCGGGCCCCTGAAGGGTGGCCGTTCAGCGCCTCGCCGCTTGCGCGAGCACCTGTCGCCCTCGCCGTCCCTCGCCCCGGGAGCCCGTCATGACCGAGCGCCGACTTGCGCCGCTGACCGCCCTGACCACGCTGACCCGCCGTCCCGCCCGGCCCGGACCGGCGCAGCCACCGAGTGGCGCCACGGCGTCCGCGGTGCTCTCCGACGCCCCGGCCGTGCCGTCGCGGATCGTGGACAACGCCGTGTACTCCGAGGGGCGCCGCGTGGCGACGCCGGACTCTCCTGCCGACAGCCGGGAGGAGCTCCTCCACGGGGAGGGGCGCCTGGCCTGGCTCGGGCTCTACCGGCCGGGCCCGGGCGAGCTGGGGACCCTCGCGGAGCTGTTCGACCTGCCGGAGCTGGCCGTCGAGGACGCGATCAAGGCCCACCAGCGGCCGAAGTTCGAGCGGTACGGCAGCACGGTGTTCGTCGTCCTCAAGGCCGCGCGGTACCTGGACGCCGCCGAGGAGGTCGAGTTCGGGGAGCTGCACCTGTTCCTCGGGCAGGACTTCGCGATCACCGTGCGGCACAGCGAGTCGCCCGACCTGTCCCGGGTCCGGCGCCGGCTGGAGAGCGACCCGGAGCTGCTGGCCAAGGGCAGCGAGTCGGTGCTGTACGCGACCCTGGACGCCGTCGTCGACGGGTACCGGCCGGTGGTCGACGGGCTGGCCAACGACATCGACGAGATCGAGACGCAGGTGTTCGGCGGGGACCCCGGCGTCTCCCGGCGCATCTACGAGCTCTCCCAGGAGGTGCTGGAGTTCCAGCGGGCGGCCCAGCCGCTGAGCGGCATCATCGCCGCGCTCACCGCGGGGTTCGACAAGTACGGCGTCGACGAGGAGCTGCGCAGCTACCTGCGCGACGTCGCCGACCACGTCATCCAGGTCAACGAGCGCGTGGAGGGCTTCCGGCTGCAGCTGCGCGACATCCTCACCGTGAACGCGACCCTGGTGGCGCAGCGGCAGAACGACGAGATCCGCGAGCTCACCGAGGCCTCGATCGCGCAGGGCGAGGAGGTCAAGAAGATCTCGGCCTGGGCCGCCATCCTGTTCGCGCCCACGCTGGTCGGCACGGTCTACGGCATGAACTTCGACCACATGCCCGAACTCGACGAGGTGTGGGGCTACCCGTTCGCGCTGCTGCTCATGGTCGGCGTCAGCCTGACGCTCTACCTGGTCTTCAAGCGCCGCGACTGGATTTGAGGACCCCGCTGCCCCCCGCCACTCGCAGGCTCGCGGCGGGACCCTGCAGCGGGGCAGCCGTTCCGTCAGGTCACCAGGGTGCCGCTGCCGGCGGTCAGCTCCCCGTAGGCGGCCGACAGCTGCCGCGTCAGGGCGCCCGGCTCCCCAGTGCCGATGCGCCGGCCGTCGACGGCGAGGACGGGCGTGAGCTCGCCCATCGTGCCGGTGACGAACACCTCGTCGGCCGCGTAGAGCTGGGTCGTCGAGAAGTCGCCGACCTCGGTGGGGAGGTCGGCCTCGGCGGCCAGCCGCAGCACGGTGGCGCGGGTGATGCCCTCGGGGCACGCGCCGGTCGTCGGGGTGCGGAGCACGCCGTCGGCCGCGAAGAAGACGTGCGTCGCGTTGGTCTCGGCGACGAAGCCGCGCGCGTCCAGCATCAGCGCGTCGTCGGCGCCGGCGACGTTGGCCTCGATCTTGGCGAGGATCGAGGTGAGCAGGTTGTTGTGGTGGATCTTCGGGTCGAGCACGTCGGGGGTGGGCCGGCGGACGCTCGACGTGATCAACGTGATGCCGCCGGTGTCGTAGACCGGCGGCTTGTGCTCGGCGAGCACGATGAGCGTCGGGCCGCTCCGGTTGAGCCGCGGGTCCATGCCGCTGGTCACCTTGACGCCGCGGGTCAGGGTGAGCCGGATGTGCACGCCGTCGGTCATGCCGTTGGCGGCCAGCGTGGCGCGGATCTGCTCGACGACCGCCGCGTCGTCCGGGATGTCGGTGAAGGCCAGCGCCTGCGCCGAGCGTCGGAGCCGGGCCAGGTGCTCCTCGAGCGCGAAGATGCGGCCGCGGTAGAGGCGCAACCCCTCCCACACCGCGTCCCCGCCCTGCACGACGGAGTCGAACGGGCTGACGCCGGCCTCGTCGCGGTGGGCCAGCCGGCCGTTCACGTTGACCACCAGGTCGCGGTTGCGCTCGTCGAACTGCTGCAGCACGGGGTCAGCTCCTCAGCCGGTTCTCGGCCAGCTCGTCGTAGTAGGGGAGGCACTCGGCGGCGAGACCGGCCAGCGACCCGGGCAGCTCGACGGGGGAGTCGCGGTACGGGCCGAAGCCGGTGGACGCCTCGACGCTCGCGTACCAGTGCGGCGCCCACACCCCGTCGCTGTCCCGCGGGCCGGGCCGCCAGGAGAGCATCCGCTCGTCGAACGGGACCTCCAGCGCCGAGCAGAGGGCGGTGAGCACGCCGCGCGGGTCGCGCAGCAGGTCGTCGGAGTCCACGACCGGTCCGCCGAAGCGCCGGTGCAGCGCGACCTGCTGGGCGAGGCCGAGGTCGGCCAGCGTGGGGCGCTCGCGCACCCGGGCGTAGGAGGCCAGCAGCCGGCGCGGGTCGCGGATCAGGAAGGCGTGCCGCAGCCCGGCGAAGGCGTCGAGCTCGACCTCGGGGAGCACGTGGTGGGTCATGTGCTTCTGATAGGAGATCGTGGCGCCGTCGGGAAGGTCGCCCTCGGTCAGCGTGCGGACGACGGTGCGCCAGTCGGTCGGCTGGCTGGCGACCACCTCGTCGCGGCCCGGGTGGTCCAGGCCGGTCGCAGCGAGGTAGTAGGCGTACAGCGGCTCGTCGACGACGACGGTGTCGGGGCGGTTCTCCCAGGCGCGCATCGTCGCCGTCGACAGGGTGCGGGGCCCCGACCACATCGCGATGCGCACCGGCGTCGTCGGCGTCCGGTCCGCACCCGTCATGCACGGCATCGTGCCCGACGAGGGGCCGGTCAGCGCGTCGTCCTCCTGGGGGAACACACCGCGGCCACCTGCCGTTACCCTGGTCGTACAACTACACAGGGGGTGATTGGTCTCGACTTCGGTCGGGTGTCCAGGGGAAGCGAGCCGAGGAAGCCAACGATGAGCTCGTTAACCACGCGTTGGAAACAACACAAGCGCCGACTCCAGTCAGCGCGAGTTCGCCCTCGCTGCCTAAGTAGCGAGGCGACTCTGTCAGCCCGGGTTCGTCATCGGCCCGGATCCTGGCATCAGCTAGATGACTCACCGTGAACGCCGGTCGCGGGCGTTCACGGGACATCTCACAGCGACTGGGCCCGTCACATCGACTTGTCCGCGAGATCGATGGGGTCGAGCAGAGGCAGTAGCGGACTGCGCTCGGAGAAGCCCTGGATATGCGTCGAAGGACGCGGGTTCGATTCCCGCCACCTCCACCAGGGGGTTCTCCCCGAAAAGCCTGATTCGTTTCCCCGAATCCGGTGATCAGGGAGAAGCCCAGGTCAACCCCCGTTTCACCACGTAGGGCCCGGTCATCTGACCGGGCCCCACGTGCGTCTGTGCCCGAGCCTCTGGCTCTCGGTTGGCGTAGGCCGGCGCCGTGACGGGTCAGCCCGACCGGCGGAAGCGCAGCCAGCCAGGCCACCGCGGCCACCGCCGGGCGTGCTCCTGTTCGATCAGCAGGTCCGCGAGCGACGCAGGGTCCTCCGCGAGCGCCGGGTCCATCGCCACCCGCGGCTGAACCAGGAAGGTCCGCAGCCGCTCCCGCAGCTCCTCCGGCCTCTTCTCGTCGGTGGGCGTCAGCACCACCCGCTGGTCGCGGACCGACGGACTGATGACGGTGCCGTCGTCGCCGAAGAAGACGTACTCGTCGTTCTCGACGTCGATCGCCTCGAAGTAGCCCTCGGCAGCGGCCAGCGATTCGGAGGCGTAGACCTCGTGCGGCCCCTCGAACGCGTAGATCCTCATCGGTAGCTCGCCACCTCCGTCTCGGGCCCGCAGTGCAGTCGGACGGTACCGGCGGTGACCACGCCGGCACGGAACCCCGCGCTGCTCCATCTGCCCCCATGACGCCGCGTTGGCCAGCGCGGCGGCCGGCGTGGGGCACCATCGCGGCGTGACTGCTGCCCCCGGCCCGGACGACCCTCGAGCGCTGGTGTCCCAGCTGTGGGAGCACCACCTGCGTGATCCCTTCCCCGCTCGACTGCGTGGTGAAGAACTCGCGGGCGTCGACATGGTCATGCTCGACGCCGACGTCGCCGGCTGTGTCGACACGTGGCTTCACGGCAGCGGTCCGCTCGACCGGGGCAGGCTCGCCCTGCTACGAGACCTCGCACATGACCTCGATGGCGTCCTGCCGCTCCTCGATGATCAGCACGAGAGCGCGTACTACGGGCGGTTGCGGGATGTTGCTCGCGTTCTGCTGGAGGTAGCGAGCTGAGTCGAGGATCCGACACCCGCGTGGGACCAGTAGCCATCGACGCGTTGCCGACGGACGTTCTCGGTCTGGGAGTCGGCGCGTTCCTGGCACAAGCTGAGGACGCGACGTAAGAGCAGTGAGCTCCCTACGGTGCGCCCGTTCGAACCCCGAGAACGGAGATCACCGTGAACCACACCCGGAACCGACAGCTGCTGACCGGCGTGGCCCTGACCTTCTCGCACAGCCTCGACCTGCCCGGGCCTACGTCCGGGCCACGGATCACCGGACACGCGGTCCACCCGGACTCGTGGTTCGTCGCACTCTGCGGAAGCCCCCTCTCGGAGCTACCGGATGGCGAGTCCTCCTGGGCGCATGACGACGTGACCCCCCGGTGCTCGACCTGCGTCCAGCTCGGCGCCTGAAGACCGGGCCCTTTGTGCGTCTGCGTGGCGCTCTCCGGCTGTGCCGTCAAGACGATGTGGGGCCCGACCGGATGGTCGGGCCCCTCATCGTGGTGGTGCTCCTACGCCGCGGCGGGCAGGTCGGCGTCCTCGCTGTTGGAGCCGCTGATCTCCGCCAGCCAGTGGCCCTCCCACTGCGCGCGCTCCGCCGCCGTGAGCATGGTGAAGCCGTGCACCCAGCTCGTCGGCTCGTGCAGCGGGTGCTGCGCGTAGAGGCGGAGCAGCTGGTTGTCCGGGCAGTGCTTGCTGGCCCGGGCGTGCCAGTTCTCCAGCTCGCGCAGGTTGTAGGCGACGACGGCGGCGGTGAGGCCGAGCGTGACCAGGGCGCGGCCGGTGAACTGCATGTAGCCCCGGTGGATGTTGCCGGTGGCGTAGTTCTTCATGTTGCCGAAGACGCCCTCGACGTAGGTGCGCCGGTTCCAGGACAGCAGCCACTCGGGGCTGCCCCAGTACTCCTCCTGGTGGTACTTCATGTGCGCGCCGGCCTCAACGGTGACCGGGTTGCCGGAGCAGAACCTCAGCTCCGTGGCGGGCGGGGTGATGATCGGCAGGCCCTTCTCGCGGGCGATCTCGACGCTGTCGTCGATGCGGGGGGCACCCGGCGGTGCCGGCCGCGGCGGGGCAGAGCCAGCGGGTGGTGCTGTCGCCGCCGGGGCCGCGGCCGTTGCCCGACCAGGCGGTCTTGTGCCGCTTGAGGGCGTACTGCCGCCGCTCGGCGATGGCCTCGTCGTGGACGTCGAACTCCTTCTTCGCAGCGCCCTTGCCGGGGCGGGGCAGCTTCCACAGGTGCTGCGGCGGCTGGCAGTGCGGGGTGCCGGCGAGGATGACCGCGCCCTCGTAGTCGACCGGGCGGTGGTCGTTCTCCCGCAGGTCGAGCACGGGGCGGACCTTGAGCTGCCAGAGCGCGCGGGCCCAGCGCTCCCACTTCTTGTAGCTGTAGTGGCGGTCGCCGAGCAGGTCCTCGACCGGTGCGCCGCGGGCGATGCGCTTCTTCACCAGCGCCAGGCTGGGCTCGACGATGTCCTCGGCCGGGGCGGTGATGGCGAACTCCTCGATCAGGTTGGGCTCGCGGTAGCGCTCGGCCTTGCTCGCCTTCTTGCCACGGCCGACGGCGGGCACGCGGACCAGGGCGTGCAGCGAGTAGCCGAAGAACGAGGCGCGCTTGCCGGTCTTGTGCGTCTTGACGCCCCACGCGGCGAACCAGCAGCGCTTGCCGAGCTTCTTCTTCGGCGTCTTGTCCTCCTCGTGGCCGTTGCGGGTCGATTCCTCCGCGGCGGCGGAGTCGCCGGCCGTATCCATACCCGTGCGGGTGTCGGGGACGAAGTCGGGGTCGTCCTCGTCGACGTCGGCCGGCTCGTCGGCGCCGGCGGCAGGGACGGCGTTGATGGCCTCATTGCGCACGTCGTCCTCGTCGGCGTCGGGGTCGTGCTTGAGCGCCGCGCCGATCGTCTTCTCCAGCTTGGCGCGCTCCTCGGCGGCGAGGTTGGCGTCCTCATCGTTCGGGTCGACGAGCGGCAGGTTCTCCGGCTTCCGGCCGCCCTTGATCCACGACCACACACCGCTCTCGTCGATGGCCACCGAGGTACCGGTGAGGGGCAGGACGTGGGTGGCGTAGAGGAACGCGTCCTTGATGTCGTCGAGCAGGGCGAGCCGTTCGGCGACCTCGTCGTCGGTGAGCGCGAGCTCGGGGTCGACGTCGAGGTGCTCGCGGATGTTGTCGATCAGCGTGTACAGCTGCTTGGCGGTCAGTGTGCGCAGCTCCGGCTTGCCGTGCCGGCTCGTCCAGTACTGGATCCCTAGATCGCGCTGCATCTGCAGCGGAAGGCCGGACAGCGCCAGCGTGAGCAGGTCCTTGACCTGAACGCGGCCATGACCTGCGGCGACGAAGAGCAGGATCATGAACAGCCGTACCGTCAGGCCCTGGCGCTTCACCCCGCGCTTGTCCGGGCGGATCTTCTCCTCGATGACCTCCACGGCCAGCCGAGGCGGGGCCGGGTCCTCGACCGGGGTGACGACGCCGTTGTCGTCCACGTGCGGGCGCTGCGGCATGTAGGCGTGGTCGACGATCCAGGTGGCGTGCTCGATGGCGGTGATGGTCGCCGCGACGTCGGTGGCGCTCACTGGGCACCCCCGTCGCGCAGCGCCACTGCGCCGGCGGTAGCGGTGCTGGTGTCGAGGTGGGGGAGCAGGTCGAACAGGGTGCGGGTGCTCTTCAGCCCGGCGGCGGTGAGGATGACTGCCAGCGGCACGGGGCGGGTCATCAGCGTGGCCAGCCAGGTGGTGCGCAGCCGGGACTGCTCGAGCTTCGGCAGCGAGCCGAGCAGGACGGCGTCGGCGTAGACGGCGGCGGCGACGTTGCGGCGGGTCTTGACCCGGCCGATCAGCGGCTGCCCGTCGCGCAGGCCCTGCAGGCCGCGGCGGACCAGCTGCTCGTAGTCGCGCAGCACCCACACCTCGCGGGCGTGCGGGCCGGGCACCTGGATGCGGATGCCGTCGTCGCCGTGGTCGGTGACGCAGGTGGTGTCGAGCAGCTTCAGGTCGGGGCTGTCGATTCCGGCGCCGGCGCCGAGGCCGACGCACAGGCACAGCCGCCGCACCAGCTCCTCGGTGGGCTGGACCTGGATGACCCGGATCAGCGCCTGCATCTCGCCGTTCCTGTACGGCGGCTTGATCGCCTCGCGGGGGATGACGACGCCCTTGTGCGGGGCCTGCTCGGGGTTGAGGTGGTCGCTGATGACCCGCAGCCGGGAGCGGCGGTCCGAACGGCTCTTCTCGCTGCAGGCGGGCATGCCGGTGCGGGCGTACTCGTCGACGTCGTGACGGTTTATCGCGTCGCGCGGGTCGAGGGTCAGGCCGCGCTGGTGGCGCCAGGCGCCGTAGTGGGCCAGGTGGGTGACGTGCTTGCGCAGCGCCTCGTCGCCGCGGATCTGCGACAGCAGCAGCGTCTGCTCGCAGAAGGACAGAAGCGGGGCCGGCCACAGCCGGCGCAGGGTGTCGTCCTGCGGTCGGTAAGTGGCGCTCAGCCAGGTGGTGAACTCGGCCGGCAGGGGCGCCGGGCCGGCGGCGCGCTCGGCGGCGCGCTGGGCGCGCAGCCGCCGGACCTCGGCGGCGCTGATCTTGCGGGGGGACATGGACGGTCTCCGATGCCTCGGTGGGCGACCGCCCCCGGGCGGGGCGGCGGCCGCTCCGGGAGGGGCGGCGGCTCAGGACCGTGCGGGGGTTCGCGTCGGCGGCAATCACCGGCGGAAAGGCCTGAAGTAGGAGGTCACAGACGCGTCAGGGCCGGTCCGAGACGTGGTCTCGGGCCGGCCCTGACGCCGTGGTGGATCGTTCAGCCGCGCAGCAGCCGCCGAGCCTGCTCGGCATCGACCGCGGGAAGGTGCCCGGCGGCGTTCTCCAGGTCGGCGCGGGTCAGGCCGCACGACTGGGCGATCTGCGCGAGCGGTCGCGGCGTGGACAGCTGCATGGCGACCCACGTGGCACGGAGCCGGGCGGCGGTCAGCGTGACGCCGGCGTCCTGCGCTGCCGCGCGGGCGCGCGCCCACTCCTCCTGGCTGAACTCCCGCGGGGACACGAGCGCGGTCCACCGGTCGTCCATCCGCAGGGCGTCGGCGACGGCGCGCAGCGTCTCCGTGTCAGGCGGCGGCGTGCCGATCGCGGCGGGCACCACGAGCCCCGCGCCGAGGCCGCGGGCCAGCGCTGCCGCCAGCGGTGCGCAGCCGAACGCCGTTGCGGCCAGCTTGTCCAGCTCGGCCGCCGTGTACGACTGCGGGCCGGCACGGCCCGGCCCGTGGACGACGCGCGGCGCGTCGCCGGCGGCGGCCTTGAGTGCGCGACCCAGCTGGCCGCGGCGGTTCTGCCGCGTCTTGTGGCTCACCTTGCCGTCGCTGTCGATCAGGAACCGGTTGACCAGGTCCTCGGTGAGCACCTCGGCGAGGTCGACCGAACCGACGACCTTGTCGGTGAAGGCGAGGAACGCGCAGGTAATGCTCATCTGCGTCTTGGCGTCCTCCCGCGACGGCGGCTCCGTGGCCGCGCAGGAGGTCCACACCTCCTCGCAGCAGCGCGCCCACTGCTGGCTGGTGAGCAGCCGCTGCGGGACGAACGTGGGGATGTAGGCGGCGACCTCCGGGGACAGCTTCGCGGCCAGGTGGGCGGGCAGGTTGAACACGGTCGAGCTCCAGGGCAAAGGGCCGCGGGGATGCGGCCGGGCACTGGGCACGGTCCGAGCAGGAGGCAGAACGTCAATCGTCCGTGAGCGGCACGGCAGGGGTGTCCGGACAGCAGCGTGGGGGGGGGGGGGGGGGGGGGGGGGGGGGGGGGGGGGGGGGGGGGGGGGGGGGGGGGGGGGGGGGGGGGGGGGGGGGGGGGGGGGGGGGGGGGGTCGACTCGCCGGGTTCG
>NZ_JBJHAC010000008.1:0-158124 GCF_054050835.1 Blastococcus sp. SYSU DS0510 | reverse complement strand
CCCGCCGCCGCCCCGCCCCCCCCCCCGCCCCCCCCCCCCCCCCCCCCCCCCCCCCCCCCCCCCCCCCCCCCCCCCCCCCCCCCCCCCCCCCCCCCCCCCCCCCCCCCCCCCCGGGGCCGTGCCGCCGGAGGCCCTGGCGGTGATCGCCCCGGTGGCCGCCCCGGCCAACCTGGCCGCCGCCCCAGCACAGGGCGTGGACCTGGCCGGGGTCGACGCGGCGCTCGCGGAGGTGGCCGCGACCCGCCCGCACGCCGAACTGCGCCAGGTGGTGGCCCACTACCTGGCCCGGCTCGATCCTGACGGGCCCGAGCCCGATCCCACCGAGGGACGCTCCCTCACCTTCGTCAAGCACGCCGACGGGTCGGTCTCCTTCCGCGGCGAACTGGATGCCGTGGGCGGGGAGAAGGGGCAGGCCGCCGTGGAATCCATCGTGCAGGCCGCCCGGCCCGCCGGGGACATGCGCACCCGCGCCCAGCAGCAGGGCGACGCCCTGGTCCAGCTCGCCGACAACGCCCTGGCCGCGGGCACCCTGCCGGTGCTGCGCACCCACAAACCCCAGGTGGTGGTCCGGGTCGACCTGGAGGACCTCATCGACCCGGACGCCGGCCCCGGCGCGGCGAAGTTGGGCTTCGGGGCCACCATCTCCGCGGCCCGCGCCCGCTGGCTGGCCTGCGACGGCACCGTCACCCGCATCGTCATCGGCCCCGAAGGCCAACCCCTCGACGTCGGCCGCGCCCACCGCGTCGTCCCCCGGCACCTGCGCCGCGCGGTGGAGGCCCGCGACGGGCACTGCGTCTTCACCGGCTGCCACGCCCCCACCCACTGGTGCGACGTCCACCACATCGTGCACTGGGCCGACGGCGGGAACACCTCGCTGGAGAACTCAGCCCTGCTCTGCGAACGCCACCACACCAAGGTGCACCACGGCTTCCGCGTCGAACGACAACCCGACGGCCGATGGCGCACCTACCGGCCCGACGGCACCGAGATCCTGATCCTCCCCCGCATCACCGCGGACTCGGCCAACTTCCGCGCGGGCTGAGCCCTGTGTCGTGTGCACGACGGGGGCTGCGAGGACGGCGCCCGGCTCTGCCGTGCCGGCCGATACGGTGTCCGGCGTGCAGCTGACCGTCGTCGACCACCCGCTGGCCCGTGCCCGTCTCTCCAAGATGCGTGACGAGCGGACGGACAACGCCATGTTCCGCGCCGCGCTCCGCGAGCTGACGCAGATGCTGGTCTACGAGGCCACCCGCGATCTCGCCATCGCGGAGGAGCCGATCACCACCCCGGTCACCACGACCACCGGGTACCGGCTGGCCGCCCCGCCGCTGATCGTCCCCGTGCTGCGCGCCGGTCTCGGGATGGCCGACACCGCGCACGGGATGCTCCCGGAGTCCCAGATGGGCTTCGTCGGGCTCGCCCGCAACGAGGAGACCTTCCAGCCGGAGGCGTACATGGCCTCGCTGCCCGAGTCGCTGGTCGGCCGCGACGTCTTCGTGCTCGACCCGATGCTCGCCACCGGCGGCTCGCTCGTGCACTGCTGCGAGCTGCTCACCGCCCGGGGCACGACGTCGATCACGGTGCTCTGCGCCCTCGCCGCGCCCGACGGCCTCCGTCGTCTCGAGGAGAGCGGCCTGCCGCTGCGGGTGTTCACCGCGAGCGTCGACGAGGGGCTCAACGACAAGGCCTACATCGTCCCGGGGCTCGGCGACGCCGGCGACCGCCAGTTCGGCGCGGTCTGACCGTGAGGTTCGGGGTGCTCGGCACCGGCTTCTGGGCGAAGGAGATCCACGCGACCGCCTTGGCCGGGCACCCCTCCGCGGAGCTGGTCGGCGTCTGGGGCCGTGACGTCGCCAAGGCGGAGGCGGTGGCCGCCGACTTCGACGTCCCCGGCTTCGCCGACCTCGACGAGCTGCTGGAGCAGGTCGACGCCGTCGCCATCGCGCTGCCGCCGCACGTGCAGGCGCCGCTGGCCGAGCGCGCCGCCGCCGCTGCCGACCGGGTGGTCGCCGCCGTCCGCGACGCCGGTGTCGCCTCCGTCGTCTTCTTCACGTTCCGCTTCCAGACCGCGACGTCGACCTGGCTCACCCAGGCGGCCCGCACGGAGCTCGCCGGCGGCGCCGGGTCCTGGTTGTCGTCCATCGCCGGCTCCCCGTTCGGCGCCTCGTCGTGGCGGCAGCAGCACGGCGCGCTCTGGGACATCGGCCCGCACGCTCTGTCGCTGTTCCTGCCGGCGCTGGGGCCGGTCGTCGCGGTGCAGGCCGGGGCCGGGCTGCACGACACCGTCCACCTGGTGCTCACCCACGAGTCCGGGACGGCCTCCACCGTGACCCTGTCGCACACGGTGGCGCCGATGTCGACCGGCATCGAGTTCTTCGTCCACGGCGACGCCGGCCGGCTGGTGCTCCTGCCCGACATCCAGGCCCCGGTGGACGCCTTCGCCGTCGCCGTCGACGAGCTGACCTCCGCAGCGATCGCCGGTGGCACCCACCCCTGCGACGTGGGGTTCGGCCGGGACGTCGTGGCGGTCCTGGCGACGGCGGCCCGCGCCCTGGACTCGGGGTGCCGCGAGCGCGTCCCGGGGTGACCGCCGCGACGTCGCGGCGGCAGGGGGTCACAAGCCCAGCGCCGCCCTCATCTCCGCCCGCAGCTGGTCCAGCTCGTCGGCGCCGCGGCCGCGCGCGGCGATCAGGCCGGCGTCGTCGTGCACCGGGACGACCGTCTCCAGGTACGCCTTGAGCTTGGGCTCGGTGCCGCTGGGCCGGACGATCACCCGCACGCCGTCGCCCAGCAGGCGGACGGCGTCCACCGGTGGGGTCGACCCGGCGAGGTCGGCGAACTCCACCGGCCGGCCGAGCAGCGACGACGGCGGCCGCGACCGCAGCCGAGCCATCGCCCCGGAGATGACCGAGAGGTCCTCCACCCGCACCGACAGCTGGCCGGTGACGAAGAGACCGTGCTCGGTGGCCAGCTCGTCCAGCCGGTCCACCACCGTGCGGCCCCCGGCCTTGAGCTCCGCCGCCAGCAGGGCCACCGCGAGCGCCGCCGAGATGCCGTCCTTGTCCCGCACCACCGACGGCGCCACCGAGTAGCCCAGCGCCTCCTCGTAGCCGAACACCAGCGGCGCGGCGTCGGAGCCCGCGCGCATGATCCACTTGAATCCGGTCGGGGTCTCCTCCGACGGGACGCCGTGCGACTCGGCGACGACGTGCATCAGCGAGCCGCTCACCAGCGAGGACGCGTAGGTGCCGCGCACCCCGCGGCGCAGCAGCCAGTCGGCCAGCAGCGCCCCCACCTCGTCGCCGGTCAGCTGTCGACCGCCCACGACCACCGAGCAGCGGTCGGCATCGGGGTCCTGCGCGATCGCGACGTCGGCCCCGGACCGCTCGGCCAGCGCGGTGAGCAGGTCCACCGCCCCGGGCTCCTCCGGGTTCGGGAAGGCGACCGTCGGGAACGCCGGATCGGGTGCGTCCTGCTCGGGCACCCCGGCCGGCTCCGCGAAGCCCGCTGCGGCGAACACCAGCCGGGTCGTCGACGCGCCCACCCCGTGCATGGCGGTGTACGCCACCCGCAGCGCCGCCCGGTCGGCGGCCGGCACCCGTTCGGGATCCAGCGCCCGCACGACCGCCGTGACGTACTCGGTGAGGACGTCGTCGCCCAGGACCCCGTGTCCGCCGGCGAGGGGGATCTCCCGCGCAGGGCCCACCGTGGCGATCGACTCCTCGATCGCGCGGTCGGCCGGCGGCACGAGCTGCGCCCCGCCCCGCAGGTAGAGCTTGTAGCCGTTGTCGTCGGGCGGGTTGTGGCTGGCGGTGACCATCACCCCGGCCGCCGCATCGAGCTGCCGGACGGCGAAGGCCAGCACCGGGGTGGGCAGCGGGCGCGGCATGAGCTGCACCTGGAAGCCCAGCCCCGAGAACACCCGGGCCGAGAGGAGGGCGAACTCGTCGGACCGCCGCCGCGCGTCGAAGCCGATCACCACGGTCCCGCCGCCCTCCCCGGTGTCCCGGAGGTACCGGCCCACCCCGGCCGCGGTGCGCAGCACCACGGCGGCGTTCATCCCGGCCGGCCCGGCCCGCAGCGGACCGCGGAGCCCCGCCGTCCCGAAGGTGAGCGGACCGGAGAAGCGGCGGGCGAGCTCGGCGGTGTCGCCGGCGTCGACCAGCGCGAGGATCTCCGCGCGGTCGCCCTCGTGCGGATCGGCGTCGGCCCAGGCGCGGGCCTGCGTCACGACGTCGCTCACAACCGGCCCCCCGCCGCCTCGACGTTCTCGGCGTCGAACTCCGGCAGCGTGTACTGGCCGCCCACCCGCGCGCGCACCGGGTCCTCGGGGTCCGGCTCGCCCTGGGCCGCGATGAGGGCCTCGGCGTACACCTCGGCGTCGTCGGCCGGCTCGTAGCCGATGGCGCGCGCGGCGGTGAGGTCCCACCAGTTGCGGGTGTTGGCCGAGACGCCCCACACCACCGTGCAGCCCGGGTCGGGCGTCCGCAGTGCCGCGTCCACCAGGGAGACGGTGTCGGCCGGGGAGAGCCAGGTGGCGAGCATGCGCACCGTCGTCGGCTCCGGGAAGGCGCTGCCGATGCGCAGGCACACGACCTCCATGCCGTACCGGTCGGCGTAGAGCGACCCGAGCGCCTCCATCGCCACCTTGGCGACGCCGTAGTAGGTGTCCGGCCGCGGCGGCGCGTCGACCTCGCGCAGCAACCCCTCCGCGGGGCGTGCGGTGAAGCCGCTGGCGTGGTTGCTGCTGGCCAGCACCACGCGCCGAACGCCGGCGCGGCGAGCCGCCTCGACGGTGGCGTACGTGCCCTGGATGTTCGCGTGGCTGATCGCCGGCCAGGTGGACTCGCCCACGACCCCGGCCAGGTGCACGACGGCCGCGGCGCCCCGCAGCGCACCGGTCATCGCGTCGAGGTCGGTGACGTCGGCGACCAGGTGCTCCTCGCCGGGCCGGGGCTCGGGCACCGGGACGACGTCGAGGCTGCGCACCGCCCACCCGCGCTCGGGCAGCCCGCCGCGGAGGACCGTGCCGATCCGTCCCGCGGCGCCGGTGAGGACGACCGGCCCCGTCATGGGAGCCGCTCGATGAGCCGTACCAGCAACTCGCCCAGCCGCCCGGCGGCCGCCTTGCCCGCCGCGAGGACCTCCTCGTGGTTCAGCGCCTCGCCGGTGATCCCGGCGGCGGCGTTGGTGACCATCGAGAGGCCGAACACCTCCGCGCCCGCTGCCCGGGCGGCGATGGCCTCCAGCGCGGTGGACATGCCGACGAGGTCGGCGCCCAGGGTGCGCAGCATGCGGATCTCGGCCGGCGTCTCGAAGTGCGGGCCGGGGAGCTGGGCGTACACCCCCTCGACCAGCGAGGGGTCGAGCTCCCGGGCGATCGCGCGGAGCCGCGAGGAGTAGAGATCGGTGAGGTCGACGAAGTTCGCGCCCACGAGCGGGGAGCGCGCGGTCAGGTTCAGGTGGTCCGAGATCACCACGGCCTGGCCCACCCGGTGGTCGGGGGCCAGCCCGCCCGCGGCGTTGGTCAGGACGACCGTCCTCACGCCCGCGGCGGCCGCCGTCCGCACCCCGTGGGCGACCGGCTCGACGCCGCGCCCCTCGTAGTAGTGCGTCCGGCCGAGGAAGAGCAGCACCTTCCGCTCGCCGACCCGCACCGAGCGGATCTCGCCGCCGTGCCCGACGACGGTCGGGGCCGCGAAGCCGGGCAGGTCGCCGATCGCCACCGACCCGGCGGCCTCGCCGAACGCGTCGGCGGCGGGTGCCCAGCCCGAGCCCATGACGACGGCGACGTCGTGCGGGCCGCCGAGCGCGGTGGTCAGGGCGTCGGCCGCCTGCGCGGCCAGGGCGGTGGGGTCGGTTCCGGGGAGCTCGCTCACGCAGGGACGCTAACGCAGCCCGGGAAACGCGGTGGATGCCCGCCGCGCCCGGTGGTCACGACGGGCGGACGTCGTCCTCGACGCCCGGCCGGCGGCCGACCGGGGAACCCGACCCGTCGGGTGCTGGAACGGCCTGCCTGCAAGGGCCCGTGCCGAGCGGAGCGAGGGACGGGGGGCAGGCAGGTCCTTCTAGACTCCCGGAGGTGGAGATCCCCTTCCGTAGCTCGGAGCGCTCCAGCCTCGGCGTGGAGTGGGAGCTGCAACTCGTCGACCGCGAGACGCGCGAGCTCGCACCCGGTGCCGTCGAGATCCTCGAGGCGATGCGCCCCGAGGGGGCCGACGAGCACCCCAAGGCCAAGCACGAGCTGCTGCAGTCGACCATCGAGATCATCACCGGCGTCTGCACCACGGTGCGCGAGGCGAAGGCCGACCTGGCCGGCACCCTGGCCGAGGTGGTCGCCGCCGCCGACGAACGGGGGCTGGGGCTGCTCTGCGCCGGCACCCACCCGTTCACCGACTGGCAGACCCAGGAGATCTCGCCGAAGGAGCGCTACGGGCAGCTCGTCGAGCGCATGCAGTGGCTGGCCCGCCGGCTGCAGATCTTCGGCGTCCACGTGCACGTCGGGGTCCGGGCGCCGGAGAAGGTGATCCCGATCGTCAACGCGCTGTGCCAGTACGTGCCGCACTTCCTGGCGCTGTCGTCGTCCTCGCCGTTCTGGGTCGGCTGCGACACCGGCCTGGCCTCGGCCCGCACGAAGATCTTCGAGGGCATGCCGACCGCGGGGCTGCCCTTCCAGCTCGACGGCTGGGGCGAGTTCGAGGAGTACATGGAGACGCTGATCTCCACGAAGAGCATCGAGAGCGTCCGCGAGGTGTGGTGGGACATCCGGCCCCACCCCGACTTCGGCACCGTGGAGCTGCGCATCTGCGACGGCCTGCCGACCCTCGACGAGATCGGGGCGGTCGCCGCCCTCACCCAGTGCCTGGTCGAGCAGTTCGACACCCAGCTCGACCGCGGCTACACCCTGCCCCGCCCCGAGGAGTGGGTCGTGCGGGAGAACAAGTGGCGGGCGTCCCGCTACGGCCTGGACGCCGAGATCATCGTCGACGAGCAGTACGCCGTCCGGCCGGTGCGCGAGGCGATCACCGAGCTGGTCGAGGAGCTGATGCCCACGGCCAAGCGGCTGGACTGCGAGGCAGAGCTCGCCGACGTGCTCCGCGTGCTGGAGGTCGGCGCCTCCTACCAGCGGCAGCGGGCGGTGGCGCTGGCGAACGACGGCGACCTGGCGCCGGTCGTGGACGGCCTGCTGGCCGAGCTCCGGGACGGGCTGCCCTCCTCGGGCCCCGCCGGGCAGCCCGACGGCCCGGTGCCGGGTCCGGCCTCGTGCGAGGGCGGGCACGCCGCATGACCCCGGTCGTCGAGAAGCTGGGCGCCGCGGTCGACGAGTGGGTCGCCGCGAACGGGCCCGCGCTGTCGGCCACCCGGCGGCACCTGCACGCCCACCCCGAACTCGGTTACGCGGAGTTCGAGACGACCTCCTTCCTCGAGGAGCGGCTGCGCCACCACGGGCTGGTCCCGCGCCGGCTGCCCACCGGCACCGGCCTCAGCGTCGACGTCGGCGCGGGCGGGGGACCGATCGTCGTCCTTCGGGCCGACATCGACGCGCTGCCCCTGAAGGACCTCAAGGACGTGCCGTACGCCTCCACCCGCGAGGGTCTGGCCCACGCCTGCGGCCACGACGTGCACACGACGGTGGTCCTCGGCGTCGCCGTCGCGCTCGCCTCGCTCGACGGGCTGCCCGGCACGGTCCGCTGCGTCTTCCAGCCGGCCGAGGAGACGGTGCCGGGCGGGGCCACCGAGGTGGTGGCCTCCGGCGTCCTCGACGGCGCGTCGCGCGCGTTCGCGCTGCACTGCGACCCGTCCATCCCCGCCGGGAGGATCGGGCTGCGCACCGGCCCCATCACCGCGGCCTGCGACCGGATGGACGTCACGCTCACCGGGCCCGGCGGGCACACCGCCCGGCCGCAGATGACCGTCGACCTCGTCGATGCGCTCGGGCGGATCATCACCGACGTGCCCGGGCTGCTCTCCCGCCAGGTCGACCCGCGGACGGGGATGTCGCTCGTCTGGGGCGCGGTCAACGCCGGTGTCGCGGCCAACGCCATCCCGCAGCGGGGGACGCTGCGGGGCACCGTCCGGGTGCTGGACCGGGAGGCGTGGAAGGACGCCGAGGAGCTGATGCGCTCGCTCGTGGCGCGGGTCGCCGCCACCACCGGCGCCGAGGTCGACGTCGACTACGTCCGCGGGGTGCCGCCGGTGGTCAACGACCCGCGTGCCGTGGCGCTGCTGCGCTCGGCCGCGCTGGGCACCGTCGGCGCGGAGAACCTCGTGCTCTCGCCGCAGAGCATGGGCGGGGAGGACTTCGGCTGGTTCGCCGACGTCATGCCGATCGCGCTGGCCCGGCTGGGCACCCACGGCGGCGGCGCCCCCCTCGACCTGCACCGCGGCACCTTCGACGTCGACGAGCGGGCCATCGGCGTCGGGGTGCGGCTGCTGGCCCGCACCGCGCTGCTCGCGCTGGAGGCCGACGCCGAACCGTCCCCGGGCAGCTCCGGGGCACCCCCTCGCACGCGCAGACCCGCCCCCGGAGACACTTCTGCCCGACGAGCCGTCGACGAGAGGCGGGAACCCCAGGATGAGCACGACCGACGAGACGACCGGCCAGGGGCCGGCGGCGGCTGACGCCGAGGTGCCGGCCGAGCACGCGGTCCCGGAGGACCTCGCGCTCGCGGGCGAGTTCGACGCGGTGACCCGCGACCAGTGGCGCGAGCTCGTGGCCGGCGTGCTGCGCAAGGCCGGTCGCGAGGAGCTCCCCGACCCGGTGGAGGACGCGCTGCGCCGGCCGGTGGCCCCGGGTGTGACGGTGGCCCCCCTCTACACCGCCGAGGACGCCGGTGACCTCCCCGCGGGGGTCGGCGTCCCGGGCCTGCCGCCGTTCGTGCGCGGTGCCCGCCCCGCCGGCGGGCCGGCCGGCTCGGCCGAGGTCACGGCGTCCGGCGGCGCCGAGGGCGGCGCGTCCGGCGGGTGGGACATCCGCCAGCGGCACGCGCACCCCGACGTCGCGGTGACGAAGGAGGCGATCGCCGCCGACCTGGAGAACGGCGTCACCTCGCTGTGGCTGGTGCTCGGCGAGGGCGCGATCCCGGTGGACGCGCTGGGTGAGGTGCTCGCCGACGTCTACCTCGACCTCGCGCCGGTGACCGTGCAGGGTGGGTTCCCGGCCGCCGCGGCCTTCCTCGACCTGGTCGAGGGGCGCTCCGACCTCGCGTCCGGCGGCTCGCTCGGCCTGGACCCGCTGGGCGTCGAGGCGGCCTCCGGGGAGCGGCAGGACCTGACCGGCCTCGCCGACGTCGCCCGCCGCGCCGCCGCGCACCCCGGCCTCCGCACCGTCGTCGTCGACGGCACCGTGTTCCACGACGCCGGTGCCTCGGTGGTGGAGGAGCTCGGCTGCTCGCTCGCGGCGGGGCTCGCCTACCTGCGCGCCCTCACGGACGGCGGGCTGACCGTCGACCAGGCCGCCGTCCAGCTGGAGTTCCGCTACGCAGCCTCGGCGGACCAGTTCACGACCATCGCCGCGCTGCGCGCCGCCCGCCGGCTGTGGGACCGCGTCGGCGAGGTGAGCGGCGCCTCGGCCGAGGCCCGTGCTCAGCGGCAGCACGCGGTCACCTCGTCGGTGATGGCCACCAAGCGCGACCCGTGGGTCAACATGCTGCGCACGACCGTGGCCTGCTTCGCCGCCGGCGTCGGGGGCGCGGACGCGGTCACCGTGCAGCCGTTCGACGCCGCGCTGGGCCTGCCGGACTCCTTCTCCCGCCGGATCGCGCGCAACACCCAGAACCTCCTCGTCGAGGAAGGCCACCTGGGCCGGGTGCTCGACCCCGCCGGTGGCTCCTGGTACGTGGAGTCCCTGACCGACGAGCTGGCCCGCGCCGCCTGGGCGTGGTTCACCGAGATCGAGCGGGCCGGCGGGCTGTCGGCGGCGCTGGCCTCGGGCTTGGTGCGCGACCGGATCGCCCAGGCGTGGGACGCCCGCGCGAAGCGGCTGGCCACCCGCGCTGACGCGATCACCGGCGTCAGCGAGTTCCCCAACCTCACCGAGAAGCTGCCCGAGCGCCGACCGGCCGCCGAGGTGCTGCCGGCGACCGGCGGGCTGCCGCGGGTGCGCGCGGCGCAGGAGTTCGAGGCGCTGCGCGACGCGGCCGAGGCGGCGGGGGAGCGGCCGTCCGTCTACCTGGCGACCCTAGGCCCCATTGCCCGGCACACCGCCCGGGCGAGCTTCGCGGCCAACCTGTTCCAGGCCGGCGGGCTGGCGACCCCGGCCGGCGACGGCGCCACCGCGCTGGCCGACGCGGGCACGACCGTGGCCTGCATCTGCGGCACCGACAAGGACTACGCCGAGCACGCGGCCGGGCTGGCGGCGGAGCTGAAGGCGGCCGGCGCCACCCAGGTGTGGCTGGCCGGCAAGCCCGACCTCGCCGTCGACGGCGTCGACGGGTACGTGCACCCCGGGTGCGACGCCCTCGCGGCGCTGCGCACGGTGCACTCCGAGCTGGGTCTGGAAGGAGAGCGGGCATGAGCGGCATCCCCGACTTCGGTTCCGTCGAGCTGGGCGCACCCTCCGCGGGTGCCGGCTCCTCGACCGCAGGGCCTGGCGAGTGGGCCAAGGCGTTCGAGGAGGCGACCGGCCGCAGCGTCGAGGAGGCGGCCTGGGAGACCCCCGAGGGGATCTCCGTCCCGCCGCTGTACACCCCGGCCGACCTGCAGGGCCTGGACTTCCTCGAGACCCTGCCCGGGCTGCCGCCGTTCCTGCGCGGCCCCTACCCGACGATGTACACCACCCAGCCGTGGACCGTCCGCCAGTACGCGGGCTTCTCGACCGCGGCGGAGTCCAACGCCTTCTACCGGCGCAACCTCGCCGCCGGGCAGAAGGGGCTGTCGATCGCCTTCGACCTGCCCACCCACCGCGGCTACGACTCCGACCACCCCCGGGTGCCCGGCGACGTCGGCATGGCCGGGGTGGCCATCGACTCGATCCTGGACATGCGGCAGCTGTTCGACGGCATCCCGCTGGACAAGATGAGCGTGTCGATGACGATGAACGGCGCCGTGCTGCCGGTGCTCGCGCTCTACATCGTGGCGGCCGAGGAGCAGGGGGTGGGGCCCGGTCAGCTGACCGGCACCATCCAGAACGACATCCTCAAAGAGTTCATGGTGCGCAACACCTACATCTACCCGCCCAAGCCCTCGATGCAGATCATCAGCGACATCTTCGCGTTCACCTCGCAGCGGATGCCGAAGTTCAACTCGATCTCGATCTCGGGCTACCACATCCAGGAGGCCGGGGCGACGGCCGACCTGGAGCTGGCCTACACGCTCGCCGACGGCGTCGAGTACCTGAAGGCCGGCCAGGCCGCGGGCATGGACGTCGACGCCTTCGCGCCGCGGCTCTCCTTCTTCTGGGCCATCGGCATGAACTTCTTCATGGAGGTCGCGAAGCTCCGGGCCGGGCGGCTGCTGTGGGCGAAGCTGGTGAAGGAGGCCGGCGCGCAGAACCCGAAGTCGCTGTCGCTGCGCACCCACTCGCAGACCTCGGGCTGGTCGCTGACCGCGCAGGACGTCTACAACAACGTCGTCCGCACGTGCCTGGAGGCGATGGCAGCCACCCAGGGGCACACCCAGTCGCTGCACACCAACGCCCTGGACGAGGCGCTCGCGCTGCCCACGGACTTCTCCGCCCGCATCGCCCGCAACACCCAGCTGATGCTGCAGCAGGAGTCGGGCACCACCCGCGTCGTCGACCCGTGGGGTGGCTCCGCGTACGTGGAGAAGCTGACCTACGACCTGGCCCGCCGCGCCTGGGCGCACATCGAGGAGGTCGCCGAGCACGGCGGGATGGCCCAGGCGATCGACGACGGCATCCCCAAGCTGCGCATCGAGGAGGCGGCGGCCCGCACCCAGGCCCGCATCGACTCCGGCCGCCAGCCGGTGATCGGCGTGAACAAGTACCGGGTCGACGCCGACGAGGCGATCGAGGTGCTCAAGGTCGACAACGCCGACGTGCTGGCCCAGCAGAAGGCCAAGCTCGAGCAGCTGCGCGCCGACCGCGACGGCCGCGCCGTCACCGAGGCGCTGGGCCGGCTCACCGACGCCGCCCGCGCCGCCGCCGACGGCACGCGCGGCAACGACCTCGACAGCAACCTGCTGAAGCTCGCCGTCGACGCCGCGCGGGCCAAGGCGACCGTCGGGGAGATCTCCGACGCCCTCGAGGTCGTCTACGGCCGGCACGCCGGTCAGGTGCGCACCATCTCCGGCGTCTACCGCGACGAGGCAGGAGCGTCCGGGCCCATGGAGGAGACGCGGCGGCTGGCCGAGGAGTTCGCCGAGGCCGAGGGCCGTAGGCCGCGCATCCTCGTGGCCAAGATGGGCCAGGACGGGCACGACCGCGGCCAGAAGGTGATCGCGACCGCGTTCGCCGACCTCGGTTTCGACGTCGACGTCGGCCCGCTGTTCCAGACCCCGGACGAGGTCGCCCGCCAGGCGGTGGAGGCCGACGTCCACGTCGTCGGCGTCTCCTCGCTGGCGGCCGGACACCTCACGCTGGTGCCGGCGCTGCGCGACGCGCTGGCCGAGCTCGGTGCCGACGACGTGCTGATCGTCGTCGGCGGGGTCATCCCGCCCGACGACGTCCCGACGCTCAAGGAGATGGGGGCCGCGGCGGTCTTCCCGCCCGGCACGGTCATCGCCGAGGCGGCGCAGGAGCTGCTGCGGACGCTGTCCTCCCGTCTCGGTCACTGATGGCTCGAGAGGTCGACGTCCCGGTCCTCGTGGAGGGGGTGCTCGCCGGGGACCGCCGGGTGGTGGCGCGGGCCATCACCCTGGTGGAGTCGCGGCGGGCCGACCACCGCGAGAAGGCGCAGGAGCTGCTGGTCGAGCTGCTGCCGCATGCCGGGGGAGCGCGCCGCGTGGGCATCAGCGGCGTCCCCGGCGTGGGCAAGTCGACGTTCATCGACCAGCTCGGGGTGGACCTGACGGGGGCCGGGTCGAAGGTCGCGGTGCTGGCCGTCGACCCGTCGTCGGCCCGGTCGGGCGGTTCGATCCTCGGCGACAAGACGCGGATGGCACGGCTGGCGGTCGACCCCAACGCGTTCATCCGGCCCTCCCCGACGTCGGGCACCCTGGGTGGGGTCGCGCAGGCCACCCGCGAGTCGATGGTCGTCGTCGAGGCGGCCGGCTACGACGTCGTCCTGGTCGAGACCGTCGGCGTCGGGCAGTCGGAGATCACCGTCGCCGAGATGGTCGACTCCTTCCTCTTCCTGACCATCGCGCGCACCGGCGACCAGTTGCAGGGCATCAAGCGCGGCATCCTCGAGATCGCCGACGTCATCGCCGTCAACAAGGCCGACGGGCCGGCCGCCGCCGACGCCCGCAAGGCCGCCCGGGAGCTCGCGCAGGCGATCCGGCTGCTGCGCGGGCGCGGGAACGCGTGGGACGTCCCGGTGCTCACCTGCGCCGGGCTCACCGGCGAGGGACTGGACGAGGTGTGGGCCAAGCTCGTCGAGCACCAGGAGCGGGCCAAGGTCTCGGGCGAGTTCGACGAGCGCCGCCGCGCGCAGCAGGTGCGCTGGACCTGGCAGCTGGTGCGCGACGGGCTGGAGCACGCGCTGCGCGCCCACCCCGGCGTCCGTGCCGCCGTCCCCGACCTCGAGAAGGCGGTGCTCGCCGGCGAGCTCACCCCGGCCCTGGCCGCCCGGCGAGTGCTGGATGCGTTTCTCGGGCAGCCGGACCCCACATAGCGATCGAAGACGCCGGGCCTGCGGGGCGTCGGCGAGGCCGGTCAAGCGCTTTCCTCACCAGGTGGCAGCCGCTGGCGCTTGACGGAGGCTTGCCTCTTAGGCGCCGCTCATCGCGTCGAACCGACGACGTACTCGGTTGCCGGCGGACGTGGTGACCGGCGGCGCGTCCACGTCGATTAGGCGATCCGTCAGACGCTCGATGGTCCTCTCGATGTGACTCCTGGCCGTCGCGTGCACGGCAGAGCTGAAGGTCACATGGGGGAGCACGACAGCCGCATGATGAATGCCAGGCAGGCAAAGCAGCGGAGGGGCGAGAAAGATCAGTCCGGTCCAGACCGAAAGTATCGCCCTGGCCGAGGGCTCCATGGAGGAATCGGCGGCGAACTGGATGACGGCGTAGATCCCAAACGCCACCCAGGCCGCCAGGTAGACCACGTGCAAGCTCGCGCTCACGAGGCTCCGGTCGACGACGTCGTTGATGCAGGAGCAGACCAGCGCGACCCCCACCGAGCTCAGGACTAGCCCTACACCGACCATAGCCAGACACCCCAGCACTCGGGAGGAGAGCGGCGCATCGCCCAGCAGGAACGCGACGCCTGCCAGCGCTATAAGGGCAGTAGTCATGGCGAGCGCGGGCGGAAGCCACCGCCGCCCAAATTCGGTGATGGGCGGTGGCTCGGCCCCTTCCGCAGCGCCTCCCCAGCGGCTCTGCGCGATCTGGTAGCGCAGAAGTTCCCGTTTCAGCGATGCGGATCGCCTCGACTGTTCGACGTGCGTGAAATCGAAGTCGGTCGAGGAGGCGCTCACAGCCAGCACAAGCAGGGTTCCACTCAGGACGATGAACGGAATCCGGACAAGCACTTCCCCCGCTGTGAGTCCAGCGAGGAGCCCTATCCCCACTAGTGCGCACAGTGCTGCGGCCACTTCGTTGAGCTGTCGCCACAGTCTCTCGCGGGCGTACAGCCTCGCGTCGATCGCGTTGTTCAAGACCAGGCTTCGACCGGTGAGGCTAATGGCGATGATGACGCCGGCCAGGGCTGCCAGGGCGTTCGCCCCTTCACCGATGCCAATGGAGAGGGGGATCGCCGCGAGTTGCTGGAAGTTGCTGCTTTCGAGGAAGCTCTCCTCTAGATGGGCGACCCAGCGAAGTCCGAGGAGCAGGCAGTAGATGAGGATGGCGGCGCCGGCGACTCGCCGCGAGCCGCGCCACTGAGCTCGCTCGTGGCGGAGGATGTCCTCGGCGGGAGGCAGGGTCGGCGTCAGCGATGGCACCGCGGCATCAAAACAGCCCAACGCGCGGGGACAACTACCACCACGCCGGACTGGCCTCCGACCTAGACGCCGGTGGAGCGGCAGTCCCGGGAGCGCAGGTCGCGCACGTAGTCGTCAGGCGCGCCGGCGGCCTCGGCGGCGTCGGCCATCGCGCCCAGGTGCCGGGCCGAGGGCAGCCCGCCCTCGAACGCGTCGAGCACGTAGACGTAGGCGACCACGTCTTCGCCCAGCGTGTGCACCCGCAGGTGCACGCGCCGGTAGAGCCCCGAGTCGGCGCCCTCCCACTCGTCCAGCGCCCGCTCGTCGGCCTCGGTCAGGTCGTAGAGGGCGACGAAGACACCAGGCGAGTCGTCATCCGTGGGCACGAGAGTCGGGAGCGCACCCTCCCAGCCGAGGTCCTCGCCGCCGAACGTCAGCCGCCAGCCGCGGATCCAGCCGGTGCCGGCGTGCGGGGACGACGGACACCGGCGCAGCATCTGAGCGGGGTCCATGTTGGATCCGTAGGCGGCGTAGAGGCCCATCCCGGCGAGACTAGCCAGGCGACCCGGCGGGCGCCGGTGGGCGGGTGACGACGGTCCGGACCGCAGCGGGGAGAATGGCGGAGACCCACCGCTCGGCAACGGAAGATGGACCCATGACCCGCATCGTCATCATCGGTGGTGGCCCGGCCGGCTACGAGGCCGCACTGGTCGCCGCGCAGCTCGGTGCGCAGGTCACCGTCATCGAGCGCGACGGCATCGGCGGGGCCAGCGTGCTCACCGACTGCGTGCCCTCCAAGACCCTCATCGCCGCTGCCGGCGCCATGACCTCGGTCCGCGACTCCGCCGTCCTCGGCCTGCAGGGTGCGGACCTCGCGACCGTGAGCCTCGACCTCGCGTCGGTGAACCAGCGGGTCAAGGGCCTGGCCGTGGCCCAGTCGGCCGACATCCACGCGCGGCTGACCGCCGAGGGCGTGCGCATCGTCGCCGGCCACGGACGGCTGTCCGACGAGAAACCGGGAATGGCGGCGCACACCGTCGAGGTCGTGAACGCCGAGGGGCGGGTGACCGAGGAAGTCGAGAGCGACGTCGTCCTCATCGCCACGGGCGCCGACCCGCGCGTGCTGCCCGGCGCCGAACCCGACGGCGAGCGCATCCTCGACTGGCGCGACGTCTACGACCTGCAAGAGATGCCCGAGCACCTGGTGGTGGTGGGTTCCGGCGTGACCGGCGCCGAGTTCGCCTCCGGCTATCTCGAGGCCGGGGTCCCGGTCACCCTCGTCTCGTCCCGCGACCAGGTGCTGCCGGGTGAGGACTCCGACGCCGCCGCCGTCGTCGAGGAGGTGTTCCGGTCCCGGGGCGGGCGGATCGCCGAGAAGGGGCGGGCCGCCGCGGTGCGGCGCACCGGGACGGGCGTGCAGGTCGAGCTGACCGACGGCCGCATGGTCGAGGGGTCCCACGCGCTCATGACGGTCGGCACCATCCCGAACACGTCGGGCCTGAACCTCGAGCAGTGCGGCGTGCAGACCACCGAGTCCGGGCACATCGTGGTCGACCGGGTGTCCCGCACCTCGGTGCCCGGGATCTACGCCGCCGGCGACGTCACGGGCGTCTTCCAGCTCGCCTCCGTGGCCGCCATGCAGGGCCGCATCGCGATGTGGCACGCGCTCGGCGAGGCGGTGGCGCCGATCCGGCTCAAGACGGTCGCGGCCAACGTCTTCACCCATCCGGAGATAGCCACCGTCGGGGTCCAGCAGAAGGCGCTGCCGGAGTACCCCGACGTCGAGACGGTCCTGCTGCCGCTGGCGACCAATGCCCGGGCGAAGATGAGCGACCTGCACGACGGCTTCGTCAAGATGTTCGCCCGGCGGGCCACCGGCGTCATCGTCGGTGGCGTCGTCGTGGCGCCGGGGGCCTCAGAGCTGATCCTGCCGATCGCGCTCGCCGTCACCCAGCGGCTGACCGTGGACGACCTGGCGCAGACCTTCGCGATCTACCCGTCGCTGTCGGGCTCGATCACCGAGGCCGGGCGCCGGCTGATGGGCGCCGACCACCTGGCGTGAGAAAGGGTCCCTCAGCCCCCCACCGCTCGCCAGCTCGCGGCGGGCCCCTGCCGAGGGGCCGGCCGGGGCAGCCGGGGCGGCTGCGCCGGGTGTGACGGGAGTTCGGCTCAACATCCCCGATCCGGTGCCGACGCGGCCCCGGGCCGCCGAGTCAGGAGTGGATGTCTCCTGACCACGACCTCCGTCGTCCCCGCGGCCTCCGTCGTCCGTCCCGCGCGCTCGGGCTGGCCGGCGCGGTGCTCGCCGCCGCCCTGGGCGTCGTCGTGGTGCCGGGCGTGGCCCTCGCGGACGGCGGCACCACCACGGTCCGCGGCGAGCTCGTGCACGTCTGGGCCGAGGGCTCCGGGGGCCACCACGCCGACGGTGAGGACGACGCGGCCCGGCTGAGCTGGGTGGCCACCGCCGACGGCGCGGTGCGCGTGCCGGCCGAGCAGGTCGCCGACGTCCCGGCGGGTTCCACGGTGGAGCTGACGGTCGGGCGGTCCGTCGAGGACGAGGCGAGCGCCGACGGGCACGACCCCGCCCGCACCGTGCTGGAGAGCGACGTCCTCTCCCCGGGGCCGGTCGCGACGCCCGAGCCGCCGCCCGCTCCGCGCGGCGGCCTGACCAACCAGGTCACCGTGGTCCTGGTGGCGCCGGCGGGGACGGAGCCGGACGGCACGCGGCTCGGCGACGTCGTGACGACCGTCGACGGCCCGGTCTCCCGGTTCTGGTCCGAGCAGACCGGCGGCGCCGTCACCCTCGGCGTGACCGCCCGGCACGCCTGGGTGCGGACGACGGCCGGCTGCACGGACCCCCAGGGGCTCTGGGACGAGGTCGCCGCGGAGGTCGGCTTCAGCGCCGGCCCCGGCAAGCACCTGATGCTCCGGCTGAGCGGCCAGGCCGCCGACCAGCCGGCCTGCTCGTACGCGCTGGCCCAGGTCGGCACCTCGCCGGCGTCCGGCGGGCGCCTCTACGTCCGCGACGGCGGCGCCTCGGTGATCGCGCACGAGCTGGGGCACAACTTCGGCCTCGGGCACTCCTCGGGGCAGCAGTGCGACGGCGCGGTGGAGGGCGGCTCCTGCCGCACCGCCGCCTACCGCGACTACTACGACGTGATGGGCGCCTCCTGGGCCCAGCTGGGCTCGCTCAACGCCGTCCAGGCCGCGGCGCTGGGTGTTCTCCCCGGCGACGCGCAGCGGACCGTGGCAGTCGGGGAGGGCGCCACGAGCGTCTCTCTCGCGCCGCTGGGTGGCGGCGCCGGCCTGCGGGCGCTCCGGCTGGTGGACGCCGAGGGCGACGCGTACTGGCTGGAGTTCCGGGCTGCGACGGGGCCCGACGCCTGGCTCGGCACCCGCGACAACGTCTACCGCCTCGACGCAGGGGTGCTGCTGCGCCGGACGGGTCCGTTCCCCGACACCTCGCTGCTGCTGGACGGGACGCCCGGCCCGGCCGGCCGCTGGGACGCCGATCTGCAGTTCGCACTGCCGGTGGGGGTCGTGATCCCGCTCTCCGGAGGGGACTTCACCCTCACGCTGCGCGGCGTCGACGGCGGCCGGGCCGTGGTGGACGTGGTCCCGGCGGCGCGGCCCGCAGTGGCCGCGGCACAGGCCCCGGCCGGGCAGGACGCCACCCCGCGGGGCGGTGCGGCGGCCACGCCTGTGGCCCCGGATCCCGCCGAGGAGCCCGCCGGGCAGCGCGCCCCCGAGGCGACGCCGCAGCCGCCGCTGCCGCTGGCCCCTCCGGTCCACCTCGCGGCGCCGCGGTCCAGCATCCCCCTGGAGCCGGTCGCCGACAGCTCCAGCTCCTCCGCCGGCTTCGCGCTGCCGGCCGCCGGGGCGGTGCTCGCCGGCTCGGTCCTGCTGCTGGTGCAGGTGGTGCGTCGGCATCGCCTGCGCGGGTGACGGTCCCGTCCGACCGGTTCAGTTCCGCCGGGCGCCCGCCGATGCACAGGGGGTAGTCCCCTCGGCCCAGGAGCTCCGCGTGCGCGTCACCCCCCGATCCCGACCCCTGCGGGCGTCCGTCCTGGTCGCCGCCGGTGCCGTGTCACTCACCGTGCTCTCCGCCCCGGCGACGCAGGCGCAGGACGAGCCCGTCGCAGCCGCCGAGACGGTCACCGGCGAGCTGGTGCAGGCCTGGGCCGAGCCCGAGGACCACCACTCCGCCGGCGACGACCTCTTCGCCCAGCCGCTCACCTGGATCGAGCCGGAGACCGGCGACGCGGTCAGGATCCCGACCGACGACGTCCAGGACATCCCGGTCGGCACCACCGTCGAGGTGACGGTCGGCGAGGAGGTGACCGACGTCGCGGCGGCCGAGGGGGTCATCGAGCCCGCCCGGGAGGTCCTCGCCGCCGAGGTCGTGGAGCCGGCGCCCGCGGAGGAGCCGACGACGGCAGAGGCCGCGACGACGGTGACGAACCAGGTCACCGTGGTCATGGTGGTCGCCGGCGGCGGGACCACCGACAGCACGACGCTGCAGCAGGTCGTCGATGCGGTCAACGGGCCGGTGGCGCAGTTCTGGTCGAAGGAGAGCCAGGGGGCCATCGGCCTGGGTGTCTCCGCCTCCCACGACTGGATCACCACGACCGCGAAGTGCACGGACTACGTGGCGCTCTGGAACGAGGTCGCGGAGGTCCCTTCGGTCAACTTCACGGCCGGCCCGGGCAAGCACCTCATGCTCTACGTGAGCAACGGATCCGCCGACGCCTCCCGGTGCCCCCACGGGCTCGCCCAGGTGGGAACCGGGCCCGGAGCCGGGGGCCGGCTCTACGCCCGGGGCACCGCCACGTCCCTCATCGCCCACGAGTTCGGGCACAACTTCAGCCTCTGGCACTCGTCGAGCCACCAGTGCGACGGGACCGTCGAGGGCGACACCTGCGCGGTCACCGACTACAACGACTGGTACGACGTCATGGGCGTCTCCTGGGAGCAGGTGGGCTCGCTCAGCGCCCCGCACGCTGCTCGGCTCGGGGTGCTGCCGGCCGAGCACACGAAGTCGGTCTCGGTCACGTCGTCCGGGACCCTGGTCACCCTGTCGCCCACCTCAGGACGCACCGGGACCCGTGCCCTGCGGCTGACGGATTCCCACGGACGGGCCTACTGGCTCGAGTACCGCACCCCCGACCTCCAGGACGCGTGGCTGGGGACGGACGCCAACCGCCTGCGACTGGAGAGCGGTGTCCTCCTCCGCCGTGCCGGGACGAAGGAAGACATGGTCGAGCACGGTGCCACGTCGTTCCTGCTCGACGCCACGCCGTCGAGCCTGTCCGGTTGGAGGAGCGATCTGCAGGTCGCCCTGCCGTTCGCCCGGGCGGTGCCGATCTCGGGTACCGACCTGACCGTGACGGTCGTCGCCGCCTCGGCCACCGAGGCGACCGTCCGGGTGGCGACGGCGGGGGATCCCACGGTCCCCACGGCGCCCACCCGGCCGATCGGCTCGTTGGACGCCGTCTCGGCGTCGGGGACCACGCTGACGGTGCGGGGCTGGGCCTTGGACCCCAACACCCCCGATCCGGCGTCGGCGGTGCACCTGTACGTCGACGGTGCCGGGGTGGCGCTGCAGGCCGACGGGGACCGGCCGGACGTGGGGGCGGCGTTCCCGCACGCCGGCTCCGCGCACGGCTTCGGCTGGTCGGCCGACCTGGCGCCCGGGATGCACCGTGTCTGCGCCTACGCCATCGACCGCGAGGTCCCGTCGGCGAACACCTCCCTCGGCTGCCGTGACGTGGCCGTGGCGTTCACCCGTCCGACCGGCAACTGGGACTCGCTGTCGGCCACGGGGACGACGGTGTCGCTGTCGGGTTGGACCTATGACCCGGACTCCCCGACGGGCGCGGTGGACGTGCACGTCTACGTCGACGGCAAGGGGGTCGGGCTCGTGGCCGACCGGGATCGGCCGGACGTGGGGGCGGCGTTCCCGCACGCCGGATCGGCGCACGGTTTCGGCTGGTCGGCCGACCTGGCGCCCGGGATGCACCGGGTGTGCGTGTACGCCATCGACCGCGAGGTGTCCTCCGCGAACACGCCCTTCGGCTGCCGGGACGTGGCGGTGGGGCTGGCCCGGCCGGTGGGCAGCTGGGACACCCTGGCGGCGTCGGGGACGACGCTGTCGCTGTCGGGCTGGGCGTTCGACCCTGACTCCCCGACCGCCCCGGTCGCAGTGCACGTGTACGTCGACGGCGCCGGGGTGGCGCTGCGGGCCGACGGCGACCGGCCGGACGTGGGGAGCGCCTTCCCGCACGCCGGCCCGGTGCACGGGTTCGGCTGGTCCGGCCAGGTGGCGCCGGGGGCGCACAGGGTCTGCGTGTACGCCATCGACCAGGAGGTCTCCTCGGCCAACACGTCGTTCGGCTGCCGGGACGTGACCGTCTGACCGTGCCGGTCCTGCACGGAAGCCCGTGACCGCGTGCGGTCACGGGCTTCCGTCGTGCCGGGTGCGCTACTCCGCGTCGGCGATCGTGCAGATGACCGCACCGCTGGTGACCGAGGCGCCGACCTCGGCGGCCAGACCGGAGATCGTGCCGGCCTTGTGCGCGGTGATCGGCTGCTCCATCTTCATCGCCTCGAGGACGACCACCAGGTCGCCGGCCTCGACGGTGGCGCCGTCCTCGACGGCCACCTTGACGATCGTGCCCTGCATCGGCGAGGTGAGGGAGTTCCCGGAGGCCGCGGAGCCGCCACCCCCGCCGCCGCGCTTGCGGGGCTTGGCGGTCGCGCCGGGGGCCGCGCTCCCGCCGCCGGCGGCGAGCCCGGCGGGCAGCGACACCTCGAGCCGGCGGCCACCGACCTCGACGACGACGGTCTGCCGGGGGGTCTCCTCATCCTGACCGGCGGGCGCGGCGTCGTAGGGCGGGACCTGGTTGTCCCACTCGGTCTCGATCCAGCGGGTGTGCACGGTGAACGGCTCGCTGGTGAACGCCTCGTCGCGGACGACGGCCCGGTGGAACGGGATGACCGTGGGCATGCCCTCGACGATCAGCTCGTCCAGCGCCCGGCGGGCGCGCTGCAGCGCCTCCTCGCGGGTGGCGCCGGTGACGATGAGCTTGGCCAGCATCGAGTCGAACGCGCCGGCGACCTCGCCACCGGTCTCGACGCCGGAGTCCCAGCGGACGCCCGGCCCCTGCGGGATCTCCAGGCGGTCCACCGGGCCGGGGGCCGGCATGAAGTTGCGGCCGGCGTCCTCGGCGTTGATCCGGAACTCGATGCTGTGGCCGCGGGGCGCCGGGTCCTCGGTGATCTCCAGGGGGAGGCCGTCGGCGATGCGGAACTGCTGCCGGACCAGGTCGATTCCGCTGGTCTCCTCCGAGACCGGGTGCTCCACCTGCAGGCGGGTGTTGACCTCGAGGAAGGAGATGGAGCCGTCCGCGCCGACGAGGTACTCGACCGTGCCGGCCCCGTGGTAGCCGGCCTCGGCGCAGATCGCCTTGGCCGAGGAGTGGATCCGCGCGCGCTGCTCGTCGGTGAGGAACGGCGCCGGGGCCTCCTCGACCAGCTTCTGGTTGCGGCGCTGCAGGGAGCAGTCACGGGTGCCGACGACGATCACGGTGCCGTGCTGGTCGGCGAGCACCTGCGCCTCGACGTGGCGGGGCTTGTCGAGGAACCGCTCGACGAAGCACTCGCCGCGGCCGAAGGCCGAGACGGCCTCCCGCACGGCGGAGTCGAAGAGCTCGGGGATCTCCTCCATGGTGCGGGCGACCTTGAGGCCACGGCCGCCACCGCCGAACGCCGCCTTGATGGCGACCGGGAGGCCGTGCTCCTCGGCGAACGCCACGACCTCGTCGGCGCCGCCGACCGGGTCCTTGGTGCCGGGGACGAGGGGCGCGCCGGCCTTGGTGGCGATGTGCCGGGCCTGCACCTTGTCGCCGAGGGCGATGATCGCCTCGGGGGAGGGGCCGATCCAGGTGAGCCCGGCGTCGATGACGGCCTGGGCGAAGTCCGCGTTCTCCGACAGGAAGCCGTAGCCGGGGTGGATCGCGTCGGCGCCGGACTGCTTGGCGGCGTCGAGGATCTTGTCGATGACCAGGTAGGAGTCACCGGGCGTGGTGCCGCCGAGCGCGAAGGCCTCGTCGGCGACGCGCACGTGCAGCGCATCGCGGTCGGGCTCGGCGTAGACCGCCACGCTGGTCAGACCCGCGTCCTTGCACGCGCGGGCCACGCGGACCGCGATCTCGCCGCGGTTGGCGATGAGGACCTTCTGCACCGGTGCTCTCCCTCTTCTGTGGGCCGGTCGAACGATTGTCAGTGCCCGCGTCGGGCGGGGTGGTTCAGCGACGCCGCGATGCTCAGCGACGCCAGAGGTCGGTGATGGTCAGACCTCGCTTGGACAACTGCGTCCGCAGGACCGTCAGGGACAGCCCGACCACGGCCGCGGGGTCGCCCTCGACGCGGCGGACGAAGGGCGCCCCCAGCCCGTCGAGGGTGAAGGCCCCCGCCACGGCCAGCGGCTCGCCGGTGGCCAGATAGGCCTCCACCTCGGCCGGCGTGGGGTCGGCGAAGTAGACGACGGTCGAGGCGACCGCGATGTCCCGGCTCACCACGGCGCCGTCCCGCACGTCGAACAGCGCCTGGCCGGTGTGCAGGATGCCGGAACGCCCGGCCATCCGCCGCCAGCGGTCGCGGGCCTCGGCGGCGTCCGCCGGCTTGCCCTGGGGTTTGCCGCCGAACTCCAGGAGCGAGTCCGCGCCGATGACGAGGGCGTCGGTCTCCCGCTTGGCGACCGCCGCGGCCTTGGCGGACGCCAGGAGGGCGACCTGCTCGGCCACGCGCGGGGCCGAGTAGGCCGACTCGTCGACGTTGCTCACCACGACCTCGGGGGAGAGGCCGGCCTGCCGGAGCAGGGAGAGCCGGGCCGGCGACGCCGAGGCCAGCACCAGCCGGCGGTCCACGGTCACGCGAACCTCCCCGCGGCGCGCCAGCCGCCGTGCCCGGCGGGCTGCGGCCGGCGGTGCGCGTCGCCGTAGGACGCCCAGGCGCCGATCGGCGTCGGCCGGCGGCGGGTGCGCCGCTGCGACATCGCGGCCACGACGACGGTCAGCGCCGCCAGCTCCTCCGCCGTCGGCTCACCCTTCACCACCCGCAGCAGGGGTGCGGTTCCCTCACTCACAGCGGGATGTTCCCGTGCTTCTTGGGCGGGAGGGTCTGGCGCTTGTTGGCCAGCACGCGCAGCGCCTTGGTCACCTGGACGCGGGTGTGCGACGGCGGGATCACCGCGTCGACGTACCCGCGGTCGGCGGCGATGTAGGGGTTGGCGAGGGTGTCCTCGTACTCCGCGATCAGCTCGGCGCGCTTGGCGTCGGGGTCCTCGGCCGCGGCGAGCTCCTTGCGGTAGAGGATCCCGACCGCACCCTGCGCGCCGACGACAGCGATCTGCGCGGTCGGCCACGCCAGGTTCACGTCGGCGCCCAGGTGCTTGGAGCCCATGACGTCGTAGGCGCCGCCGTAGGCCTTGCGGGTGATCACCGTGACCTTCGGGACGGTCGCCTCGGCGTAGGCGTAGATCAGCTTCGCCCCGCGCCGGATGATGCCCTCCCACTCCTGCGACGTCCCCGGCAGGAAGCCCGGCACGTCGACGAAGGTGAGCACGGGGATGTTGAAGGCGTCGCAGGTGCGCACGAAGCGCGCGGCCTTCTCGCTGGCGTCGATGTCCAGCGTGCCGGCGAACTGGGTGGGCTGGTTGGCCACGATGCCGACCGGCCGGCCCTCGACCCGGCCGAAGCCGATGAGGATGTTGGGCGCGAACAGCGGCTGCACCTCGAGGAACTCGCCGTCGTCGAGCACGTGCTCGATGACAGTGTGCATGTCGTAGGGCGTGTTGGCCGAGTCCGGGATGAAGGTGTCGAGCTCGCGGTCCTCGTCGGTCAGCGCATCCGGCAGGACGGTCTCGACCGGCGCCATCTCGACCGCCGGGAGCGGGTCGAGGTTGTTGCTCGGCAGGTAGGACAGCAGCGCCTTGACGTAGTCGAGTGCGTCGGTCTCGTCCTCGGCGAGGTAGTGGGCGACGCCGGACTTGGTGTTGTGCGTGCGCGCCCCGCCCAGCTCCTCGAGCGAGACGTCCTCGCCGGTCACGGTCTTCACGACGTCGGGGCCGGTGATGAACATCTGGCTCGTCTTGTCCACCATGACGATGAAGTCGGTGAGCGCGGGGGAGTAGACGTGCCCGCCGGCCGCCGGCCCCATGACGAGCGAGATCTGCGGGATGACGCCGGAGGCGTGCACGTTCCGCCGGAAGATCTCGCCGTAGAGGCCGAGGGAGACCACACCCTCCTGGATCCGGGCGCCACCGCCCTCGTTGATGCCGATGACCGGGCAGCCGTTCTTGATGGCGAAGTCCTGCACCTTCACGATCTTCTCGCCGTAGACCTCGCCGAGGCTCCCGCCGAAGACCGTGACGTCCTGGGAGAAGATCGCCACCGGCCGGCCGTCGACGGTGCCGTAGCCGGTCACCACGCCGTCGCCGAAGGGCCGCTTCTCGGCCATCCCGAAGTTCGTCGACCGGTGCCGGGCGAACTCGTCGAACTCGGTGAACGAGCCCGGGTCCAGCAGCGCCTCGATCCGCTCGCGGGCGGTCATCTTCCCGGCCGCGTGCTGCTTCTCCACCGCGCGCTCGGAGCCCGCGTGGACGGCCTCCTGCACCCGGCGCTCGAAGTCGGCGAGCTTGCCCGCGGTCGTGTGGATGTCGACGTCGTCGGGGACGTGCTCCCCGGCGCTCTCCAGTTCGGCGGCACTCACGCGTCCTCGTTCTCCTCGCTGGCGCTCGTCGGCCGCCGTGGCGGCGCTGCTGTGCTCGGGGCGTGACCTCGGATGCCGGGCCACGAGATCCGTAGCGTAGGGGAGCGGCTCGTCCCCTTCCTTCCGGTGTCCTGCTGCCGGTGCGAGCGCCCACCGCGCCGCCGTCCCTGGCTACGGTCTCCTCGTGCCCGACACGTCCTCCTCCCGCTGGTCCGACCTCGACCGGCCCGCCCTCGACGCGCCCGCCCTGCAGGCCGCCCTCACGCGCGACAGCGCGCTGTGGCGCTCGGTCGAGGTCGTGGACGAGATCGGCAGCACGAACGCCGCGCTGTCCGCTGCCGCCGCCGACGGCGCCCCGGAGGGCACCGTCCTGGTGGCCGAGCACCAGGTCACCGGCCGCGGCCGGCTGGACCGGGTGTGGACGTCGCCGCCGCGCGCCGGGCTGACCGTCTCCTTCCTCCTGCGCCCCGACGTGCCCGCCGCCCGTCGGGGCTGGCTGCCCCTGCTCACCGGGGTGGCGCTGGCCGAGTCCGTGCGGGAGGTGGCGGGGGTGCTCTCGTCGGTGAAGTGGCCCAACGACCTGCTGGCCGGGGACGGGCGCAAGCTCGCCGGCATCCTCGCCGAGTCGGTCGGCGGGGCCGGGGGGTCCTCCGGCGTCGTCGTCGGGGTCGGGCTCAACGTCTCGACCACCTCCGCCGAGCTGCCGGCGACCGGGACGTCGCTGTCGGTCGTCACCGGCGGGACCGTCGACCGCGGGCCCGTCCTGCTGGCCTTCCTGCGCGCGGTCGAGCGGCGCTACCGCGGCTGGGTGGAGGCACTGGGCGACCCGGTGGTCTCCGGGCTCGCCCGCGACTACCTCTCCTGGTCGTCCACGGTCGGCAGCGCGGTCGAGGTGACGATGCCGGACGGGTCGGCGCTCCTCGGCACCGCGCGGGCGATCGACTGGGACGGCCGCCTGGTGCTGGACACCGCCGAGGGGCAGGTCGAGCTCGCCAGCGGCGACGTCCGGCACGTCCGCCGGGCCTGAACCCGCCCGGACGCGCCGAGGGGGCCGATCGCCCCGCGGGAGGCCGGTCCGGCGTCATCCTGGTGGGGTGCCGTACCCGGACAAGCTGCTCGCCGACGACGAAGAGGTCGTGCGCCACCTGCACCCGCACTGGCTGACCCTCGTCCGGCCGGTCCTCTTCTTCCTGCTCGTCGTCGGCAGCGCGTCCTTCGGCGCGGCGCTGGTGCCCCCGGGGCGGCAGCAGGGGATGTTCCGGCTGGCGATCGTCTGCGTCGCCGTCGTGCTCCTGCTGTTCCTCGTCGTCGTACCCCTGCTCCGCTGGCGGACGACGCACTACGTGGTCACCACCCACCGGTTGCTGTTCCGCGAGGGGATCCTGGCCCGCCGCGGCCGCGACCTGGGGCTGTCCCGCATCACCGACGTCTCCTACACCCAGACGCTGTGGGAACGGATCGTCAACTCCGGCTCGCTCACGATCGAGACCGCCGGAGACAGCGGCCCGACCGTGCTCCACCGGATCCCCGACAGCGACCGGGTGCAGCAGCTGCTCAACGTGATGGTCGAGGAGGACGCCGAGCGGCGGGCCCGGGAGTCCGCCGGCTACATCCGCGGGGACGAGGACTGGCCGCCGCAGGGCGGCTGGCGCTCCACCGAGGTGCTCTGAGCCGGGGACCCGATGTGACGGGGCCGTCACGGCGCGCCTCGGCGGTTCTGTCGGACCCCCTCCTTACCTTGCGCCCATGCGGCTGCTGCACACCTCCGACTGGCACATCGGCCGCACCCTCCACGGCACCGACCTGCTCGCCGAGCAGGAGGAGGTGCTGGGCGAGCTGGCCGCCGTCGTCGCCCGCGAGGAGGTCGACGTCGTCGTCGTCGCGGGTGACGTCTACGACCGGGCGGTGCCCTCGGCCGACGCCACGGCGGTGCTCGACCGGGTGGTCGGCCGGCTCCTGGGCACCGGCGCGCGGGTCGTGCTGACGCCCGGCAACCACGACTCGGCCCGGCGGCTGGGCACCTTCTCGGGGTTGCTGAGCGCCGCCGGCCTGCACGTGCGCGCGGCCACGGCGCGGCTGGACGAGCCGGTCCTCCTGGCCGACGAGCACGGCGAGGTGGCGGTCTACGGGATCCCGTTCCTGGAGCCGGAGGTGGCCCGGCACGAGCTCTGCGTCCCCGGTGCCCGCGGGCACGAGGCGGTCCTGCGGGAGGCGATGGACCGGGTGCGGGCCGACCTCTTCCTGCGGCCGGGGGTGCGTTCGGTGGTGCTGGCGCACGCCTTCGTCGGCGGCGGGGTGGCCAGCGACAGCGAGCGGGACATCTGCGTCGGCGGCGTCGACCTGGTGCCCGGTTCGGTCTTCGACGGGGTCGACTACGTGGCGCTCGGGCACCTGCACCGGCCGCAGACGCTCAGCCCGCGGATGCGCTACAGCGGCTCGCCGCTGGCCTACTCCTTCGGGGAGGCCGGGCAGCAGAAGCAGGCCTGGCTGGTCGAGCTGGACGCCGCCGGCCTGGCGGGGGTGCGTGCGGTGCCGCTGCCCACCCCGCGGCCGCTCAGCGTGCTCACGGGCACGCTCGAGGAGTTGCTCGCCGACCCGGCGCACGCGGCGGCGGAGGAGCACTTCGTCTCCGCCCGGCTCACCGATCCGGCCCGGCCCGCCGACCCCATGCGCCGGCTGCAGGCCCGGTTCCCGCACTGCGTGCACCTGGACTGGACCGGCGCCGGGGCCTCGGCCGGGGGTGGCAGCTACCGCGAACGGATGCGGGGGCGCAGTGCCCTGGAGATCGCCGGGGAGTTCGTCAGTGCGGTGCGCGGCGTCCCGGCCAGCGCCGCCGAGCGCGAGCTGCTCGCCCGCGCCCTCGGTGCCGCCGACCGCCAGGAGGCGGCCCGATGAGGCTGCACCGGCTGTCCCTCACGGCGTTCGGGCCCTTCGCCGGCACCGTCGAAGTGGACCTCGACGAGGTGGGCCGGGACGGGCTCTTCCTGCTGTGGGGGCCGACGGGCGCGGGCAAGACCACGCTGCTGGACGGGGTCGTCTTCGCGCTCTACGGGCGGGTCCCCGGCGCCCGCGGCGAGGAGAAGCGGTTGCGCAGCGACCACGCCGACGCCGCCACCCGGACCGAGGTGAGCTGCGAGCTCACTCTCGGCGACGAGCGGCTCCGGGTCGTGCGGCGGCCGGAGCAGCAGCGGCCGAAGAAGCGCGGTGAGGGCTGGGCGACCGAGCAGGCCAAGCTGGTGGTCTCCCGGCTCACCGACGGCGGGTGGGAGCCGGTCAGCACGCGCATCGACGAGGGCTCCGAGCACCTGCGCACGCGGCTGGGGCTCGACGTGCACCAGTTCTGCCAGGTCGTGCTGCTCCCGCAGGGTGACTTCGCGCGGTTCCTGCGGGCCGAGCCGGAGCACCGCACCGAGCTGCTCCGCACGCTGTTCGACGTCGACCGCTTCGCCCGGGCCGAGGAGTGGCTCGCCGACGAGCGGACGGCGGTCCGCGCGGCCACCGAGGACGCCCGGCACCAGCTGGGCACCCTGCTCGACCGCGTCGCCCAGGCCGCCGGCGTCGAGGTGCCCGAGGAGCTGGCCCCCGAGTCGGTGGGCGCGGGGACGGGGGGTGGCGTGCTGCGCTGGGTGGCAGAGGTCCGCGCGACCGCGGCGGCGCGGCTCGCGTCGGCCACGGCGCGGGCCGACGCGGCCGCCGCGGAGGTGGCCGGCGCCGACGCCGAGCTGACCGAGGCCCGCGCGCTGGCCGCACGGCACACCCGGCGCGACCAGGCCTCGGCGGAGCTCGCGGATCTCGAGCAGCGCGCGCGGACGCTCGCGCCCCTGCGGGCCGAGCGCGACGCCGCTCGCCGGGCCGAACCGCTGCGCGACGTGCTGGAGACCGCGTGCGCGGCCGGTCGGGCGGCCGAACGCGCCGCGGAATGCCTGACCGGCGCCGTCGCGGCGTGGCGGCCGGTCGCGGGGGGCCGTCCGGCCGATGGCGTGGTGGCGCGCGAGCTGCGGGACCGGGCCGCCGAGGCGCGGGCGCTCCTCCCGGAGGTGGAGCGCGCGCGTGCCCTGGAGCGCTCCGTCGCCGCGCTCGCCGGGCAGGTCCGCGAGCTGACCGAGCGGTGCCGCGCGGGGGAGCAGGCCGTCGCCGCCCTCCCGGCACTGCTCGCCGGGCAGGAGCAGGAGGTGGCCCGGGCCCGGGCGGCCGCCGCGGAGCTGCCGGGTCTGCGTGCGTCGCTGGAGTCAGCGGAGGCGGGCCTCGTCGCCGCACAAGCGGCGGCGGACCTGGACCGGGCCCTGCACGTGCTGCGCGACGACGCCGCCCGGGCGCGCGACGACCGGGCCGACGCCCGGGAGCGGTGGCTGGAGCTGCGCGCCCGGCGGCTCGACGGCATGGCCGCCGAGCTCGCCGCCGGCCTCGTCGACGGTGCCGACTGCCCGGTCTGCGGTGCCGTCGAGCACCCGCGCCCCGCGGCACCGGGTGCCGAGCGGGTCACGGCCGCCGACGAGGACGCCGCCCGGGCCCTCGCCGACGCCGCGGAGGCGGCGTTCACCGCGGCGACCGGCCGGCTGGAGGTGGCGGAGCGCGAGCTCGCCGGCCTGCGGGCCCGCGCCGGCGAGCTGCCGCCGGAGCAGCAGGCCGCACGCGTCCTGGAGCTGACCGCGGCCGTGCGCAGCGCGACCGGCCTGGCCGAGCGTCTCGCCCCGGCCGAGTCCCGGTTGCGTGAGCTGGTCGCCGAGCGGGAGGAGGCGGCGGCCCGCCTGGGCGCCGACCGCGAGGAGCTGCGCGCCCGGACCGCCGAGCACCACGCGCTGACCAGCGGCCTCGCGGAGCTGACCGGCCGGCTGGCCGCCGCCCGGGGCGACGACGCCGATCTGGCGGCCCGGGTCGCCCGGCTGTCGGCCGCCGCGGAGGCGTGCGAGTCGGTGGTCGCGGCCGAGGTCGAGGAGCTGCGCGCCCGAGCCGAGGCCCAGGCGGCGAGCCGGGCGGCGGAGGAGCGGGCCCGAGCCGCCGGGTTCGACGACGACCGGGCGGCGGAGTCGGCGCTGGCCGGTCCCGGCCGGCTGGCCGAGCTGGACCGGCAGCTCGACGGTCACGACCAGCGGGTGGCCGTCCTGCGCGCTCGGCTGACCGACCCGGAGCTCGCCGACCTCGCCCCGCGGCCCGACCTCGGCGCGCTGGAGAGCCGCTGCGCCGGCGGCACCCGCCGGCGGGAGGAGGCGGTGGCCGAGCTCGAGCAGGCGCGCCGCTGCACGAGCTCGCTCGAGGACCTGGTGGGACGGGTGAGCGCAGCCGAGCTCACGCTGGCCGAGCTGCGCGCCTGGAGCGACCAGGTCACGGCGCTGGCCGACCTGACGCACGGTCGGGGGGCCAACGCACGCCGCATGCGCCTGCAGTCGTTCGTGCTGGCCGCGCGGCTGGAACAGGTCGCCGAGGTGGCCAGCCGGCGGCTGCTGGACATGTCGGGCGGCCGCTACACGTTCCTGCACAGCGACGCGCAGGGCCGGCACGGCGCCCGCGGTGGCCTGGGCCTGGACGTCTTCGACGAGTACACCGGCGCCCGCCGGCCCACCAAGACGCTCTCGGGCGGGGAGAGCTTCATGGCTTCCCTGGCGCTGGCGCTGGGGCTCGCCGACGTGGTCACCGCGGAGACCGGCGGCGTCCGGATCGACACCCTGTTCGTGGACGAGGGGTTCGGCACTCTGGACGCGCAGGCGCTGGACGCCGTGATGACGGTGCTGGACGAGCTCCGCCGCGGCGGTCGCACGGTGGGGGTGATCAGCCACCTCGAGGAGCTGCGCACCCGCATCCCCACGCGGCTGGAGGTGATCGCCGGCCGCAACGGCTCGCGACTGGCCGGGTGACCCCGGTCCGCATCGACGGACTCGCTCGCGGCCGGGTGCCGGTCCCCACGGAGGAGTCCCCGATCAGACGGTGGCCTCCTCCCGGGCCGGCGCAGGCCGGCGAGGGGGCGGGACGAGGGCGGGCGCGGCGGTGACCGGAGCCGTCGCCGGCGGTGGGAGGTCGGCGCGGGGCCGGCTTCGCCGCCCGAGCGCGACGGCCGGCAGCTCGACCCACCGGTAGGTCAGCTCGCTGACCGCGAGGGTGACGACCACCCACAGCGCCGAGCTCAGCCAGGCGTCGGGCAGCGCGGGCACTGCGGCCAGCACCAGGCATTGCACCAGGTAGACCGAGTAGCTGGTGACGCCCAGCCGGCGCAGGGGGGCCGGCACCGCGCGCCGCCGGAGGGCGATGCCGGCGCAGAACAGGACGTACGCGCCGAGCCAGGCGGTGAGCATCGCCAGGAAGGCCGGAGCCTCCGGCGGCTGCGGCGTCACGACGACCGCCGCGTGCAGCAGGGCGACCCCCGATGCGAGGACGGCGGCCACGCACAGCACCAGGGAGCGCGCGGGCACCGCCCCGCTGTGCCAGCGGTGGAAGACCGTGCCGGTGAGCATGGTGGCCAGGCAGAACGCGCCGGTCGGCGGCGTCGCGCCCACGAGAGAGCCGGCGCCCAGGGCGAGCGCCAGGCACACCGCCGCGGCAGTCAGCGCGAGCGCGACGCTGTGCCGGTGGAGCCGGAGGGCGAACAGGATCGACACGCCCAGGTAGAACAGCATCTCGAAGGCCAGCGTCCAGTAGGACACCAGCGCGTTCGGGACGCCGACAAGCATCTGCACCATGGACAGGTTGGCCAGCCAGTCGCCCACCGACATGGGGGCTGCCGGCGTGGCGACGCCGGAGAAGGCCAGCCAGGCGGCGGCGCCCAGGCTGAGCCAGTAGAGGGGGAAGAGCCGGAAGAAGCGGCTGCGCCAGAAGGCGGCCAACCGGCGGCCGCGCCCGTCCGACACCGGGCCTCGCTCGAGGCTGGCCGGGATGATGAAGCCGCTGCACAGGAAGAACACCATGACGCCCATCTGGCCCAGCAGGACGCCGGAATGCGTCAGCTCCTGGAAGGCGGGGAACGCTCGCTCGCCCACGTGCTGGGCCAGGACGAGGCCGACCGCCACCCCGCGGAGGCCGTCGAGGAAGTCCAGCCGAGAACCCGGACGGGGCGTGCGCGCGCTACCGAGTGCGCACTGTGAAGGAGCCGTCACGCAGGGAGGCTAGAAGCTGCGGCGCTCCGTTCCCCTCCCGACGAGCGGGGAATGGGCTGCCCTTAGTCTCGGCAGTCACCATGGCCACTCCACTCGACTCGCGCACCGGCCTGCCCGTGGTGGCCGTGGTCGGCGGCGGTCAGCTCGCCCGGATGACCTCCCAGGCCGCCGTCGCGCTCGGTCAGTCCCTGCGCGTGCTGTCCGCCGGCCCGGACGAGTCGGCCGCGCTCGTCGCCGCCGACGTGCGACTCGGTGACCACCAGGACCTCGAGGCCCTCCGCGCGGTGGCCGACGGCGCCACGGTGGTCACCTTCGACCACGAGCACGTGCCGACGGAGCACCTCCGCACGCTGGTCGAGGAGGGCATCCGCGTCGCCCCGGGCCCGGATGCCCTGGTGCACGCGCAGGACAAGCTGGTGCTGCGCCGCGCGCTCGCGGATGCCGGGGAGCCGCAGCCGGCCTGGGCGGAGGTGCGGACGGCGGGCGACGTCGCCGCCTTCGCCGGGGCGCACGGCTGGCCCGTCGTGCTCAAGACCCCCCGCGGCGGCTACGACGGCAAGGGCGTGTTCGTCGTGGGGGACGCCGAGGCCGCCGCCGGGCTGCTGGAACGGCACGGCACCCTGCTGGCCGAGCAGCGGGTGGCCATGGTGCGGGAGCTCTCGGCCCAGGTCGCGCGGTCGCCGTTCGGCCAGGTGGCGGTGTGGCCGGTCGTGGAGACCGTGCAGCGCGACGGCGTCTGCGCCGAGGTCTACGCGCCCGCACCCGGGCTCCCCGACGACCTGGCCACCGCGGCCCAGGAGCTCGCCGTGCGCATCGCCGACCGGCTCGGCGTCGTCGGCATGCTCGCGGTCGAGCTGTTCGAGACCGCGGACGGGGTGCTGGTCAACGAGCTGGCGATGCGGCCGCACAACTCCGGCCACTGGACCATCGAGGGCGCGCGCACCAGCCAGTTCGAGCAGCACCTGCGCGCCGTCCTCGACTACCCGCTGGGCTCCACGGAGATGGTCGCCCCGGTCGTGGTGATGGCGAACGTGCTCGGCGGTGCGGCGGCGGAGGAGGGTTGGACCGGCCCGGCGCTCGACGAGCGGATCCACCACTTCATGGCGCACTGGCCCGACGTGAAGCTGCACTGGTACGGCAAGACGCAGCGCCCGGGCCGCAAGCTCGGCCACGTGACCGCCCTCGGCACGGAGCTCGCCGAGGTGCGCGCCCGGGCGGTGGCCGCGGCCCGGTACCTGGCCGACGGGGTCGTCGACCCGGCGTTCGCGTTCGAGCACGAGCACGAGCACTGAGGAGCAGGGCATGAGCGACCCGGTCGTCGGCATCGTCATGGGCAGCGACTCGGACTGGCCGGTGATGCAGCCGGCCGCCGAGGCGCTCGAGGAGTTCGGCGTCGCCTGGGAGGCGCACGTCCTCTCGGCGCACCGGACCCCCCGCCGGATGCTCGACTACGCCGAGGCCGCCGCCGGCCGCGGCCTGCGGGTGATCGTCGCCGGCGCCGGCGGGGCTGCCCACCTGCCCGGGATGGTCGCGGCGGCCACCCCGCTGCCGGTCATCGGCGTGCCCCGGCCGCTGGACCGGCTCGACGGGCTGGACAGCCTGCTCTCGATCGTGCAGATGCCTGCCGGCGTGCCGGTGGCCACCGTGGGCATCGGCGGCGGCCGGAACGCCGGGCTGCTCGCGGTGCGCATCCTCGCCGCCGGCGACGCGGCGCTGCGCAGCCGGGTCGAGCGGTTCCAGGCCGAGCTCGCCGAGAGCGTCGTCGCCCGGGACCTCACCCTCCAGGAGCGCCTCGCTACCCGCGGGTAGTCGGACGTCCTACGATCGTCGGCGTGGGTACGAACAGCGGGCTGTACGCGTTGACCGAGGAGCACGAGGCGATCCGGGCGGCGGTGCGCGACATCGCCGAGCGGGAGATCGCGCCCCACGCCGCCGAGGTGGACGCCGAGTCGCGGTACCCGATCGAGGCGCAGAAGGCGCTCACCGCGGCGGGCTTCCACGCCACCCACATCCCCGAGGCCTACGGCGGCGAGGGCGCCGACGCGATCGCGACGTGCATCGTCATCGAGGAGGTCGCCCGGGTCGACATGAGCGCCTCGCTGATCCCCGCGGTCAACAAGCTGGGCTCGATGCCGGTGATCCTGTCGGCGTCCGAGGACCTCAAGCAGAAGGTGCTCGCCCCCATCGCCGCCGGCGAGGCGATGATTAGCTACGGCCTGTCCGAGCGCGAGGCCGGCTCCGACGCCGCGGCCATGAAGACCCGCGCCCGCCTCGACGGCGACAGCTGGGTGCTCAACGGCACCAAGGCGTGGATCACCAACTCCGGCGTCTCGGAGTGGTACACGGTCATGGCCGTCACCGATCCCGAGAAGGGCGCCAACGGCATCTCCGCGTTCGCCGTCCACCGGGACGACCCGGGCTTCGCCGTGGGTCCCAAGGAGCGCAAGATGGGCATCAAGGGCTCGCCCACCTGCGAGCTCTACTTCACCGACTGCACCATCCCCGCCGACCGGATCATCGGGGCGCCGGGCACCGGCTTCAAGACCGCGCTGCGCACCCTCGACTTCACCCGGCCCACCATCGGCGCCCAGGCCGTCGGCGTCGCACAGGGGGCCCTGGACGCCTCGGTCGCCTACGTCAAGGAGCGGAAGCAGTTCGGCAAGGCCGTCGGCGAGTTCCAGGGCGTGCAGTTCATGCTCGCCGACATGGAGATGAGGATCCAGGCGGCCCGCCAGCTGGTCTACGTCGCCGCCGCCGCGGGGGAGCAGGGGCGTCCCGACGTCACCGGGCTCTCGGCCTCGGCCAAGGCGTTCGCCTCCGACGTCGCCATGCAGGTGACCACCGACGCCGTCCAGCTGTTCGGTGGCGCCGGCTACACCCAGGACTTCCCGGTCGAGCGCATGATGCGCGACGCCAAGATCACCCAGATCTACGAGGGCACCAACCAGGTGCAGCGCATGGTGATCGCCCGCAGCCTGCTCAGGTAGCCGAGCCCTGCGCCGGCGCACCTGCCGGGGGACGGCGGCTCAGTCCAGGAGCCGGGAGACCGCAGCCAGCCGCGCGTCGCCGGCCATGGCGCCGAGCCAGGTCGACCAGCCGGGTCGGCTGCGCATCGCCTCGAGCGCCTGGCGGGCTCCGTCCCGGTCCCCTCGTCGGGATGCGGCGAGAGCGGCGTAGAGGTCGCGGGCACCCTCCGGGGCGAAGAGCGCCAGGTACTCGTAGTCCCGCTCGTCGTACGCCCGCTGCAGGTTGCGCAGCATGCGCAGCTGGGCCACCGGATCGCCGGAGTCGTCGACGCGCAGGTCCGCGCGCAGACCGTCGTCGTCCTCCGTGGCCGGCTCCCCGGCGACGACGAGCAGCGCAGCCGACTGGCGGCCGCGAAGGTCGCCACCGGCCTCCTGACCGGCGAGCAGCGCCGCGAGCAGCCGGTCGGGCAGCGCGCCGGTGGCGCCGGTGAAGGCCTCGGCCATCACGGGCAGCACGCGGTCGGACGCGAGCATGTTCCCCTGGACGCTCCAGCCGTCACCGAGGAGGTGTCCACCGGCGGGGAAGGACCCCGGTCCGGTGTCGGCCGCCACCTGCCCGGTGGCGTCCATGACGGCGAGCTGGCGGTCCCCGTCCTCGGCCGAGTGCGCGGCCCGGCGGACCAGGTCCGCGGGCTCGCTGCCCGCAGCCAGCCCCTCGAGGACGGCGTACCCGGTCCCGCGCGGGCTGCGCGCCTGCACGGCGACGACGCCCACGCCCGGTCGGGCGCCGGGCACCGCGCGGCCGACGGCGAGGATGCAGGACGAGACGGCGACCCCGAGCTCCCCGGTGCCCGGGTCGCGCGCCAGGATCGAGAAGGTCACCGTCGGCGCCCCCTGCTGCGGGGCGGGTTCGTCGCTGCGGTCACGGTCCTCCGGCCTCCGTGGCGGCGGGGTGCGGGCCGCGGCCGGTCAGGCTTCCCGGCCCAGCTCGCGGACCCCGTCGATCCGGTGCCCGAGGGTAGCCGTGACACGCTCGGTGGCGGCGCGGTGCTCGAGGCGCGAGACGTCCGCCGAGCCGACGAGGACCACCGACGCGCCGGTGGCCAGTGGTGCGAGCAGCCAGGCCACCGGGCCGGCCTCGGCGGCGACGGAGGCGTCCACCATCAGGCGGTCGCCGGCCACGATGCCGAGCCGCTCCGCCAGTTCGCCGGCCGCCTGCACGAGGCCGGCGAGGGAGAGCTGCAGGCCGCCGAGGGCGAGGCCCGGACCGTCCGGCCGGGGCGGTGCCCACGGGTGGAACACGTCACCGTGGACCCGCACCTCGAGCGCGAAGTCCCGCGCCGGGCCGGTGTACCCGGTCATGCCCATGCCCAGGGGGTGCAGGGACAGGCCGAGCAGCTCCGCGACCCCCTGCTCCTCGAGGGGCTGCAGACGGTCCTGCGCTGCGAGCACGACGTCGACGTCGTCGAGCCGTCCGTCGTCCTCCGGGGCGGTGTCGACCACCGTGGCCCCGCAGCTCCACACGGCGAGGAGCACGGCCGCGGTCTGCCAGTGCACCGGGAGCGCCAGGGCGACCCGGCTGCCGGGGCCGACGTCGAACTCCTCCTGCAGGAGGTTCGCCGTCTTGGCCACCCAGTTCGCCAGCGTCGCCGTCGAGAGCTCGACCCGCTCCCCGGTGGCGTCGTCGTAGTACGTGAGCAGGGGGGTGGCGGGGGAGCGGTCCAGCGCCCCGGCCAGGAGGTCCGCGGGGGTGAGGGGGGCGGGCATCAGTTGATGCAGGCGGTGTCCGCCGCGGTGCGGGCGTCCTGGCCCTCCACCGGTGCGGTCGGTGCCTGCGGGGTGACGGCCTGACCCACGCCGTTGAAGTCGCTGCCCAGCACGAGCTGCACGCTACCGGTGGCGGCGTCGTCGCTCTCCTCGGCGACCGCGCCGGGGATGGCGGCGGCCACGGTCAGGGCGAGCGCTTCGTCGCCGGCGGCGTGGCGGACGACCGTCTGCTCGTAGTCGCTGGAATCGGCGTTGCCGGTCGTCCCGACGGAGAACCCGCCCGCCGTCAGCGACTCGGCCGCCTCACCGGCCAGACCGGAGATGCCCGAGCCGTTGTAGACGTCCACGGTCACCGTGGCGGGGTCGACGGTGCGCGGCGCCTCGGTCGTCGCCGGGGCCTCCTCCTCCGGCTCGGCCGAGAGGTCGGCGAAGAAGTCGTGGAGCGCGTCCTCGTCCTCGAGCCGCACGATGGACCGGTCCTGGTCGTCGCGGTCGGTCCCGAGGTTGGGCACCGTCTGGAAGTCGACGCCGCCGGCGGTCACCGACTGCATCTGGCCGGCCAGCTCGAAGAGGTCCAGCGACTGGTCGACGGTGAGGGAGTCGGCGGCCGCCTGGACCAGCTCGCGCTGCTTGCCGAGGTCCAGCAGGACGTTGTCGGACAGGATCTTGCGGATCATCCCGGCGATGAACACCTGCTGCCGCACGATCCGGTCGAAGTCACCGCGGAGCAGCCCGTGCCGCTGGCGCACGAAGGCCAGGGCCTGCTCGCCGCTGATCGTCTGCACGCCCGCGGGGAGGTTGACGCCCGAGTAGCCGTCCTTGGCGGGCTCGCAGAGGTTGACCTCGACGCCGCCCACGACGGTGGACAGGTTGAAGAAGCCGAGCAGGTCCACCTCGGCGTAGTGGTCGATCTGCAGACCCGTGAGCTGGCTGATGGTGCGGATGAGCAGCTGCGCGCCCGCCGCCTGCTTTTCGGTCTCCGTGGCGTTCTCCGACGCCTCCTGGGTGTAGCCGTAGGCGTAGGCGGCGTTCAGCTTGTCCCAGCCGTAGCCGGGGATCCGGACGTAGGAGTCGCGGGGGAAGGAGACGAACGACGCGCGGGAGCCGTCGGCGGGGACGTGGGCCAAGATCATCGTGTCGGTGTTGATCCCGTTGCTCGCCTCGGTGTTGAGCGCCTCGAGCTCGTCCTCCGTCGCGCTGGCGCGGCTGTCGTTGCCCACCAGCAGCAGGTTCATGGCCTCACCGGCGCGCCCGAGCCCCTCGTTGCCGCTGGTCGGGATCGCGTCGGTGCGCGTGACGCTGGCATCGGCGACCCGTCCGAGGTACCAGCCCCAGCCCCCGGTCCCGAGCAGCACCAGCGACAGCACCGCGGCGATGGCGCGCACGGCCGTCACGGCGCGAGCGGAGCCGCGACCGGAACCCGCCGCGCCGTCCCGTGAGCGGCGCCGGGTCGAGCCATCGGGGGAGCGACGCGGCCGGCCGGCCCGGGGGTCCAGTCGGGCGGGCAGTGGGCTCGAGGCGCCGTCGGGGCGCTCTGCGGAGCGGGTCACGGGTGGTCCTCACGTCGGGCCGGACTCGGGGCAGGTTCGGGCGTCTCGCCCGTCAGGCTGGACGTGCCGGGACGATACGTCGCACCGGGTGGCCTCGAGGGGAGAGACCGGGTGTTGCCGGCGACTCCGGCACCTCTTCGGTGCCGTCCGTCACGCAGGGCACAACAGGCCCCATCCGTCGCGTGGTGCGGCTCCGGCAGCCGCCCCTCCGGGGTCGACCCGACCGACGGCACGGTGACCCGGCGCCCCGCTGGCACCCATCGAGGCGCTTCGCGTCTCCCGCATCCGGCGACGCCCGACCGTGCGTGTCGATCACGATCTGTCACCTTTTAGTCACTTAGGCTCGTGTCGAGGTCGCGCCGAGCTCAAGTCCGTGTCGCGGTCGACCGATGAGTGGAGTGGGGCTCCTTCCCCGCCAGCTGCCGCCCCGCTGACACCCAACCGGAGGTCGACCGTGCGTCGCGTCATCGCGGGAACCACCGCATTCGTGGCCCTGACCGGCACCCTCCTCGTGCTGCCTGTCTACGCCTCGCCGTTGCCCGAGGCGGAGCCCGTCGAGACGAGCATCGACACCGTCGAGCTCGGCTCCGCCGACGCGCCCACGTCCGTGGCCGACGTGGCACAGGCCGAGGACATCGTGCCCGAACTGGTCGGAGAGGTCGCCGGCGACGCCGGGCCCGGAGCTCAGCCGGTGGCTGCAGAGGACCCGGTCCTGACGTTCGCGCGCTCACGGGGGGAGGAGTTCTCCGCCGTCGGAGTCACCTGGCGTGTCGACGAGGAGGCCAGCGACGTGACGGTGCGGCTCCGCTCGCGCGCCGTCGGTGGCGGATGGGGGGAGTGGGCCGAGCTCCAGGCCGATGACGTCGAGCAGTCCCCGTCCGCGGAGACCGCCGACGTGCGGGCGGGAACCGCGCCGTACTGGACCGGCCCGAGCAGCGGCGTCGAGGTGCAGGTGACCGCGGCCGGCGGCGAGCAGCCGCGAGACGTGCAGGTCGAGCTGATCGACCCGGGCACGAGCGAGGCCGATACCGCGCTCGGCGCTTCCGACGCGGTCGGCCAGGCGCACGCGGCGTCGGCGATGCCGGTGGTGCACAGCCGTGCGCAGTGGGGAGCGGACGAGTCGATCCGGTTCTGGGACCCCGAGTACGCGCCCACCATCAAGGCCGCCACGCTGCACCACACGGCCGACGCGAACGGCTACACCGCCGATCAGGTGCCGGCGATCATGCGGTCGATCTACGCCTACCACACGAAGAGCCGGGGCTGGGGGGACATCGGCTACAACGTGATCGTCGACCGGTTCGGCCGGATCTTCGAAGGCCGTCACGGCGGGCTGTCCAGCACCGTCGTCGGCGCGCACGCCGGTGGCTTCAACACCGGGACCTTCGGGGTCTCGATGCTGGGGGACTACTCGAAGGTCGACACGCCGCAGGCCATGCTCGACAGCGTCGCCGCGATCATCGCCTGGAAGCTGGATCTGTACGGGGTGGACCCCAAGGGCACGACCCAGCTGACGTCCGGCGGTGGCACGTCGCGCTTCCCGGCGGGGCAGGTCGTCACCGTGCCGACCGTCTTCGCGCACCGAGACGTCACCAACACCGCCTGCCCGGGGCAGTACGCGTACAACCGCATGGGCCAGCTCCGGGACATGGTGGGAGGGCGCATCGGCCGGTCCCCCGGCGGGAGTCCGCTCGGCGGCCTGGAGTCCCTGCAGCTCGACGGCGCGGTGCTGTCGTTCTCCGGCTGGACCTTCGATCCCGACTTCCCGACGGGGAGCATCGCCGTGGGCATCGAGGTGGGCGGCCGTCGTGTGGTCACCGCCACGGCCGACCGGTTCCGACCGGACGTCGCGGCGGTGCACCCGCAGGCCGGCCCAGGCCACGGCTTCGCCGGTTCCCTCTCCCTCACACGGGGCCGGCACCAGGTGTGCGTGGTGCTGCTCAACGCCCCGCCTTCCGGTGCCGACGTCTGGACGCGGTGCCAGTACGTCACCGTCGCGACCGACCCGGCGCCGGGGAAGGACCCGGTCGGCAACCTGGAGGCGGCCACGATCTCAGGGCGCACCGTGTCGCTCCGCGGGTGGGCTGTGGACCCGGATGCGCTTACCGCGGCCCTCAGCGTGCACGTGTACGTCAACGGCAGCGCAGTGGGGGCGGTGACCGCAGGGCTGGACCGACCCGATGTCGCCGCGGCGATACGGGACGCAGGACCGGCGCACGGGTTCCAGGCGTCGTTCGAGAGCCCGGGCCCGGGCAGGCACAAGGTCTGCGTCTACGCCATCAACCAGAACGCCGGGACCACCAACCCCGAACTCGGTTGCCGGACGGTGGACGCCCCGGCCGGACCGTGGGCTCCACGCGGCAGCCTGGACACCGCCAGCGCCAGTGGGCGCACGGTGACCGTCACGGGATGGGCCCTGGACGACGACACGCCGCAGGAGGCCTCCGTGATCCACCTGCACGTCGACGGCGTCCCTGCGAAGGCTCTCCGTGCGGACGGTCGCCGGGACGACGTGGCGGCCGCGTTCCCGGCGGCGGGCAGCCGGCACGGCTACGTGGCGACCCTGGATCTGGCACCGGGCGCGCGGTCCGTGTGCGCATACGCACTGAACACCGGCTACGGGACCGTGAACACGCAGCTGGGGTGCCGTTCGGTGTCCGTTGCCGCATCCGCGTGGAACCCCGTCGGCAGCCTCGACGGCGTCGACGCCGGCACCCACGGCGTGGCCGTCCACGGCTGGGCCTGGGATCCCGACCGGGGGGCCGGTGCGACGTCGGTGCACGTCTACGTCGACGGTCGCTGGGGGGCGGCCATCACGGCGGCGGAGACCCGAGCGGATGTGGCAGCGGCCGTGCCCGCCGCCGGCCCGGCCCACGGTTACGCGATCACGCTGCCGCTGGGCAGCGGGCAGCACCAGGTCTGCGCCTACGCCATCAACACCGGGCACGGCTCGACGAACCCGCTCCTCGGCTGCCGCACGGTCCAGGTCTGACCCGCACCGCGACATCCGGATCCCCGGCTCTGGTCCTCATGAAAGGCACGGCCATGTCTCGATCTGCGCACCGCCGCCGGAGGGCAGGGGGTGCCGCCTTCGTCCTCCTGCTCCTCGCGGCGATCGTGACGTGGTGGTGGTGGAGCGGGCATGGTGGCTCTGACCCGGCTCCGGTCGCCGACCCGGGGACAGCCGCCGGGGGGGCCGCGGCCGGGGGTCCGACCCGGACGACCGCCCCCGCCGGTGTCGACCCCGAGCCCACCTCCGCACCGGCGCCGGTTCCCGCGGAGACGTCGACGGTGCGCGCTGCCACGCCGGTGGATCCCGTCGTCACCTTCGCGGCCTGGGTGGAGGACACCGGGGCGGTCGAGGTCAACGGCTACGTCGCGGGAGTCATCGAGTCGCACGGCAGCTGCGTGCTGACGCTGTCACGTGGATCCCAGAGCCTCAGCGTCGAGAACATGGCTGCTCCGGATGCGACGACCACCACGTGCGGGCTCCTGCAGGTCCCAGGTGCCGACCTGGCGGCCGGCACCTGGGAGGCGGTCCTGTCCTACCGGTCGGACACGTCGACGGGTGTCTCCCCGGCCGTGGACGTGGAGGTCCCGGCCAGATGAAGCGGCTCCTGACCCGGTTGGCCCTGGGGATCACGGTGATGGCCACTGCCGCCGGTCTGCTCGTCGCCGGCGGCTCGTCCCCCGACCGGGTCGACCTCGATGTCACCGCGGACCTGGGGCAGTTCAACCCCGGCAACATCATCAGCGACTCGGTGTTCTTCGACGGAGCCGGGATGAGCCCCGACGACGTCCGGAAGTTCATCGAGCTCAAGGGCATGAACTGCCGTGCGGGATCCGACGGGACGCCGTGCCTCAAGGACTACCGCCAGGACACCACCGCCCGATCCGCGGATCAGTACTGCTCCGGCTATGCGGCCGGATCCCAGGAGAGCGCGGCCACCATCATCAGCAAGGCAGCCCGGGCGTGCAACGTCAGTCCCCGGGTGCTCCTCGTGATGCTGCAGAAGGAACAGTCGCTGGTGACCAACACCGGGTCGTCGCTGTACGAGCGGCGCTACCGGGAGGCCATGGGTTACGCATGTCCTGACACGGCCCCCTGCGACCCGGCGTACAACGGGTTCCAGAACCAGGTGTACAGCGCGGCACGGCGGTTCCAGGTCTACAAGGCTCATCCCACGTCGTACGGGTACCGGGCCGGTCGCACCAACACCGTGCTGTACCACCCGAACCGCGACTGCGGATCCAGCCAGGTCTACATCCACAACCAGGCCACCGCGGGCCTGTACATCTACACGCCTTACCAGCCCAACGCCGCTGCCCTCGCCGCCGGATACGGTTCCGGGGACGCCTGCTCGGCGTACGGCAACCGCAACTTCTGGCTGTACTTCACGGACTGGTTCACGTCCACCCAGGCGCCGGGGGAGTCGGCCTGGCAGCCGCTGGGTGCGCTCGACTCGGTGACCGCCCGCACCGGGAACCAGGTGGACATCCGGGGGTGGGCGGTCGACCCGGACACCACGGCCCCGATCAGCGTCCACGTCTACGTCGACGGGCAGCTGCAGGGTTCGGTGACGGCCGATGCTCGCCGCGACGACGTGGCCGCCGCGCTGCCGGCGTGGGGAGGCGCGCACGGCTACGAACGGACGATCGGTGTCACGCAGGGCCTCCACGAGGTCTGCGTGTACGCCATCAACGTCGGCGCTTTCGCCCCGAACACCAAGCTCGGCTGCCGCACCGTGGACACCCGGGGGCTGCCGCTGGGGTCCATCGACGCCGCTGTGCTCCGCGAAGGGCAGGGGGAGCTGACCGGTTGGGCCCTGGACCCGGACAGCTCCTCGCCGACCGCGGTGCACGTCTACGTGAACGGCGCGTGGGCGACGCAGGCTCTCGCCGACCAGCCGCGCCCGGACGTGGCAGAGGCCTACCCGGCCGCGGGGACGGCGCGTGGTTTCCGCATACCCGTACCGCTGCAGCCTGGCCGGAACGAGGTGTGCCTCTTCGCGATCAACGCGCCGTCGGGCGGGCGCAACCCGCAACTGGGGTGCTGGACCACGACGTTGGAGGTGCGACCCGCTGGCCGTGCCGACGTCTCGGGCGGACCACGGGCGATCAGCGTCTCGGGCTGGGCACTGGATCCCGAGACGGCCGGCCCCGTCGACGTCCACGTCTACGTCGACGGGCACTGGGCCGCCGCGCTGCGCGCCGACCAGCATCACGACGGCATCCCTGCCGAGTTCGCGGACCTGGGCAGGCGGCACGGCTTCTCGGGCGACGTCGCCGTCGCCCCCGGTGAGCACGAGGTCTGCACCTATGCCATCAACGTGCGCCAGGGAACCGAGAACCCGCAGCTCGGCTGCTCCACCGCGCTCGTCGGTGTCCCCCCCATCGGGAACCTCGAGGTGGCGTCCGCCGAGGGGGCGACCGTCGCCCTCCGAGGGTGGGCGCTGGACCCGGACACCTCGGCTCCGATCGACGTCCACCTCTACGTCGACGGCCGGATGGTCTCGCACGTCACGGCGGATGCGCCGCGCCCGGACGTCGAGGCCGCGCACCCGGGCACGGGGTCGGCGCACGGGTTCGCCACCACGGTTGTGCTCGCGCCCGGCCGCCACGAGGCCTGCGCGTACGCGATCAACGTCCTCGGTGGCAGCGCACCCAACACCCGGCTGGGTTGTCTCACGGTCACCGTGGCGCCCAGCGTCGAGCCGCGGGGCGCGGTGGACGCGGTGACCGCAGAAGCGGGGCACCTGGTCGTGCGGGGCTGGGCGTACGACCCCGACCTCCCCGCGCGCTCCATCGACGTCCACTTCTACCTGGACGGCCGGTACGCCGGGCGGCTGACCGCGGACCAGTCCCGGCCGGACGTCGCAGCGGCGATCAGCGGGGCCGGGGAGGCCCACGGGTACACCGCCTACCTCGGCCCGCTGTCGGGCCGGCGGACCGTGTGCGCCTACGCCATCGACACGGCCGGTGCGGTCAACCCGCTGCTGGGTTGCGCGACCCTGACGGTCACCGGCTGACCGCCCTCCGATACGCCTCCAGGGTGGCCGCCGCCGTGGCGTGCCAGTCGAACCGTCGGGCGCGCTCGCGGCGCTGCTCGCGCGCGCCCGACGGTTCCGGCTCCGTCGCGGCACGGAGCAGGGCGTCGGTCAGGGGCGCCTCGCGCCCTTCCGGGACGAGCGTCGCGACGGCGGGATCGTGTCCCACCACCTCCCGGATGACCGGCAGGTCGGACGCGACGACCGGAGTGCCGCAGGCCAGGGCTTCGAGCGGAGGGAGCCCGAAACCTTCGTACGCGGTCGGGTAGACCAGGGCGGTGGCGCCGGCGACGGCCGAACGCACGTCGGCGTCCGGGAGGTAGCCGGTGAGGCGGATCCTGGACGGTGGGATCCCCTCCAGGTCCAGCTGCGGCCCCCAGCCCTCCGGCCCGACGAGGACGAGCCCGGGTGCATCCGGGAGGGTGGCCAGCAGGGCACGGTAGGCGGACAGCAGGAGCGGCAGGTTCTTGCGCGGCTCGAGGTTGCCCACGAAGAGGAAGTAGCGCGACGGCAGGTCCAGCCGCCGGCGCATGACGTCGTCCGGCGCTTCCGCGGTGAACCACTCGGCGTCGACCCCGAGATGCGTGACGGCCAGCCGGTCCTCCGCGACGCCGTAGGTCTCGGCCAGCTCCTCGGCCACCGACCGGCTCGGGGTCAGCACCATCCGCGCCCGCCGCAGGCCGAGGGGCACCAGGTCGCGGTAGGCGCGCGCGGCCGGGGTGACCGTGTCCCGCCGGTGGAGGAAGGAGAGGTCGTGCACCGTGACGACGCCCGCGGCACGGCCGGTGGGCGGGAGCACGAAGTTGGTGGCGTGGAAGACGTCGGCGGGGCCGGTGAGCCGGGTCACCGCCGGCCACTCCGACCGTGCCCAGAGCCGGTGCAGCAGGCGGGCCGGGGCGGGCGGCCCGACAGCCGTGGCCCCGGGCGGGAGCTGGGCAGGCAGCGCACGGCGACCGCGCGCGGTGAACGCGACGCAGGCGACCGCGAGGTCGTCATGGCCGACGGCCAGCTCCCGGGCCAGGGAGGCGACGTACCGGCCGACCCCCGTCCGAGGGCCCAGGAGCGGGGTCGCATCGAGAACTACACGCACGTCAGCATCTCCCGGCACAGCCGTTCCATCCGGACGGCCGCCCCCTGGGGGGCCAGGTAGGTTGGGGGCTCCGGTGCCCCTGCCCGTCGCGCGGGGAGTTCCCGGATGAATCGCACAGCCGACCACCACGGGAGCCGTTAATCGTGACCTCCTCCTCGTCCGACGCCTCGCCCGAGGCCCTGGAACCAGTCTCGCAGGCGGTGTCGGACTCAGCAGGGCTGCCGGGTGAACCTGCCACCGTCACCGACGCACCTGTGATCCCGGAGAGCCTGCCGACGGGCTGGAAGCAGCGGGTCAGGGAGACGGTCCGCGACCGGCTGCCCGAGGGGAGCAAGCAGCGCGCGGTGGCGAAGGCCGCGCTGTCGACCTACCGCGAGGTGCTGCACACCGCCGGCACGATCCGGTCGCTGTGGGCCATCCCCGGCGTCGTCGAGCCGACCGCGCCCTCCTACCGCAGCTGGCTGCGCGAGCACGAGGCCACCCCGCAGGAGCGGGAGGCCCAGCGCGAGTACTCCCGTCGCGCCTCGCACCCGGTGTCGGTCCAGGTGATCATCCTGCCCGGCAAGGGTGCCGTCGGCGACACCCTCGCCTCGCTGGAGGAGCAGTCCTGGGAGCACTGGACCGCGGTGGCCTGCGACCCCGTCCTCCCGTCGTCGGTCGAGCCGGCGGTGACCGGACGGGTCGTGCAGGCGGGAGGCATCCCGGTCGAGTCCGCCAACACGCACGTGATCCACGGCGACGCTGACCTGGTCGTCCTGCTCCAGGCCGGTGACCGGCTCCGTCCCGACTGCCTCTACCAGGTGGCGATGGCGGCCCGGCGCGACCCGCTCGTGGACGTCATCACCTGGGACGACGACGTCCTGGACGGCGACCGGCCCACCGATCCGCGGTTCCGGCCGTCGTGGTCCCCCGAGCTCCTGCTCGGCGCTCCCTACGTCGGGCGGGCCTTCGCCATCCGCCGCGCCCGGTACCTGGCCGCAGGGGGTCTGCGGGTCGACGCCGGCGAGGCCGGCCACTGGGACCTCCTCCTCCGGGCGGACTGCGAGCCGGAGCGCGTGACCCGGGTGACCCGTGTCCTGAGCAGCGTCCCCGAGCGGGACCCGGTCCCGGACGACGACGCGGTGCGGATCGTCCAGCAGCACCTCGACCGGAAGGGCATCACCGCGCGGGCGGAGCCGGCGCCCGGTGGAACGGTGCGGCTGCGCTGGACCCCGGCGGAATGGCCGTCGGTCAGCATCATCATCCCGACGCGTCACAACCGGCCGATGCTGTCGACCTGCCTGCCGTCGCTCGAGGGCACGGACTACCCGGCCTTCGACGTGGTGATCGTCGACAACGGCGGGCAGACGCCGGAGAACGAGCAGTGGTACGCCGGACGCGGCCTCGACTACCCGGTCGAGGTCCTGTGGTGGCACGAGCAGCCGTTCAACTACAGCGCCGTCAACAACGCCGCGGTGCGGGCCTCCTCGGGGGAGGTGCTGGTCTTCCTCAACGACGACACCGAGGTCCTCGACCCGCAGTGGTTGAAGGAGCTCGTGGGCTGGGCCATGCAGCCGGAGATCGGGGTGTCGGGTCTCCAGCTCACCGGGCCGGACGGGAAGATCCAGCACGCCGGCGTGATCCTGGGCATGGGCGGGTTCGCCGACCACGTCTTCGAGGGCATGGCGCCCGGCAGCGACTCGATGTACGGGCCGACCGACTGGTATCGCAACGTGCTGGCCGTGACCGGGGCCTGCTGCGCCGTCCGCCGTGAGTTGTTCGAGCAGGTGGGCGGGTTCGACGAGCGGTTCATCCTGTGCGGCTCCGATGTGTCGCTGGGCCTGGACATGGTCCTGGACGGCCGCCGGAACATCTGCTCACCGTTCTCCGGCATCCGGCACCTGGAGTCGGCCACCCGCGGCACGACCGTGCCGACCCAGGACTTCTTCGCCAGCTACTGGCGCTACAACACCTGGCTGTTCGGCGGCGACCCGTACTGGAACCCCAGCCTCTCCCTCGGCAGCCGCACGCCCGCCCTCAAGGGCCGGCACGAACCCAGCCCGCAGCAGCGCCTGGCCGGTCCGCTCGGCCGCGACTTCACCGCGTTCCGGCAGCGCAACGACGCCGCGGAGTCGCGCATGCTCGCCGACATGTGCCGGGCACTGCCGGCCGACGTGGCAGCCATCGACGCGCTGCACCGGGAGAACGCCGAGCCCTTCGCTGTGCGCACGGTCAACTGGTTCATCCCGGACATCGACAGCCCGTTCTACGGCGGCATCAACTCGGCGCTCCGGATCGCGGACGAACTGGCGCGCAACCACGGCGTCGAGAACCGCTTCGTCGTGTGGGGCAGCCCTCCGGACCACTTCGTCCGGTCGGCGCTGGCGGCGGCGTTCCCGTCGCTGGCCGACTCGCAGATCGTCTTCTACGACGGGTCGCGGGAGAGCCTGTCCGACGTGCCCGAGGCCGACGTCGGGATCGCGACGCTCTGGGTCACCGCCTATGCGCTGGCGCACGCACCGAACATGAAGCGGAAGTTCTACCTGATCCAGGACTTCGAGCCGATGTTCTACCCGGCCAGCACGCTGTACGCCCTGGCGGAGGAGACCTACCGCCTGGGGCTGTACGGGCTCTGCAACACCCACAACCTGCAGAAGATCTACGCCGAGGACTACGACGGCAAGGGCATGGGGTTCATGCCGGCCGTCGACGGATCGGTCTTCCACGCCCGGTGGCGGCACGAGCGCACGCCGGGTTCGCCGGTGACCGTGTTCGTCTACGCCCGTCCCGGTCACTGGCGGAACTGCTGGGAGATGGCGTCCCTGGCGCTCGAAGAGCTCAAGCGTCGTCTCGGCGACGGTGTCCGCATCGTGACGGCCGGCGCCTGGGCCACCGGGCAGGGCGCGGACGAGGACATCAAGCCCCTCGGGTTGCTGGCCTACCGGGCGACCGGTGAGCTCTACCGGAACAGCGACGTGGGCCTGGCGCTCACCGTCTCCAAGCACCCGTCGTACCTGCCCCTGGAGCTGATGGCCTGCGGCGTTCCCGTCGTCGCGTTCGACAACCCCTGGGGGCACTGGATCCTCGAGCACGAGGAGAACTGCCTGCTCTCCAAGCGCACGGCGGACGACCTGGCCGACCAGCTGGAGCGTCTGTGCCGGGACAAGGCGCTGCGCGAACGGCTGTCCGCGCGAGGCCTCCAGGACATCGCCGAACGGCACGGGGACTGGGATCGCGCGCTGAGCGGGATCTACGACTACCTCTGCGACCCCGAAGGGAGGGGCGCCTGACCGCCCCGGGCGTCCTCTTCGTCACCGCGGAGCCGCTGGGCGTGCGGATGGCCGGACCGGCCATCCGCACGTTGGAGCTCGCTCGCACCCTCGCGGTGGAGCCGGTGATCGGTGCGGTCACCGTCGCGTCCCTGTCCGAGGTGGGCATCAGCGACCCGGCGGTACAGCTGACCGCCGCCCGCGATGGGGCGCACCTGCGCGAACTCGTCCGGTCGGTGGGGTCGGTCGTCGTCCAGGGAGACGTGCTCGGGCTGCACCCCTGGCTGGCCGAGTCAGAGGTTCCGCTGGTCGTCGATGCGTACGACCCGTTCCACCTCGAGCAGCTGGAACGCACCCGCGGGCTCGGTGAAGGAGCTCGCCGGGCGGTGGTCAGGGACTGCATCACGGCGCTGAACGTCCAGTTGTCCCGTGCCGACCTGGTGCTGTGCGCCTCGCGGCGCCAACGCGCCCTGTGGTTGGGGCACCTCGCCGCGCTCGGCCGGGTCAACCCGGTGACCTACGACCGGGCCCCGGATCTCTCGGACCTCGTGGCCGTCGTGCCGTTCGGCACCCCGCGGCGCCCCCCGGTGGACGGCGACCGGCAGGCCCTGGCCCGTGCGCACCCGTCGATCGCGCCCGGTGACGTGGTCGTCGTCTGGGGCGGCGGGATCTACGAGTGGCTGGACCCGGTCACCCTCGTGCGCGCGATGGCAGAGGTCGAGCACCGTGCCCCGCGGTTGCGTCTCCTCTTCCTCGGGACCCGCCATCCGGTCGCCGGCGTGGAGGGGAACGCAGGGGAGGCCCGCCGGGCCGCCGAGGAGGCGGGCGTGCTGGACCGGACCGTCGTCTTCCACGAAGGCTGGGTGCCCTACGAGGAACGCGATCGGTGGCTCCGCTCCGCCGACATCGCGGTGAGCACCCACTGGGACCACCTGGAGACCGAGTTCGCCTTCCGCACACGGGTGCTGGACTACCTGTGGTGCGGACTTCCCGTGATCACCACGGCCGGCGACGAACTGGCCGACGTGCTGTCGGGCCGCGGCGCCGGCATCGTCGTGCCGCCGGGGGACGTCGAGGCGCTGAGCGCCGCGCTCCTCGAACTGGCCGGATCGCCCGGTGCACGTTCATCGCTCGGGAACGCGGCGGGCGAGCTGTCCGCCGAGCTGGCCTGGGACCGGGTGGCGCGTCCGCTCGTGGCGTTCTGCTCCGCGCCGCGGCGGGCGCCTGACCTGGCGCTCGATGCGGTGGACCGGCTCCAGCTGGGTCTCCGGCCGGCGGGACCTCCGCGAGGCACGCTCCGCCGGCGGGTCGCCGCCGCCCTCCGCGAGGGCGGCGTCGCGCTGGTGGCCCGTCGGCTGCTCGCTCGCGTGCCCCGCCGCTGACCGCCGGGCAGGAGGCCGACGTCAGCCGTCGTCGCGGCGACGCAGCATCTTGAGCCTCGTGAGGGGTGAGCGGCGGGTCTCGTCGAGGGGGCGCGGTGCCGGCACCTGCGCACGGAGCTCCTCGATCTCGTCGTGGAGCTGCTTCACCTCGGCCTCGTGAGCGGTGCGCACCGCCTCGGTCTCCATGCGGGCCTCCTCGCGCTGGGCGATCGCGGCGTCCCGCCGCGCGGCCATCTCGGTGTAGTGCTGCGCCGACAGCCGCGGCAGGAGCAGGAACTCGGCGTGGCCCACCTGCTCGGCGAAGGGCGCGAAACGCCGCTTCTTCCGCATGACCACGATCGAGTCGTAGAACGCCATGCTCGCCACGTGGTCGGTCCAGACCGGCTCGACGGGGCCGGGGCGGTGGTAGCCGTTGATGTCGTCGATGCGGTCCTTGCACCACTCGATGAAGGTCCCCGGACGACCGACCCCACCCTGGTAGGCGTCCCAGTAGGAGGTGTGGCAGTCCTCGGTGAGGAGCACCCCGTCCTCGGCCAGCAGCGGGAACAGGGTCTCCGCGGTGACGATCTGCTGGCGCATCTCGTGCCCGCCGTCGTCGATCACGATGTCGAAGGGCCCGTACTTCTCCACCAGGGACCTGAGGAACTCGGGGTCGGTCTGATCGCCGATCTCCACGACGTGGTCGGGGGCGGCCACCTGCTGGGCGCGCTCGTCGATGTCGGCCCCGACCAGGACGGCATCCGGACCGAAGTACCAGCGCCACATGTCCAGCGATCCGCCGCGGTACACGCCGATCTCCAGGATGCGCACCGGCGTGCCCCGGAATCGCGCGAAGTGCTCCGAGTAGACGGGGAAGTAGTGGATCCACTTGTCGAGGATCCGGCCGGTCCGCTTGGTGGAGAAGTAGCCGAACAAGTCGTCCGAACGCAGCTCGGCGAGCCCGTCGCCGAGGTAGAAGGCGGCCCGGTAGCACTCGTTGGCGAGGTAGTCGATGTCCCCGGCCGCGCGGAGGGTGTCGCCGAGAGCGCGCGCCATGCCCGCCGAGGTGTCGGCGGAGTCCAGCGCCTGCCGGATGGACGTGCGCTCCTCGTCGGTCAGCCCGCCGCTGGAGGTGATGATGCGCTCGACGTCGTCGTGCGTCTTCTCGGCCAGGGCGAGCAGGAGCGACTTGAGGGTTTCTTCGGTGATCATCGGGGTTCCTCGCTCAGTGGGAGGTCAGCTCGTCGGCCGCCGGCAACGCAGCCTGGTGGGTCCAGCGTCCAGACATGCGGATGAGGCCCGGCTCGGTGACGGCGTCCTCCGCGCGCACCTTGAGGACGAAGGCCCGGTCGATGTAGTCGTACATGTGTCCCTTGTCGACGACCGCGGCGCTGACGAGGTACTCGCCCGGCTGCAAGGGCAACGAGTCGAGCGAGTAGTCGACCGTGCCTCGGCCGCGTGGCAGGGCGAAGGTGTCCGGGCCGTAACCGGAGTTCGGTCCGGCGGCCTGGACCCCGGACTCGTGCACGAAGGCGAGCCCGAAGGTGACCTCCGGGATCTCGGTGCCGGCGTCGTAGGAGATCCGCAGCGTGCAGGGGCGCCCGGTCGTGAGGAACTTGCGGTCCGCTCCGTGCTCGTCGAGGTACTGCACCCCGGTCACGCGGACTTCGCCGGAGCCGCGTCGCGGGGTCTTCCCCTCGAAGCCGTCGGGGTCCGCCGCTGACTCGACGAGCGCGTCGCTCTCGCCCTCGCTCTCCTTCTGGTCCGTGGCGGCCTCCTTGGCGTTCACCTCGGTGAGGTAGGAGTCCACCACCTCGCGGGCAGGGCCGACGTGGCGCAGGGTGCCGCCGTCGAGCCAGGCCGCCTCGTCGCAGAGGTCGGACACCAGCGCCAGTGAGTGGGTCACCAGCACGATGGTGACGCCCTTGCGGCGGAGCTGGTACAGGTGGTCGAAGCAGCGGCGCTGGAACGCCTCGTCCCCGACGGCGATGACCTCGTCGATGATGAGGATCTCGGGATCGAGGTTCACCGCGATGGCGAAGCCCAGCCGCACGTACATGCCCGAGCTGTAGACCTTGACGGGGGTGTCGATGAACTCCCCGAGGCCGCTGAACTCGATGATGTCGTCCATGGCGGCGTCGATCTGCCTGCGGGTCATCCCGAGGATGGACCCGTTCAGGTAGATGTTGTCGCGGCCGGACATCTCGGGGTGGAACCCGGCGCCGAGCTCAAGCATGGCCGAGACCCGGCCGGATGCGGTGATCGTGCCGCTCGAGGGGCGGTGGATGCCGGCGACCAGCTTGAGCAGCGTCGACTTGCCCGACCCGTTGTGCCCGATCAGGCCGAAGGTCTTGCCTCGGGGGATGTCCAGGGAGACGCCCTTGAGGGCCCAGAACTCCTCGTGGCGGGACTGACGGCGACGAGCGCTGAAGAGCTCCTTGACGTTCGTCTTCCGGTCGTTGTGGAGACGGAACTTCTTGGTCACGCCCCGCACCGCGATGGCCACGTCGGCGGCTTCGGCGCGGCCGGGTGCGGTGTCGTTGCCCAGTGGTGCGGTCACAGGTCCTCGCTCACGTCGGCGGCCTTTCGCTGGAAGAACCACCACCCCACGGTGAGCATGGCCAGGCTCAGCGTCGCCAGGTATGCGAGCCGGCCCCACCCGGGGAACTGCAGGTCCCAGAGCACATCGCGGAACGCCTCGATGAACGAGGTGATGGGGTTGTACTCGTAGATCCGCAGCCACGGGTGCTCGGCGTAGAGCTCGGTGACCAGGGTGATGGGGTAGATGATGGGAGAGGCGTAGAACAGCAGGCCCAGGAGCACGGTGACGATGTACGCCACGTCCCGGAACCGGGCGTTGAGGATCGCGAGCAGCATGCCGAGACCCAGGGCGAAGGCCCCCAGCATGAGGAGGAGGACGGGGACCATCAGGAACGTCCAGCTGATGTTCCAGACGAGGACGTAGACGAGGAACAGCAGCCCGAACTCGATCGCCGTCTGGTTGAGGACGGCGAGCGCCGAACCCATGACCGGCGCGAACGGCGGGAAGTAGATCTTCCGCAGGAGCGGCCCCGCACTCACCAGTGCTCCCATGCCGCTCGTCGTCACGGCGTGGAAGAAGTTCCACGCCGTGAGGGCGGTGAAGAGGTAGATCGGGAAGCTCTCGAGCGTCCCGTTCCCCGCGACCGGTGTGGGGAACCGGAGGATGAAACCGAAGACGATGCTGTACGTCGCCAGCGTGGCGAGCGGGTTGATCAGGGACCAGGCGGAGCCGAGCAGGCTTCCCTTGTACTTGCCTTTGACCTCGCGGTTGGCGAAATTGCCGATCAGCCCGCGGTACTGCCACACGTCCCGCACAGCCTGCGTCATGCTGCGGATTCCACCTGTCTTCTTCGCGTGCGCCGGTGCGCCGGCAACACGTTGATCACCGCCGATCGGGGTCTCCGAGGGCCCGGACCGGTGTCGTGCTCACTGCGTGCGGGACTCGCAACGCCGTCTGACACACGCTAACACCGGGCGGTGCAGGGCCCCTGCCTTCCGGCGGGTCGCGCCACGGCCGTCGCTCGGGACCCTTCCGTCACGCGGGGGGCGGTCGACGAGCGCCTGACGGGTGCCGGAGTGCCACCGCGCGCGGCAGGTACCGGAGCGCGTCCCGGGCGACGGACAGCCGCAGGGGGAGCCGCATGTTCCAGGGCAGCGCTCCGCTCCTGCTGCCGCGGTGCCGCAGCGCCAGGGAGGTCGTCGTCAGGAGGAACCGGACGTAGGCACGGAGGACCGTCGGCCACGGGGCCCGGCGCATGAGCATCCACAGCCGGTTCCGCTCGTTGTGGTACGCGAAGAGGCGGGAACTCTGGTCGGTGGTCGCGGAGTGGGCGTGCCGGACCACGGCCGTCGGCTGGTACCGGATGGCCCACCCCGCGTCGCGGAGGCGCCACGACAGCTCGGTGTCCTCGTAGTAGAGGAAGAACTCGGTCGCGAAGCCCCCGACGGAGCGGACCGCCTCCGTGCGGAGCAGCGCGGCTCCGCCGCTGAAGCCGAACACCTCCCCGGGGTCGGCGTGGTCCTGGGGCCGTTCGCCGTACCCGATGTCCGTGCCGTACCAGGTGTCGAGCAGCGTGACGCCTGCGTTGTTCACGGTGGGGGCTGCCCGGTCGGCGAGCAGGATGAGAGAGGTGACGGCGGCGCACCCCGGGTGCGCCCGGGCTGCGGTCATCAGCTCCTCCAGCCAGTGGTCGTCGGCCACCGCGTCGTTGTTGAGCAGGGCGACGAACGGGGTGTCGACGACGTCGATCCCGGCCTGCACCCCGCCGGCGAAGCCCAGGTTCTCCACGGTCCGGATCACCCGCACGTCGGGCCGCGCCGCGAGCAGTTCGGCGGTCCCGTCGGTGGACGCGTTGTCGACGACGAGGACGCGGTGGGGGAACGTCTGACGCCGCAACGAGTCCAGGCAAGGCGTGAGGAGGTGTGCCCCCTGCCAGGTCACCACCACGACGGTCACGTCATCGTGGCCGCCGGCCGGAGGGTTCGGCGTGGTCCTCATGGTCGGCACGGTAGGCGTGCCGCTGCCCGTAGGCTGAGACGGGTGCGGGTCGCCGTCGTGCTGGAGCAGGTGCTGTCCCGGGTGCCCGGCGGGACGGGGCGCTACGCCGGTGAAGTCGCCGAGGCCCTGGCGCGCCGGGCGTCCCCGGGCGACTCCGTGACCGCGTGGACCGCGTGGCACCGCGATGCCGGGGCGGCTCGGCGGCCCGGAGTGCGCGGCCCGCGGAGGCTGGCCTTGCCCGCACGGCCGCTGACCGTCGCGTGGCAAGTGGGTGCTCCACCGCGTCCGCGGGGCGCCGACGTCGTCCACGCACCGACACTGCTGGCTCCTCCGCGCCGGCGCGGGGCCCCGCTCGTGGTGACCGTGCACGACGCGGTGCCGTGGACGCACCCCGGGACGCTCACTCCCCGAGGGGTGCGCTGGCACCGCGCGATGGCGCAGCGGGTCGGCCGTGAGGCGGACGCCATCGTGGTGCCCACCGAGGCGGTGGCCCGCGAGTTGCGCGACCACGTCGATCTGCGGGCGCCCGTGGTGGTTGCGGGAGCCGGGGTGAGTGACCGGTTGCGCGCACCCGCCGATGCCGCCGATCGCCTGACGAGGCTCGGGCTGACCGGTGGCCACCTGGTCACGGTCGCGACCCTGGAGCCCCGGAAAGGCCTCGACGTGCTGCTCACGGCGCTCGCCGCGGCGGGTGGCGAACTCCCGCCGCTCGCGGTCGTGGGTCATCCGGGATGGGGTGGGATCGATCCCTCCGCCATGGCGACGGACCTCGGCCTGCCGGACGGCAGCGTGCGCCTGCTGGGCGGCGTGTCCGACGCAGACCTGGCCGCCGTCCTCTCGGGCGCCGTGCTCGCCGTCGTCCCCAGCCGGGCGGAGGGTTTCGGGCTCCCGGTCGTGGAAGCCATGGCCGCAGGGGTGCCCGTCGTGACCTCGGACGCCCCCGCCCTCGTCGAGGTCGGCGGCGGAGCCACCCGGGTGGTGCCCGCCGGGGACGGCAAGGCCCTCGCGGGGGCGCTGGAGGAGCTGATCGCCGATCCCGGGGAGCGGGCTGCGCTGCGTGCCGCAGGGCTCGCGCGTGCCGCCGACTTCACCTGGGACGCGGTGGCCGACCGGCTGTGGTCGCTGTACGCCCGCCTGTGACGCTGGCGCGGGGGGACCGGCGGGCAGCCCGCGGCACGTGTGCGTCCACGGCAGCTACGCCGACGGCAGGTTTCCCCATCGTCCGCCCGCCTGCACCACGGTCGGCCGACCTCGTCGACCGTGGTGCAGCTCAGTCGGTCAGCACGCGGAGCAGGTAGCTCCCGTAGCCGCTCTTGACGAGGGGTTCGGCCAGCGCGCGGAGCTGGGTGTCGTCGATGTACCCCCGACGCCAGGCGATCTCCTCGATGCAGCCGATCTTCCAGCCCTGCCGGTCCTCGACGACCTGGACGAACTCGGCGGCCTGCATCATCGAGACGTGCGTGCCGGTGTCCAGCCACGCCGTCCCGCGGGGGAGGACCGTCACGGTCAGCTGGCCGCGGCGCAGGTACTCGTCGTTCACCGCGGTGATCTCCAGCTCGCCGCGGGAGCTCGGCTGGATCTTGGCCGCGATGTCGACGACCTGGTTGTCGTAGAAGTAGAGGCCGGGGACGGCGTAGGAGCTCTTCGGCGCGGCGGGCTTCTCCTCGATGGAGATGACCCGGCCGGCCTCGTCGAACTCGACGACGCCGTAGTCGCTGGGGTTGGCCACGTGGTAGGCGAAGACGTGCCCGCCCTGCGGGTCGGTGTTCGCGCGCAGGCTCTGGCCCAGGCCGGTGCCGTAGAAGATGTTGTCGCCCAGCACGAGGGCGACCGGCTGGTCGCCGATGAAGTCCGCCCCGATCACGAACGCCTGCGCGAGGCCCTCCGGCCGCGGCTGCACGGCGTAGGACAGCTCGATCCCGATGTCGGTCCCGTCGCCGAGCAGCCGCTCGAACGAGGGCCGGTCCTCCGGGGTGGTGATGATGAGGATCTCCCGGATACCCGCATTCATCAGCAGGGACAGCGGGTAGTAGATCATCGGCTTGTCGTAGATCGGCATCAGCTGCTTGCTGATGCCCTTGGTGATCGGATAGAGCCGCGTGCCGCTGCCGCCGGCCAGAATGATCCCTCGCACCGCGCAAGGATAACTGTGCCCAATCCGCGCGCCTTTTTCGGCGGTAGTTCCCGGGCGGGCGCGCCGGTCGGTCCGGGCGTCCGCCGCTGCCGTTACGTACCGTGGGCGAGCAGGCGGCCGAACGGAGTGGTGATCATGCGCAGCGCCGATGTGCGGGTGCTGATGGACGCCACCGCGGTCCCCGAGAACCGCGGGGGCGTGGGGCGCTACGTGGACCAGCTGATCAGGGGTCTGGGGGACGCCGGCGCCGACCTGGTGGTCGTCTGCCAGCACCGGGACCTGGAGCACTACGGCAAGCTGGCCCCGTGCGCCGACGTGGTGGCCGCCCCTCGGGGTGTCGCCCGGCGCCCGGCGCGGATGCTGTGGGAGCAGACCGGGCTACCCCGGCTGGCCGAGCGGGTGGGCGCCGACGTCGTCCACTGCCCGCACTACACGATGCCGCTGCGCAGCGGTGTGCCCGTGGTGACGACCCTGCACGACGCCACCTTCTTCACGCACCCCGACGTCCACCTGTCGGTCAAGCGGGCCTTCTTCCGCACCTGGACCAGGGCGTCGCTGCGCCTGGCCGCCCGGTGCGTGGTGCCCTCGCAGGCCACGCTGGACGAGCTCGCGCGGGTCACGGGGGCCGTGCACGGCCAGGTCGACGTCGCGCACCACGGCGTCGACCCCTCGACCTTCCACGTCCCGGACGAGGACGGCGTGCGCGCCGCGCGGGAGCACCTCGGACTCCGCGCGTCTCGGTACGTGGCATTCCTGGGCACCATCGAGCCGCGGAAGAACGTGCCCGCCCTGGTCGAGGGCTGGCGCGCCGCGGTCAGCGACCTCCCGGAGCCGCCGGCGCTCGTGATCGCCGGTGGGCGTGGCTGGGATTCCCGCATCGACGACGCGCTGGCGGAGGTGCCGGGGGAGCTGGAGGTCCACATGCCCGGCTACCTCCCGCTCGATCTGCTCTCCGGGTTCCTGGGCGGGGCCGACGTCGTGGCCTACCCGAGCCTCGCCGAGGGCTTCGGGCTCCCCGTGCTGGAGGCGATGGCCTGCGGGGCGGCGGTGCTCACCACCACGTCGCTGGCCCTCCCGGAGGTGGGTGGTGACGCCGTCGCGTACACCGAGCCCACCGCCGAGGGGATCGCCGCCGCGCTGGGCGAGCTGCTGCACCGGCCGCAGCGGCGCGCCGAGCTGTCCGCCGCGGCGATCACCCGCGCGGGCACCTTCACCTGGGCCGCCTGTACCGAACGGCACCTCCGCACGTACTCTCTCGCTGCATCAGCCTGACCGGCGAGCTCCGGTGGGCTCCGTTCGTCGGACGTGGAGGGGAGAGCGGCGCGTGTGGGAGCTCCTCTCGTCGACGCACCGCGCCCGGTGACCGCGCCGAGCATCTCGCTGGGGAGGGCGTTCGGGGACCTCCGGGCCGGCTGGCAGCAGCGCACCCTGTGGGGCCACCTGGGCTGGCAGGACATCCGGCAGCGCTACCGCCGGTCGGTCCTCGGGCCGGTCTGGATCTCGATCAGCATGGCCGTCACGGCCGTGGCGCTGGGCATCCTGTACGCGGGACTGTTCGGCAACCCCCTCGAGCAGCAGTTGCCCTACATCCTGGTCGGCTTCATCGTCTGGGGCTTCATCAGCGGCTGCATCATCGAGGGTGCCGACGTCTTCATCAGCAACGTCGGCCTCATCCACCACCTGCCCGCGCCGCTGAGCGTGCACGTCTACCGGCTCGTGTGGCGGCAGTCCCTGTTCCTCGCGCACAACCTCGTGGTCTACGCGATCATGCTCCTGGTGTTCCCCCAGCCCCTCGACTGGAGCAGCCTCCTGGCGTTGCCGGCCTTCCTCCTCCTCGCCGTGAACGGGGTCTGGGTCGCGCTGTTCTTCGGGATCGCCAGCACCCGCTTCCGCGACCTCACGCCGGTGGTGCAGAGCGTGGTGCAACTGGCGTTCTTCCTCACCCCGATCGTGTGGATCTACGAGGACTTCCTGAACAGCCCCAACCCGACGATCGCCGAACGGGCACGGCTGGTGGAGCTGAACCCGCTCATGCACTTCGTCGAGATCGTCCGGAGGCCGATGCTGGGGCAGGAGCAGGTGTGGCACCACTGGCTGGTGGTCGCGGGCATCACCGTCCTCGGCTGGCTGCTGACCCTCCTCGTCCTGCGGCGGTACCGGGCGCGGGTCGCCTACTGGGTATGAGGGCGCTGCGATGACGACGACGTCCACGAACACGGATGTGGGCATCTCCCTGACCGGAGCCTGCGTCGACTTCCCCGTCTTCGACGGGAAGAGCCGGTCGCTGAAGAAGACCGTGCTCGGCCTGGTCGGCGGCAACATCGACAGCGCGCGGAAGGTGCCGATCGTCGAGGCCCTGCGGGACGTGACCCTGGAGCTGGGCCACGGAGCGCGGGTCGGACTCGTCGGGCACAACGGCGCGGGGAAGTCGACCCTGCTCCGCCTGCTCTCCGGCATCTACGAACCCACACGGGGAACCGCCGAGATCCGGGGCCGAGTCGCGCCCGTCTTCGACCTGGGCGTCGGCATGGACCCGGAGATCTCCGGCTACGAGAACATCCTCATCCGGGGCCTCTTCCTGGGCATGACGCGCCGGCAGATGCAGGGCCGGATCGACGACATCGCCGAGTTCACCGAGCTGGGCGACTTCCTCTCGCTCCCGCTCCGCACGTACTCGACCGGCATGCGCATCCGCCTGGCGCTCGGGGTGGTGACCAGCATCGATCCGGAGATCCTGCTGCTGGACGAGGGGATCGGCGCCGTGGACGCCGCCTTCCTGGAGCGTGCGAAGGAACGGCTCGCGGACCTCGTCGAGCGGGCCGGGCTGCTGGTGTTCGCCTCGCACTCGGAGGACTTCCTGCGCCAGCTGTGCGACTCGGCGCTCTGGCTCGAGCACGGCCAGGTGCGGGCGCAGGGCCCCCTCGACGAGGTCCTGGGGCTCTACCACGGTGGCTCCTCGTGAGCCTGCCCGGTGGCCCGGGGGAGCTCGTGGTGGCCGTCGTCTGCACCAAGGACCGTCCCGCGACCCTGGCGAGGAGCCTGGACGCCCTCTGCCGGCAGTCCCGCCCGGTCGACCACGTCGTGGTGGTCGACAACGGCAACGACATCGAGACCGAGCGGGTGGTGGACTCGATCGGGGTGCCGACGACCTATCTCCCCTCCCGGCGGAACCTCGGCGGGGCGGGTGGCTTCGCCCTCGGCATGCTGTACGCCCTGTCGCTCGGGGCTGACTGGGTCTGGTGCGCCGACGACGACGGCCGGCCGGCCGACGACGAGGTCCTCGCCACCCTCCTGGGGCAGGCGCAGGCCCTGGACCTGGACGAGATCTCCCCGATGGTCCTGGACATGGACCACCCCGAGCGGTTGGCCTTCCCGCTCCGTCGCGGGCTCCGCTGGCGGCACTGGCACGAGGACTTCCGCGGGATCCACCTGCTGGACGGTTACGCCTCGCTGTTCAACGGTGCGCTGTTCCGGGCCCGCGCCCTCGAGGTGATCGGGGTGCCCGACTACCGGATGTTCTTCCGCGGCGACGAGACCGAGATGCACCGGCGGCTCATGCGCTCCGGCCTGCGGTTCGGCACCACGACGGGGACGGCGTACCTGCATCCCAGCGGGTCGCGGGAGTTCAAGCCGATCCTGCGGGGAGCGCTGTCCGCCCAGTACCCCGACGACGAGGTGAAGCGCTTCTTCACGTACCGCAACCGCGGCTACCTGATGGCTCAGCCCGGCATGAGGTGGCTGTGGCCGCTGGAGATGATCCGGTTCAGCTGGTTCTTCCTGGTGTCCCGGCGCGACCCGGCCGGGTTCCGCGACTGGCTGAGGCTGACCCGTGCCGGCCGGCGGGAGCGGTTCGTCCGCCGCTGAACGGCCCGGCGCGGCGGGCGCCGCCCTCCGTCAGTCCTCCAGGCGGCCGTCGAGCGAGGCGCCCTGGTCGAAGAACGGCCGGATCCGGTTGTCGAACATGGTCAGCGCCGACCCGATCGCCATGTGCATGTCCAGGTACTTGTAGGTGCCGAGCCGGCCACCGAACAGCACCCGCTTCTCCGCCGCCTCCTTGGCGGCCAGCTCCCGGTACCGCTCGAGCTTGGCGCGGTCCTCGGGCGTGTTGATGGGGTAGTACGGCTCGTCGCCGGTCTCGGCGAACCGTGAGAACTCCCGCACCACGACGGTCCTGTCGGTCGGGTAGTCGCGCTCGGGGTGGAAGTGCCGGAACTCGTGGATCCGGGTCCAGGGCACGTCCTCGTCCGCGTAGTTCATGACCGAGGTGCCCTGGAAGTCCCCGGTGGGCAGGACCTCGGTCTCGAAGTCCAGCGTCCGCCAGCCCAGCTCCCCGGCCTCGTAGCCGAAGTACTTGTCGATCGGGCCGGTGAACACCGTGGGGACGTCGGCGGGGAGCTCGTCGCGGACGTCGAACCAGTCCGTGTCCAGCCGCACCTCGATGTTCGGGTGGTCGGCCATCCGCTGCAGCCAGGCCGTGTAGCCGTCCTTCGGCAGACCCTCGTAGGTGTCGTTGAAGTAGCGGTTGTCGAACGTGTACCGCACCGGCAGGCGCGCGATGACGGCGGCGGGCAGCTCGGTGGGATCGGTCTGCCACTGCTTCTTCGTGTAGCCGCGGATGAACGCCTCGTAGAGCGGCCGGCCGATCAGGGAGATGGCCTTCTCCTCAAGGTTCGCCGCCTCTGCGGTGTCGAACTCTCCGGCCTGCTCGGCGACGAGGGCGCGGGCCTCGTCGGGGGAGAAGCTCCTGCCGAAGTACTGGCAGATCGTGGCCAGGTTCATCGGCAGCGAGTAGGTCTGCCCCTGGTAGATCGAGTAGACCTTGTGCTGGTAGTTCGTGAACTCGGTGAACTGGTTGACGTACTGCCAGACCCGCTCGTTCGACGTGTGGAACAGGTGGGCGCCGTACACGTGCACCTCGATGCCCGTCTCGGGCTCGGGTGCGGAGTAGGCGTTGCCCCCGATGTGGGACCGGCGGTCGATGACCAGCACGCGCTTGCCGAGCTGGCTCGCGGCCCGTTCGGCGACGGTCAAACCGAAGAAGCCGGATCCGACGACGACGAGGTCAGGGGCGTCCGTGCTCATGCCGCCCGACACTACCGGTGGGGGTCCGGTCCGACCGGGCGAGCGCCGAGGCCCCCGTCTCCCGGGCGTGGGCCGGGCGAGACGTACTGTCCGCAGGGTGAGCGATGTGCCCGCCGACCCGCCGTTGCGCGTGGTGGCCGTGACGTACTCGCCCGGGGAGTCCCTGACCGGGTTCCTGGACACCCTCCGCACGGCGACCACCCGGCCGCTCGACGTGGTCCTCGCGGACAACGGGTCCACGGACGGGGTGCCGGAGCGGGCCGCCTCCGGCGTCGCCGACGTCCGGCTGCTGCGCACCGGTGGCAACGTGGGCTACGGCGCGGCCGTGAACGCCGGGCTCGCCGACGTCCGGTCCGGGTGGGCCCTCGTGGCGAACCCTGACCTCCGCTTCGAGCCCGGGTCGGTCGACGAGCTGATCGCGGTGGCGCGGCGGTGGCCGCGGGCGGCGACCGTGGGTCCCGCCATCCGCTCGCCGGACGCCCGGCTGTACCCGTCGGCGCGTGACCTCCCCTCCTTGTCGACGGGGACCGGGCACGCCCTCCTCGGCTGGGTCTGGCCGGGCAACCCGTGGACCGCCCGGTACCGCCGGGAGCGGGAGGAGCCGCGCGAGCGGACCGCGGGCTGGCTCTCCGGCTCGTGCCTGCTGGTGGACCTCGAGGCGTTCCACTCCGTGGGCGGGTTCGATCCCGGCTACTTCATGTACTTCGAGGACGTCGACCTGGCTGCCCGGCTCGGTGAGCGCGGCTGGCTGCACGTCTACGCCCCGACCGCCGTGGTCGAGCACGAGGGCGGCCACTCGACCCGCCGCGACCCGCACCGGATGCAGCGGGTCCACCACACCAGCGCGCTGCGCTACCTGGTGCGCCGCCATCCGGGGCCGTCGCGGTTGCCGCTGCGCGTGGCCCTCCGCGCCGGGCTCGGTGGCCGGATGCTGGTCTCCTACGTGAGCGCTCGCGTGGGGGCCGGTGCACCGCCCCAGAGGTCCGCGGAGGCGCTGCCCCGCTCGCGCCGGCGTCCGTGGCGCCGGCGGGGTGACGAGGTGGGCGGGGCGTCCCCGGGATGACCGTTCGAGGACGAGGGGGGCCTCCGTGCGCCACGCAGTGATCATGGCCGGTGGCTCCGGTACGCGGCTGTGGCCGCTGTCCCGGGCCGCCCGCCCCAAGCAGCTCCTGGACGTGATCGCCGACGAGGAGCAGGGTGCCGCCACCGGTGCCCCGCGTGGTGCCCACAGCCTGCTCGCCGAGGCGTTCGCCCGTCTCGAGGCGGTGCTGCCCGCCGAGCGGATCTGGGTCTGCACCGCGGCCGGCTACGGCGAGCAGGTGCGCACCGCGCTGCCGCGGCTCGGTGCCGACCGGCTGATCCTCGAACCCGTCCCCCGGGACACGGCGAACGCCGTGGGGCTCGCCGCCGCGCTGGTCGCGGACGTGGATCCGGACGCCGAGCTCGCGGTCGTCAGCGCCGACCACGTCATCCGCCCGGTCGAGCGCTTCGCCACGGTGCTGCGCACCGCGTTCGAGGTGCTCCGCGACCGGCCACGTGCGCTGGTCACGCTCGGCATCACCCCGACCGGCCCGGCCACCGGGTTCGGGTACGTGCGGCGCGGTGCATCCAGCGGCACCGCCGGCGTGGCCGAGGTCGACTCCTTCCGGGAGAAGCCCGACCTGGCGACGGCGCGGCAGTACCTGGCCTCGGGGGAGTACCTCTGGAACTCGGGCATGTTCGTCTGGCGGGCGGGCACGGTCCTCGAGGCGCTGGCCGAGCACCTGCCGGCGTCGGCCGAGGGGCTGGCGCGCATCGTGGCCGCACCGGCGGGGCAGGCGCGCGACGCCGTGCTCGCCGCGGTCTTCCCGACCCTGCCGAAGATCAGCGTGGACTACGCGGTGCTCGAGCCGGCCGCCGCCGAACCCGGGCGGGTGCTGGTCGCGGACCTCGACGTCGACTGGCTGGACGTCGGCTCCTGGCCCGCGCTGGCCCACACCCTGGACCACGACGGCGACGGCAACGCCGTCAGCGGGCTCGCCGTCCTCCTCGACAGCTCCGGCAACGTCGTCTTCAGCGACGACCCCGACCACCTGGTGGCGCTGGTGGGGGTGCGCGACAGCGTCGTGGTGCACACCGCGGACGTGACCGCGGTCTGCCCCGTCGCCGAGGCCGAGCGGGTGAAGCAGCTGCTGACCGCGGTGGAGGAGCGACACGGCCGTCGCTTCAGCTGACCGCCGTGGTTGGCTGCGGGACATGAAGAACTTCGACGTCGCAGCCGTGGTCAGCGGCGGGGCCTCCGGTCTCGGGGAGGCCACCACGAGAGCCCTCGCCGCCCGGGGTGCCGCGGTCACGATCATGGACCTGAACGAAGAGCGGGGGCAGGCGCTCGCCGCGGAGCTGGGTGGGCACACCACCTTCATCCGCACCGATGTCACGGACGAGGCCTCGGTGCAGGCCGCCGTCGCCGAGGCGACCGGCAAGGACCGGCCGCTGCGGATCGCGATCAGCTGCGCCGGGATCGGCCTGGCGCAGCGCACGGTCGGACGCAACGGTGAGCCGCACGAGCTGGGCGGGTTCACGCGGGTCCTGGGCGTGAACCTGATCGGCACCTTCAACGTCCTCCGCCTGGCCGCCGCGGCGATGGCGCAGACCGAGCCGGGCGAGGAAGGAGAGCGCGGCGTCGTCGTCAACACGGCCTCGATCGCCGCGTTCGACGGCCAGATCGGCCAGCTGGCGTACTCGGCGTCCAAGGGAGGCGTCGTCGGCATGACCCTGCCGGCGGCCCGTGACCTCTCCAGCGTGGGCGTGCGCGTCTGCACCATCGCGCCCGGGCTCGTGGACACGCCGCTGCTCGGCTCGCTGCCCGAGGAGGCGCGGGCGGCGCTCTCCGCGGGCATACCCTTCCCCAAGCGGCTCGGCCGTCCGTCGGACTTCGCCGAGCTCGCGCTCGCCATCGTCGAGAACGGTTACCTCAACGGGGAGGTCATCCGGATGGACGGTGCGCTGCGCATGGCCCCCCGCTGAGCACCCGGAGCACCTCCTGAGCACGAGCACGACCCCGGCCACCCGGGCCGCCGAGCACACGGTGGCCTGGGTGCCGGGCTGGCCGCTGGACGTGGGGCGGGCGTTGTCGCCGCACCGCCGGGGAGCGGCAGATCCCACGATGCAGGTCGCCGAGGGCCGTCTGTGGCGGACCACGACCACGGTCGAGGGGCCGGCCACGGTGGCGATCAGCCGCGACGCGGGTGCGGTGCGGGTCGACGCGTGGGGTCCCGGGGCCGAGCGCGCGGCGGCGGCCGTGCCGGGCTGGCTGGGTGCCGACGACCGGCCGGAGGAGTTCCGTCCGGGGGGAGCGCACCCGCTGGTGGCCGAGCTCCACCGTGCGCACCCGGGACTGCGGCTGGGGCGCACCGGCCGCGCGTGGGATGCGCTGGTGCCCGCCGTCCTGGAGCAGAAGGTGACGACGGCGGAGGCCTACCGGGTCTTCCGCGAGCTGTGCCGCCTCGCGGGTGAGCCGGCACCCGGCCCCGCTCCTCAGGGCATGCGCGTGGTGCCGTCGGCGCGCCGGGTGCTCGAGGTGACCGACTGGGAGTGGCACCGCTGCGGTCTCGACGGGGCCCGGCGCCGCGCACTGCGGGCGGTGGCCGGGGTCGCGCACCGGCTGCAGGTCGACGAGGGGTGCGACTCGGCCGAGCTGCAGCGGCGGTTGCGGACGGTCCCCGGCGTCGGTGTCTGGACCGCGGCCGAGGTCGTCCAGCGGGCGTGCGGCGACCCCGACGCGGTGAGCGTCGGGGACTACCACCTGAAGAACGTGGTCGGCTTCGCGCTCACCGGGCGGCGGCACACCGACGACGAGGAGATGCTCGCGCTGCTGGAGCCCTGGCGCGGCCAACGGCAGCGGGTGGTGCGGTTGCTCCTGGCGGGCGGGCCACGGCGCCCCCGGCGTGGCCCGCGCTTCGCGCCGACCGACCACCGGCGCATCTGAACCAAGCGGGCGAGTCACCACTCATCGTGGCGACGCGCCACGCGTTGGGCGGTCGTTCAGGCTGTACCTTCCGGCGTGCGCGGACCGCGGCGGCCATGCCGGAAGGGGCGGCAGAACGCTGAGGAGTGACGTGCGCACGTGCAGGTCTGTGCTCGTGGTCCTGCTGGCCGCTGTCGGGCTCACCGTCGCCTCCGGCGCGGCCGCGTCCGTGCCGCTGGAGCCGGTCGGCAGCTTCGACTCGGCCGGCTACGTCGACCGGCTGATCGTCAACGGCTGGACCTTCGATCCGGAGACGTCGGCGGCCATCTCCGTGCACGCCTACGTCGACGGGCGGTGGGCTGCTTCCGGCACGGCTGACGGGAACCGTCCGGACGTGGCCACCGTCCACCCGTCCTACGGGGCCGCCCACGGTTGGTCTCTCGACCTCGGGTCGCTCCCCCCAGGACCGCACCGGGTCTGCGTGTACGCGATCAACGTCGGGCGCGGGGAGACCAACCCGCTGCTCGGGTGCCGTGACGTGGTGGTGCCCGGCGGCGGCCAGGACCCGATCGGGAACGTGGAGTCCGCCCGGTACGAGGGCCGGTTGCTCCTGCGCGGCTGGGCTCTGGATCCCGAGACCTACGAGCCGATCTGGGTGAGGGGCACGGTGGACGGCCTCCCGATCTCCTACGAGCTGGCCGACCGATGGCGGCCGGACGTCGAGGCTGCCCACCTGGGCACCGGTCCCTGGCACGGCTGGGAGATCGACGCGGGTCCACTGCTGGCGGGGGTGCACCGGGCCTGCATCACGGCGGTGAACGTCGGCGGCGGCACGGGGGACACCCTGCTCGGTTGCTGGGACTTCACCGTCGCTCCGGATCCGGGGCTCAACCCGGTCGGCAGCCTCGACGGTGTGGAGCTCACCGATCGCGGGCTCCTGGTGCGGGGCTGGACCTTCGACCCGGAGACGCCGGCGCCCATCTCGGTCGCCGTCCAGGTGGGCGTCCCGGTCGTCCGTGCGTTGCGGGCGGAGCATCCGCGTCACGACGTGGCCGCCGTCTACCCCTCCTACGGCCCGCACCACGGTGTCCAGGTGCTCGTGGACACGCCCCCGCGGGGAACGCACCGGGTGTGCCTCCTCACGTCGAACCTCGGTGGGGGCACGGTCCGCGAGGTGTACCTGGGCTGCCGGACGGTCACGGTCCCGCACGACGGCGGGCCCCAGACCCCGCCGCGACCGCCGTACCGGTCCTGCACGGACTTCGCGACGCGCGCGGCGGCGCAGCAGTTCTTCGAGGAAGCCCTGCCGTACTACGGCGACGTGAACCACCTCGACCCGGACAACGACCTGGTGGCCTGCGAACCCGAGGAGCTGTGACTGCCGGCTGACCGTCGGGCTCGACGAGGTCTGCCTGGCACCACGATCGACTCTTCGGGAAGGGCACGACATGGTGCCCCCGCAGCTCAATCGCCACTCCCGGCCCACGAGTGCGGTGCCTCATCGCGAGAGCGTCCTGCGGACATCGAGGCGGGCTACTTTCCGTGCGGCCACTGCCCGGTGGCGAGAAGAAACGGGGAGCAATGCGCAAATTCGGCGTCGCAGTCACTGCGGCGATGATGGTTGTCGGCTTGAGCGGGTCGGCCGCAGCCGCCTCGCCGCTCAATCCGGTGGGGAACGTGGACGGATTCAGCTACAACGGCCGACTCCATGTCAGCGGCTGGACCTTCGACCCGGAGACGGCCGCCGCCATCGACGTCCACGCCTACGTCGACGGCCGTCTCGCAGCGACGGCCACGGCCGACGACCCCCGATACGACGTTGCGGCCGCCTACCCGTCGTACGGGCCGCTGCACGGCTGGGCCCTCGACCTGGGCTCGTTGAGCAGCGGTGGACACCAGGTCTGCGTCTACGCGATCAACGTCGGGATCGGTGACGCCAATCCGCTCCTGGGTTGCCGGAACGTCACCGTCGGCGGGTCCGCAGCGCTGAACCCCGTGGGCAACCTCGAGCAGGTCGCCCTGATCGGCCAGGGTCTCTACTTCCGGGGCTGGACCCTCGACCCGGAGACTCCGGCCCCGATCAACGTCCACGCGTACGTGGACGGGGTGTTCGCCGCGGACGTGGCAGCCGGGCAGAGCCGGGCCGACATCGCCGCGGTCTTCCCTGCGTACGGCCCGCACCACGGTTTCTCAGGGATCCTGACCCCGCCGCTCCCCGGCGTCCACCAACTCTGCCTGTACGCGATCAACGTGGGGGATGGCACGCGGAACCCGGTACTCGGCTGCCGGTCCTTCACCGTCTCGCACTTCAACTTCGGCGCTACCGCCACGCTCCCCTACGGAGTCGCTGTCACGGTGCAGCAGCCGCAGCGGGTGCACGTCTCCTCGACGGCTGCGCCATCGCCGTCGGCCGGCTATGTCGGAGTGCTCTTCACCATCACCTTCACGAACAAGACATCGACGACCTTCCAGCCGCTCGATGACGTCATGCTGACCAGTGGAGGTGCGGGGAACGCCGCGTCGCTCACCTTCGACAGCGGTGGATCGGACCCGGACAACTACTTCTCCGGCTCCATCCCACCGGGCGGCAGCCTGACCGCGACGTTCCTGTTCCAGGTGCTCGAGAGCGAGGCCGGTCAGCTCCGCCTGGAGGTCGCGCCGGACTTCTTCGAGGACTCGGTCTTCTTCGGCGGCGCGGTCTGATCCGCGGCCGAGCTGCGGCCGGGGACCCTCAGGTCTCCGCCCGCAGCTCGGCGTACCGGGCCGCGCACTGCTCCATGGTCGGCAGGATCCCCTGCTCCCGCGCCTCGGCCAGCGACGGGGCGGCCTGGTCCTTGGCCGAGAACTCGAACTCCATGTCCCCGGGCCACGGGAGGTCGAGCTCGGGGTCCATCGGGTTGATCCCGAACTCGCGGCCGGGGGAGTAGCCGGAGGACACCAGGTAGGTGACGGAGCTGTTGTCGGCCAGCGACACGAACGCGTGGCCCAGACCCTCGGCGAGGTAGACCGCCCTCGGCTGCTCGCTGTCGAGGAGGACGGAGTCGTGCACCCCGAAGGTCGGCGAGCCGACCCGGACGTCGACGATCACGTCGAGCACCTTGCCGCTGGGGCAGTACACGTACTTGGCCTGCCCCGGGGGGACCAGCGCGAAGTGCACGCCCCGGAGCACCCCGCGGGCGGAGACGCTGTGGTTGGCCTGGGCCAGCGTGAGGCCGAAACCGGTCGCCCCGGAGAGGACGTCGGCCCGGTACCACTCGGTGAAACGACCCCGCGAGTCCCCGTGCGGCACGAGGTCGAGCACGTAGCTGTCCGGGACGGCGAGTTCGCGGATCTCCATGCCGGCAACCTACCTACCGCCCCGTCGACGTCGCCCGGTCACGGTCGGTGCGGGCTGCCCAGCCAGAGCCTGCCGACGAGTGACGTCCCCCCGGCGGTGGCCGCCGGCTCCCAGCGGGTGGCCCAGCCCTCGGCGTGCAGCTGCACGATCGCGGCGCCGACCAGGGCACCGGCGTTGAGGGCGCTCGTCGTCGTCACCGCATCGGGGAGGTGGACGTCGACGGCGCCGTCGCCCTCGCCGCCGTGCCGGAGCACCACGGGGAACTCCGGCAGCGCCGCGCTGGCCACCCGGAACGCCGCCGCTGCGGCCTCCCGGTCCCCGGGGCGCGGCACGAGTTCGGTGGCGGGCTCGCGCGAGCCCACCAGGTCCCGCGCGCCGTAGGGGAACAGGTCGTCGGCCGGCAGGCGCACCAGCGGCCGGGTGCCCTCGTCGGCGTCCTCGGCGGGGGAGTGCAGGGGGAGCCCGCGCACCACCGCGACCGGGACGCCGGCCAGCTTGCCCTTCACGAGGTCCGCGGCGGAGGCGAGCTCGTCGACCACCGCGACCCGGGTGGTCTCCAGCCGGTTGCCGTGGGCGTCGACGGTGCCGCGGTGGTCGTCCAGGGCGGTGATCCCGGCCGCGCCGACCGCGACGTCGGTCAGCCCTTCGCGCCAGGTGCGGCCGAAGGTGTCGCTCACCACGACGGCGACGTCGACCCCGGCGAGCTCGCGCAGCCGGGTCCGCAGCCGCCGGGCGGAGGCGTCGCCGTCCTCCGGGAGCAGCACCAGGGTGTCCGCGGCGACGTTGGACGCGTCGATGCCGGCGGCCGCGACCACCCAACCCTGCCGGGTCTGCACGATCTTCAGCGGTCCGCGGCGGGCGAGCACCCGCACCGTCTCGGCGTCGATCGCCCGCTGCCGGACGGCCTCCCGGTCGGCCCCGGGCTCGACGCGGACCAGCCGCCCCTCCACCTTCGAGACCACCTTCGAGGTGACGACGACGACGTCGCCGTCGGCGAGCCAGGGCGCGGCCGCCGCGACCGCCCCGGCCAGGTCGTCGCCCGGTGCGAACTCCGGCAGCCCGGCGACGGGCAGCACCGAGACGCCGGCCGGCAGAAGGCCCCCGCTCACCGGGCGCAGGCGTCGAGCGCGGCGCGGGCCAGGGCCGTCGTCGCGTCGGGGGAGGACATGAGCAGCGGCAGGCGCCGCACGTCGACGCCCGGGACCTCTGCGGGGTCGTCCTCGGCGACCAGCCAGGCGTCGAGCAGGCCGCCGTCGGCGCGGGCGCCGTAGTGCCGGCCGACGCCCCCGGCGCTCACCTCGATGCCGAGGACGGGCAGGCAGCGGTCGGCCATGCCGCGCACGACCGCGCCGCCGACGACGGGGGAGACGCCCGCGATCCGGGCCGGGGAGGCCAGCAGGGCGTCCCGGAGCCCCGGCACGCCCAGGACGGTGCCGATGGACACCACGGGGTTCGACGGCGCGAGCAGGACGGCGTCGGCGGCGGCCAGCGCCTCGACGACACCCGGCGCCGGGCGAGCCGCCTCGACACCGATCTGCACGAAGGCGGCGGGGTCGAGGGCCGCGTGGTGGCGCACCCACCACTCCTGGAAGTGGATCGCCCGCTGCCGGCCGTCCTCGGGATCGGTGACGACGACGTGGGTCTCGACCCGCTGGTCGCTCATGGGCAGCACCGTCACGCCGGGCTGCCAGCGGTCGGCCAGCGCCGCGGTCACCGCCGAGAGCGGGTAGCCCGCGTCGAGCATCCGGGTGCGGATCAGGTGCGTGGCCAGGTCCCGGTCACCGAGGCCGAACCAGTCGGGGTCGGCGCCGTAGGCGGCGAGCTCCTGCTTGACCGTCCAGGACTCGTCGGCCCGCCCCCAGCCGCGCTCCTCGTCGATCCCGCCGCCGAGGGTGTAGACCACCGTGTCCAGGTCGGGGCAGATGCGCAGTCCGTGCAGCGTCACGTCGTCGCCGGTGTTGACCACGGCCGTGATCTCGGCCCCGGGAGCCGCGGCGCGGACCCCACGCAGGAACCGAGCCCCTCCGGTACCACCGGCCAGCACGACGATCTGCACGAAACGCATCGTGCCCGATGAGCACTTGTCGACTGTTCGCCGGGCGTGTCGGCGGGTGCCACGAGATGTGACGAACGCCCTGGTGCGGATGGGGCTGGTGTGGCGTGTCGCTTACACCGGGCGAAGTTGACGGCCGGGCAACGACACGCGTGTAATTCCCGCGGTGTCGACGAGTGCTGAACGGCCCGGGGACGTCCTGCCGGCCGCGCACCGTGACGAGAGCGAGAGGGGACGCACCGTCATGGCAGAGGTGTCGTGGTTGAGCGACTACGTGAACGGCTCGGAGCGGTCGACCGACCGGCCGGCGGGCTCCGGGCACGGTTCGGGCACGGCCCTGGGCCAGGGCACGGGGCAGCCGTTCGTCGGTTTCCTCGGGTTCGGCCTGGAGGCCGACACCCAGTCGTGGCAGGAGCGCGCGCTCTGCGCCGAGACCGACCCGGAGGCGTTCTTCCCCGAGAAGGGCGGCTCCACCCGCGAGGCGAAGAAGATCTGCACCGGCTGCGAGGTCAAGGCTGAGTGCCTGGAGTACGCCCTCGCCAACGACGAGCGCTTCGGCATCTGGGGCGGCCTCTCCGAGCGCGAGCGGCGCCGCCTGCGCCGCCGCGCCGTCTAAGGACCTCCCTGCCCCCCACTGCTCGCGCGCTCGCAGCGGGCCCCTGCAGGGAGGCCGTTCCAGCAACTCACCTCAGCCGCCGGCGCCCCTCGCCGGCGGCTGTGGTTCTGTTCGGGGCATGGTCGCCCGGATCGCCGTCGGTCGAGCCCGGGTGGTCCGCGAGATCCGGGCCGCGGAGCCGCTCGCCGCGGCGCTGAAGGCGCCGCTGACCGCCCGCGCGCCGTGGCTGACCGCCGTGCTCAACGACGGCGCCACGCGGTGGCCCCCCGCCCGCCCGGCCGCCGTCGTCGTCGACGGCCCCGCGGGCGGCCCACCCCTCGCGGCGGCCTTCCTGGACCTCCGGCGGCGCGGCCTCGTCACCGCGGTCACCGTGCTCGGGCAGCGGCGGCCACCCCTGCCCGGTGGCCGGCCCACGGCGCGGCTCCCGGCGCGCGACGATGAGGCCGCGGAGCTGCTGGCCGCCGGAGTGTTCGCCCTGCTGGACTCCCTGCGCGGCCCCTGGTCGCTGCGGCTCACCGGGCTGCCGCTCGGCGACCCCACCGTCCGTGCGATGTCCGCGCGCCTCCCCACCGCGGTCGTGGCCAACGCCCGGAGCTCGCGCCTGGTCGACGGGCTGGAGGAGGTGGGTGCGGTGCACCGCTCCCGCGATCCCCGGGAGCTGGAGCGGTGGTTGCCGCACCTCCTGCAGGCGGAACCCGATCGCCGGACGCGCGACCACCTCCGGAGCGTGGCCCGGCTGCACGCCGCCGTCGGCCGGGTGGAGGTCGCGGTCGTGCGGCAGGGCGGGCGTGCACGCGCCGGTCTGCTCACCCTCGTCGAGGGGGACGACCGCTGGCCGTGGTGGGGCAGTGCCCCCGACGGCGGGCTGCGGACCGAGCTGGGCGCGCCGGTCGTCGCGCTCACCGCGCCGGCCCGGTCCTGGCCGCGCTGAGGTCGGCGCTGCGGAACGCGCGGCGGGATGCGGTTCGGTTACCGTCGATCCGGACACGACAGCCCGCTGGACGGCGGGTGCCGGTCGGGGCGTCGCCTCGACGGGAGGCGACGACGAAGGGTTCAGCAAGCGATGCGCATGCTCGTCACCGGGGGTGCCGGGTTCATCGGCGCCAACTTCGTGCACCAGACGCTGCGCGAGCGGCCCGAGTACGAGGTGGTCGTGCTCGACGCACTCACCTATGCCGGGAACGAGGCCTCCCTGGAGGGGGTCCGCGACCAGATCGAGTTCCTCCACGGGTCGGTGGCCGACGCCGACGTCGTCGACCGGCTGGTGGGCCGCAGCGACGTCGTCGTGCACTTCGCCGCGGAGAGCCACAACGACAACTCGCTGCGGGACCCCTCGCCGTTCCTGGAGACCAACGTCGTCGGCACGTTCACCCTGCTCGAGGCGGTGCGCCGGCACGGCGTGCGCTACCACCACATCTCCACCGACGAGGTCTACGGCGACCTGGAGCTCGACGACCCGGCGAAGTTCACGCCGGAGACGCCGTACAACCCCAGCAGCCCGTACTCCTCGACCAAGGCCGGCTCGGATCTGCTGGTACGGGCGTGGGTGCGCTCCTTCGGCATCCACGCCACGATCTCGAACTGCTCGAACAACTACGGGCCCTACCAGCACGTCGAGAAGTTCATCCCGCGCCAGATCACCAACGTGCTCTCCGGCCTCCGGCCCAAGCTGTACGGCGCCGGCGAGAACGTGCGCGACTGGATCCACGTGGACGACCACAACTCCGCCGTGCACACGATCCTGGACAAGGGCCGCTCGGGTGAGACCTACCTCATCGGCGCCGACGGCGAGAGGAACAACCTCGAGGTCCTGCGGCTGATCCTGGAGCTGACCGGGCAGCCGGCCGACGCCTTCGACCACGTCACCGACCGGGTGGGCCACGACCTGCGCTACGCCATCGACGCCACCAAGCTGCGCAGCGAGCTGGGCTGGACCCCGCGTTACACCGAGTTCGGCGACGGCCTGGCGGCGACCATCGACTGGTACCGGGGCAACGAGGACTGGTGGCGGCCGCAGAAGGAGCAGGTCGAGGCCGCCTACGCCGCGCGCGGCCAGTGAACGCCGTCGTCCTGGGCGCGGGCGGGCAGCTGGGCCGGGCGCTGGGGCGGGAGTTCCCCGGCGCGGTCGCCCTCGACCGGGCCGCCCTCGACGTCACCGATCCCGCCGCCGTGGCGGCGTTCGACTGGAGCGGCTTCGACGTCGTGCTGAACGCCGCCGCGTGGACGGCGGTCGACGCCGCGGAGGACCCGGCGAACCTGGCCGCGGTCCGCGCCGCGAACGTCGACGCCGTCGGGCACCTGGCGGAGGCCGCCGACCGGGCCGGAGCGGCGTTCGTCCACATCTCCAGCGAGTACGTCTTCGACGGCACGCACCCCGGGCCCATCCCGGAGGACCTGCCGCCCTCGCCGCTGAGCGTCTACGGCCGCAGCAAGGCCGACGGCGACGCGCGTGCGGCCGCCGTCGAGCGCCACTGGCTGGTGCGCACCACCTGGGTGGTGGGGGAGGGTGGCAACTTCGTGCGCACCATGGCCGGCCTCGCCGACCGTGGCATCTCGCCGTCGGTGGTGGACGACCAGATCGGCCGGCTCACCTTCACCGCGGACCTCGCCGCCGGCATCCGGCACCTGGTGGAGACCCGGGCCCCCTACGGCACCTACAACCTCACCGGCGACGGCGAACCCGGCTCCTGGGCCGACGTCGCCCGGCTCGTGTACGCCGCCCGCGGGCGCTCCGCCGAGGACGTGACGGGGGTGAGCACCGCCGAGTACTTCGCCGGCAAGGAGGGCGTCGCACCGCGGCCGCTCAACTCCGTGCTCGACCTGGCGAAGGTCCGCGCGACGGGCTACCGGCCGCGCGGCTGGCGGGACGCGTTGGAGCAGTACCTGACCGGTTCCGTCTGAGCGGCCGGGGCGCGGACCGGCGCCGCCGTCAGCCCGCGGCGCGGACCCGGCTGCCCTCGTCGGCCGGGGCGCTCTCGGTTCCGAGCTCGAGCCGGCCGAGGACGTCCCGCCAGCCTCCGGCGGCGACCTGGTCCCCGGGGGACAGGGTCAGCTGCAGGGGGTAGACCCGGCCGGTGGGCTCCGGTGGTGACCCCGTGGGGTCCGTCCAGGTGGCCAGCTCCCCGCTGAGGAGCAACCGGCCGCCGCTCCGTTCGAGCCGCAGGTCGGGCGTCTGCACGGTGCCCTGCTCGACGGCGGCGGCGACGCACCCGGCCGCTTCCGGGTCGGGCGGAGCGACCGCGGCGAGGCAGTTGTAGGTGGGCAGGCGGATCGTCAGCCGCGTCCCGTCACCGCCGGTGGTCAGCTGCGCCTCGGGGTAGGCGGCCGTGATGCCCACGGCCCGCTGCTCGAGCACCAGGCCGGCGAACGCGAGGTCCGCCTCGAGGGTCCCGGCGTCCGGCTCCTGGCCGGCGGGGCGGGTGGCCACCGGGAGGGTGGATCGCCCCCCGTCGCCACCGGTGGCGACCACCACGGCGCCCGCCAGCGCCAGCGCGGTGACGGCGGCGCCGGCCGCTACCCACCACCGGCGTGCGGTGGCACCGCTGAGCGGGGCGGGTGGTTCCGGCGCGAGACCGACCCAGCCGGCGGCCCGCGGCGGCTCCTCCCGGGTGCCCGGCGGGTGCTCCAGGAAGTCCGCCAGGTCGTCGACGCGGGCGCGCGACCGATCGCGCGCGCGGTCGCGGGTGGATCCGGCCCACGCCAGGGCGAGCGCCACGACGACGGCCCCGAGTGCGATCCCCACGGATGCGGTGCCGACGTCCATCACGCCCAGCATCCCAGCAGCGCCTGCCGGGCAGTCGGCACACCGGTCCGGGCCGCCGGGCGATCAGCCCGCGGGGTCGATCTCCTCGGGGTCGCGGCCCAGCAGGGTGGCCACCTGGTCGACGACGACGTCGCGCACCAGGTCGGCGAGGTCCTCGCGGTCGTGCGCGCGCAACTCCAGCGGCCGCCGGTAGACCACGATCCGCGGCGGCACGTCCTCGCCCTTCTCGCGGCGGGCCGGCAGCAGGCGGGCGAGGGGGACGCCCGCGTCGTCGAGCACGTCGGCGTCCAGCAGCGCATCGTCGGGATCGGTGTGCTCCACCCACGGCACGTCCTCGACGGCGAACTCGACGCCGGCCAGCTCACGCTCCCAGCGGCGCTCCAGGTCCTCGACCGCGTCCAGCACCAGGTCGTCGAACTGCTCGGCGCGGCTGCGCGACAGCGGTACCTGGGCGGGCACCAGGCGCCCTCGCAGGCCGCGACCGTGGCGGTCGCGGCGGGAACGGGGGCGGCGGCGCGAGGGGTGGCTCATGACTGCACGCAGGGTACGGCGGGAGCCGACACGCCGGGGCCCGGGACCGTCCGCCGGAGGTTTCCCCGCATCCGGCCGTGCGGGGCCGCACCCCGCGTCCGACCGGTGACGATGCCCACGGGGTCATCGTGCAGGATGGGGCGCCACAGCCGGTTTCCCGGTGCGCCTGCTGTCGCGCACCGCCGGGCGCGATTACTGTGCCCTGCGTGAGGAACCGGTGGTGAGGCAGTCACGGCGCTGCTCGCGCAGCGGCTGCGCGCAACCGGCAGCGGCGACCCTGACCTACGTCTACGCGGAGTCGACCGCTGTCGTGGGCCCGTTGGCGACGTACTCCGAACCGCACAGCTACGACCTGTGCGAGTTCCACGCCGAGCGGCTGACCGTCCCGCGCGGCTGGGAGGTCGTCCGGCACGAGATCGACATCGACGACGTCGGGCCGACCGGCGACGACCTGCTCGCCCTCGCCGATGCCGTCCGCGAGGCCGCCCGGCCCGAGCCGCCGCGCGACCCCGCCGACGACGGCAGCGGCATCCGCCGCGGCCACCTGCGGGTCCTTCCCGACCTGCCCTAGAGGGACCTCGCCCCACCCCACGACGCGCTCCGCACGCCGCGGGACCCTGGGACGAGGCCGGTTCCAGCACCTCGCCAGGCGCGCCGATAGTGTCGTGGGGTGCGAGATCTCTCGGCCCTCATCAAGGCCTACGACGTCCGCGGGGTCGTCCCCGACCAGTGGGACGAGGACGTCGCCCGCGCGATCGGCGCGGCCTTCGCCGAGTTCGTGCACGCCGAGACCGGCGCGACGGCGGTGGTGACCGCCCACGACATGCGCGAGTCATCCATCCCGCTCTCCCGCGCCTTCGCCGAGGGCGTCATCGGGCGCGGCGTCGACGTCGTCGAGGCGGGGCTGGGCTCCACCGACCTGCTGTACTTCGCCGCCGGCTCACTGGACCTGCCCGGGGCGATGTTCACGGCCAGCCACAACCCCGCGCAGTACAACGGCATCAAGCTGTGCCGGGCCGGGGCCGCCCCCATCGGCCAGGACTCCGGGCTGGTCACCATCCGCGAGTGGGCCGAGCGGGACGCCTACGAGCGCGCCCCCGAGCGGGTCGGTGCGGTGTCGTCGCGGGACGTCCTGCCCGAGTACGCCGCCCACCTGCGTTCGCTGGTCGACCTCTCCGGTATCCGGCCGCTGAAGGTCGTCGTCGACGCGGGCAACGGGATGGGCGGGCACACGGTGCCCGTCGTCCTCGCCGACCTGCCCCTGGACGTCGTCCCGATGTACTTCGAGCTGGACGGCTCGTTCCCCAACCACGAGGCCAACCCGCTGGACCCGGCGAACCTGGTCGACCTGCAGCGCGGCGTCGTGGAGCACGGCGCCGACATCGGCCTGGCCTTCGACGGCGACGCCGACCGGGTCTTCGTCGTCGACGAGCGGGGTGAGCCGGTGAGCCCGTCGGCGATCACGGCGCTGGTGGCCGTGCGGGAGCTGGCCAAGGGGCGCGGGACGACGATCATCCACAACCTGATCACCTCGCGGGCGGTGCCCGAGATCGTCCGCGAGCACGGCGGGCAGCCGGTGCGCACGCGGGTGGGGCACTCGTTCATCAAGGCCGAGATGGCCCGTACCGACGCCGTCTTCGGTGGCGAGCACTCGGCGCACTACTACTTCCGCGACTTCTGGCGGGCCGACACGGGCATGCTCGCGGCCATGCACGTGCTGGCGGCGCTGGGCGAGCAGAGCCGGCCGTTGTCCGGGCTGACCGCCGCGTACGCGCGCTACGCGGCCTCCGGCGAGATCAACTCGACGGTCGCCGACGCGGGGGAGCGGACGGCGGCGGTGCGCGAGCTCTTCGAGAAGGAGGACGGCGTGACGGTCGACGAGCTCGACGGCCTGACCGTCGAGCTGCCCGACGGCGCGTGGTTCAACCTGCGGGCCAGCAACACCGAGCCGCTGCTGCGGCTCAACGTCGAGGCGCCGGACCAGGCGCGGATGAGCGAGGTGCGCGACCGAGTGCTCGGCACCGTGCGCGCGGGACAGGAGCGGGAATGACCGGAACCCAGAGCACCCCGGCCGGCGGCCCCCTGGGGCTCGACCCCGAGCTGCTGGCGATCCTCGCCTGCCCGGACACCCACCACACGCCGCTGACCGTCGACGAGGCGGCCGGCGAGCTGGTCTGCGGCACCTGTGACCGGGCCTTCCCCGTCCGCGACGGCATCCCGGTCCTGCTGCTGGACGAGGCGCGGCAGCGCGGATGAGGACCGGCACGCGGTGACCTCGCCGGAGTTCGCCGAGGAGGTCCTCGACGACCTGGAGCTGCTGCGCGCCCGCGACCCGCGCGGCCTGCTGCCGGCCGTCGCCGGGGCGGGCGCGCAGGTGCGGGAGACCACGCGGCTGACCGAGGAGGCCGGCCTGGAACGGGTCACCGGGGGCGGCCGGCCCCGCGGGCTGGTCGTCGTCGCCCGGCGGGAGGGCGCCGTCGCCGCCTCCGTCCTGCGGGCTCTCCTCGGCCCCTCGAGCCCGGTCACCGTCGACGTGGTCCCCGGTCCGGCGCTGCCGGTGTGGACCGGCCCGAGCGACATCGCCGTCGTGGCGACCCGCACCGGGGCCGGCGCCTACGCGGTCGCGCCGGCCTACGAGGCCGCCCGCCGCGGGGTCTCCCTGGTCGGCATCGGGGGCGACGACGCACCGCTGCGCAGCGTGTGCGCCTCCGCGCGGGCGCCCTACGTGGCGCTGCCGCGCACCCGGGTCCGGCACGCCACCCTGTGGTCGCTGCTCACCCCGATGCTGCAGCTGGCCACCGACCTCGGGCTGCTGGCGCAGGGGGTGGCCGACCCGGAGGTGGTCGCGGCCGCGCTGGACGAGGTGGCCGGGGAGTGCGGCCCGGCGCGGGAGACGTTCGTGAACCCGGCCAAGAGCCTGGCCCTGGAGCTGCTCGACGCACTGCCGGTGATCGCCTCGGAGGGGCCGCTGGCGGGCGCTGCCGCCACCCGGATCGCCGACCAGCTCGCCACCCTCGCGGGTCTGCCGGCCACCGAATTCCGGCTGCCCGACCAGCGGGTGGCCGCCTGCGCCGTCCTCGGGGGGCCGCTGGCGCCCCAGGACGCCGCCGACGACTTCTTCCGCGACCGCGCCGACGACACCGGCCGGCGGCTGCGGCTGCTGACGATCCGCGACAGCGAGGCCGGCGGGCAGGACGACGCCGGGGAGCGGGAGCCGCGCTCGGCGGGGGAGGCGATGCAGCAGGTGCTGAGCACCGCCGCCGCCCGCAGCGTGCCGGTCAGCGGCCTGGCCGAGCACGGGGAGCCCGAGCGGTTCGGCCGGCTGCCGCGGGTGGCGCGCCAGCTGGCGGTCGCCGACTTCAGCGCCGTCTACCTCGCGCTCGCCCTCGATCTCGAGCGCGCCCAGCGCCCCTGAGGACGCGCGCGGGCCCCGGACGGTCCACCATCATTGCGACAGCACACCGGTGCTGACCGATCGGAAGGAACTTCCTTGGCGGGTGGACTCGTAGCCCTGCTCGACGACGTCGCAGTGCTGGCGCGCGCGGCCGCTGCCTCCATCGACGACATCGGCGCGGCCGCCGGGCGGGCCAGCATGAAGGCCGCCGGCGTCGTCGTCGACGACACGGCCGTCACCCCTCAGTACGTGCACGGCCTGAACGCCGAGCGCGAGCTGCCGATCATCCGGAAGATCGCGCTGGGCTCGCTGCGCAACAAGCTGCTGGTCATCCTCCCGGCGATCCTGCTGCTGAGCCAGTTCCTGCCGTGGCTGCTGACCCCGATCCTGATGATCGGCGGCGCCTACCTCTGCTACGAGGGCGCGGAGAAGATCTGGCACCGGGTCAGCGGCCACCAGGAGTCGCACGCGACGGTGGAGGACGCGCTCCCGGACGAGAAGACGATCGTCTCCGGGGCGGTGCGCACCGACTTCATCCTGTCGGCCGAGATCATGGTCATCTCGCTGAACGAGGTGGCCGCCGAGGCGTTCTGGTCACGGGCGATCATCCTCCTCGTCGTCGCCGTGGGCATCACCGTCCTCGTGTACGGCGTGGTCGGCGTGATCGTGAAGATGGACGACGTCGGGCTCAGCCTGGCCCAGCGGACCGGCAAGCGCGTGGCCGCGTTCGGCCGCGCCCTGGTGCGGGGCATGCCGAAGCTGCTGTCCGCCCTCACCGTCGTCGGCACCGCCGCGATGCTCTGGGTCGGCGGGCACATCATCCTGGTGGGTACCGAGGAGCTGGGCTGGCACGGGCTGTACGACGTGGTGCACCACCTGGAGGAGGCCGCCCACGACGCCACCGGCGCCCTCGGCGGGGTCGTCGGGTGGCTGGTCAACACGCTCGCCAGCGCGCTCCTCGGCCTCGTGGTCGGGGCCCTGGTCGTGTTGGTGATGAACCTGACGGTGCACCGCTCGAAGGCCGGTGCCGAGGCGCACTGAGAGAGGCTGGGGGTGGACTCGCTGCCCCTCGGGGGGTGAGTTGCGCCCGGCGGGGCGGGGGCGGGCCGTAATCTGTCCGGACGATGTGGCAGCTGAGCAACGGCGTGCGGTTCTACCCGTGGGGGAGCCGGACCGTCATCCCCGAACTCCTGGGTGAGCCCGTCCCCGCGGACCGCCCGCACGCGGAGCTGTGGGTGGGCGCGCACCCCGATGAGCCCAGCGTGCTCTCCGACGGCCGCCCGCTGGACAAGGCGATCGCCGAGGAGGCCGACCGGCTGCTCGGCCCCGCGGTCGTGGAGCGCTTCGGCGCGCGCCTCCCCTTCCTGATGAAGGTGCTCGCCGCCGAGACGCCGCTGTCGCTGCAGGCCCACCCGACGACGGCGCAGGCGGAGGCCGGCTACGCGGCCGAGGAGGCCGCCGGCATCCCGCACGACGACCCGACGCGCACCTTCAAGGACCCCTTCCACAAGCCCGAGCTCCTGCTGGCGCTCACCACGTTCGAGGCGCTCTGCGGCTTCCGGCCGGTCGAGGAGTCGCTGCACTGCCTGGCCAAGCTGCAGGTGCCCGAGCTCAAGCCGACCATCGCCGCCCTGGCGCGCGGTGGCCTGCGCGCGGCGATCCCGCAGCTGCTGGCGCTGACCGGCGAGCGGCGCACCGAGCTGGTGTCCGCCGTCGCCACGGCGGCCGCCCGCTTCGTGGCGGCGCACGACCCCGAGTTCATCAACACCTACCGGTGGGCGGCGACCCTCGCGGAGACCTACCCGGGTGACCCGGGGGTGGTCATCTCGCTGATGTGCAACCACCTCAAGCTGGCCCCCGGCGAGGCGGTCTTCCTCCCCGCGGGGAACCTGCACGCCTACCTCTCGGGCGCGGGCGTCGAGGTCATGGCCAGCTCGGACAACGTGCTGCGCGGTGGGCTGACGGCCAAGCACGTCGACCTCGCGGCGTTGATCGAGGTCCTCGACTTCACCGACGGCAAGGTCCCGGTGATCCACCCGGTGCTCGCCCCCGGCGGGCTCCGCTACCCGGTCCCCGTGCAGGACTTCGACCTCACCCGCGTGCACCTCGACGAGCAGGCGGGGGTGCTCACCACCCGGGGGCCGCAGCTGCTGCTCTGCACGGAGGGGGCCGCGGTCCTCGCCTCGGTCGACGGTGAGCTGACCCTGGAGAAGGGGCGCGCCGCCTTCCTCCCGGCCGGCGCACCGGTCACCGCGCGCGGCCCCGCCGTCCTCTACCGGGCGACGACCAACCTCAGCTGAGACGCCGGCCACCCCCGGCGTTGCGCCGAGGGGCGGCCGTGCTCCCGGCCTAGCGTCGGCCCGGTCGCCGTCCGGCTGCTGGGGGAGTTGCGTGCACGTCCGACCCGGGTCCCGCTCCCGCCGGCTCGCCGGTCCGGTTCTCGCGCTCGGTCTGCTGACCGGGTGCGAGGTGGTCGACGTCGCCGGCAGCGGCGACCGGGCCGGGGCGACGGCGGAGGCTCCCGCGCCGGTCGCCGGCTCGGCCCTGGCCGCCCTGGAGGGGGTGGAGGTGAAGGGCCGCGCCCCCAGGACCGGCTACGACCGCGGCGAGTTCGGCCCCGGCTGGGTCGACACCGACCGCAACGGCTGCGACACGCGCAACGACGTCCTGGCCCGCGACCTGACCGGGGAGACGACCGAGCCGGGCACCCGGGACTGCGTCGTCCTGACCGGCACCCTCGCCGACCCGTACTCGGGGCGCACCATCGCCTTCCAGCGCGGCCAGGACACCAGTGACGACGTGCAGATCGACCACGTGGTCGCGCTCTCGGACGCCTGGCAGAAGGGCGCCCAGAGCTGGGACGAGGAGCGACGGATCCGCTTCGCCAACGACCCGCTGAACCTGCTCGCCGTCGACGGGCCGCTCAACATGCAGAAGGGTGACGGCGACGCCGCGACCTGGTTGCCACCGGACGGTCGGTACCGCTGCGCCTACGTGGCCCGGCAGGTCGCCGTGAAGGCTGCCTACGGCCTGTGGGTGACCGCGGCCGAGCGTGACGCGATCGCCAGGGTGCTCGCCGGATGCCCGGGTGAGCCGCTGCCGGTCGGTGCGGGGCCGGCGGCGAGCGAGACCGCACCGGGAACCGCCGCCTACGGGGACTGCTCCGCGGTCCGTGCCCACGGCGCAGCTCCGATCCGCGCCGGTGACCCGGGGTGGTCGCCGGGCCTGGACGGCGACGGCGACGGCGTCGGCTGCGAGTGATCCGCCCCGCCGTCGGGCCGAGGGCAGCCGCGACCCGGTGGTCCGGCGGGCGGGATGGCCGGCGGCGTAGCAACCTGGACCGATGACCGTGGTCCGGTCCGTGTCACGGTCCGCGGTGACCTGGGAGGCTGGGAGCCGGACCGGAGGAGGAACAACGCATGCTGCTGTCCGTGGTGGTGCCCTGCCACAACGAGGAAGAGGTGCTCCCGCAGCTCGTGTCGCGTGTCTTCGACGCCGTGGAGAACGCCGGGGTCGACGTGGAGATCGTCCTGGTCGACGACGGCAGTCGTGACCGGACGATGCGGGTGGTGCGACTGCTGCACGACGCCGATCCGCGGGTGCGCTACGTCTCCCTGAGCCGGAACTTCGGCAAGGAGTCGGCGATGCTGGCCGGCCTGGCGTACGCCGCCGGCGACGTCGTCGTGATCATGGACGCCGACCTCCAGCACCCGCCGCGCCTGCTCGTGGAGATGCTCTCGTTGCACCGGCAGGGCTACGACCAGGTCGTGGCCCGGCGCACGCGGGAGGGGGATGCGCTCGCCCGGACCGTGCTGGCCCGGCTCTACTACCGCCTGGCGAACTCGCTGGTCGAGGTGCAGATGGAGGACGGCGTCGGGGACTTCCGGCTGCTGAGCCGCCGCGCGGTCGACGCGCTGCTGCAGATGGGGGAGTACAACCGGTTCTCCAAGGGGCTGTTCTCCTGGATCGGCTTCCCCACCGCGCACGTGGACTACCGCAACGAGTCCCGGCAGGGCACCGGCGGGAGCAAGTGGACGCTGCGCCGGCTGCTCAACTACGGGGTCGACGGCATCATGTCGTTCAACAACGCCCCCCTGCGCCTGGCGATCTACGTCGGTCTGCTGGTGACGGCGTTGTCCTTCACGTACGTGGGCTACCTGATCGTCGCCGCCGTCTTCGGGGGCATCGCGGTCCCCGGCTACATCACGCTCGTCACGGCGATCCTCGGTCTGGGTGGCCTCCAACTGCTCTTCCTGGGGGTCATCGGCGAGTACGTCGGGCGGATCTACTTCGAGGCCAAACAGCGCCCGCACTTCATCGTCGCCGAGGCGAGCGACCACGAACCCGGGGTGCAGGCGCCCCGCCGCACCCGGGCGCCGGTGCGCGAGACGCTGCTGTTCGAGAACAACGTGGCCTCCGCGGTGCCTGGTGGGCCGGGAGCCCACGGTGGCGCCGTCGGTGGGGACGCGGAGGACCCGTGGCAGTCGGAGCCGGTCACCGGGCAGCGGGAGTCGAGGGCCGGCCGCGGCTGATGCTCCACCATGTCGCCAGGTTCGCCGTCGTCGGGGTGATCAACACCGGCGTCTACTACGGCACCTACCTGCTCCTGCACGTCGTCCTGCCGTACCTCGTCGCCCACCTGCTGGCGTTGGTCGTCGCCATGGTCGGCTCCTTCTTCCTGAACACGCTGTGGACGTTCCGGACCCGGCCCACGTGGCGGAAGTTCGCACTCTGGCCGCTCACCAACGCGACGAACTACCTCCTGACCACGGTCGGGGTGGTGGTCCTGGTGGAGTGGCTGGGCCTGGCCGAGCGCGTCGCCCCGCTGGTCGCCGCCGCGGCCGCCATCCCCGTGACCTTCCTGCTCTCCCGCCGGCTGCTCGCGGGCCGGCCGGCCGGGCCCGCCGGTGACATCGGCAGCGGTGCCGTGTCGCCGTCCGGGGGCCGACGGTGAGCGCCGAGGTCGCCGAGGCCACCGGGGCCTCGGTCGCGTCGGAGACGGCCGGTCGGTCGGCGCCGCGGCAGCGGGGTGGTCGCCTCGGACCTCTGCTGCGGGCGCCCGACTGGCTCGTCGCGCTCGGCGTCGGCGTCCTGACGGCGGTCATCGGGACCATCCCGCAGTGGCGGGGCGAGCACTTCTTCTACGTCGGGGACCAGGTCGAGCAGTTCGCACCGCTCTGGCACGTCTTCGGCGAGCAGCTGCGGGACGGCCGGTGGCCGACGATGGACCCGGCGGGATGGGTGGGCGGGAACTACGCCGCCGAGGCGCTGCTGGGCATCTGGAACCCGGTCAACCTGCTGAACTTCGTCCTGGTGTCCTTCTTCGAGGACCTCTCGCTGGCCTCCGCCGTGGTCATGATCGAGATGCTCGCCGTCCTGGCAGCCGGCGTGTTCCTGCTGGCCCGGGAGTACGGGGCAGGCCGCATCCCGGCCGTCCTGGTGGCGACCGCGGTCCCGGTGTCGGGCTTCACGCTCTGGTACGAGGCATCCGGCTGGCCCGCCGGGCTGTTCGCGTTCACCTGGGTGACCCACTTCTGGTGGGCGGCCCGCCGGCACTCCCGTGGCCGGCTCAACCCCTTCGTGCCCTTCCTCTTCGGTGCGCTGGCGATGACCACCGGCAGCCCCTACGCGGCGCTGGGCCTGGTGGTGGTGCTGGGGGCGATCGCCGTCGAGCTGCTCCTCCAGCGGCGGTTCGCGAGGCTGGCCCACCTGGTCGTGATGGGCGCCTGCGTCGGAGCGCTCGCCCTGGCGGTGTTCCTGCCGTTGCTGGGCACCAACCCGGTGTCGGCCCGGCAGACCCTGGCGGTGGTCGCCAACGACACGTTCCTCGTCCCGGACGTGGGCGACCTGGTGGCCGCCAGCTCGCCCACGTACCTGCCGGCCATGCTCAACTGGAACGGCGCGCTCGTGGAACGCGTCCCCTCCACCTACTTCGCCTGGTTCGTGCTGCCCCTGCTGCCCTGGCTGCGGTGGCATGCGCTGCGCCGCCCGCCCCGCTCGCTGGTCAGCCTCGCCGTCGTCGGTGGCTTCTTCCTCCTGGCCACCCTGGGCCCCTCCAACCTGTGGCTGTTCCGCTGGCCCGTCCGGCTCATCGAGCACCTGTACCTCGCGGCCGCGGTCTGCTTCGCCGTCGTGCTGTCCGCCGGCCTCGCCACCGACCGCGTCCGGCGACGCGCAGCCGCCAGCGGTGCCGTCGTGCTGGTCGGCGCGTACCTCGCCTGGGCGGTGCGACCGGCCGAGATGGACCGCATCCACCTCGCCGGGCTGCTGCTGGTGGCCGCACTCGTCGCTGCGGCGCTGGCGTCGGGGCTGCGCCGCGGGATGCCGGCGCTCGGAGCGGTCGGCGTGGTCGGCACGGTCCTCGTGCTGTTCCTGCAGACGAGCACCCTGCCGCAGCCTGCTCCCGACCCCGCGACCTACCCGCCGCACGACCTGGACCGCATGGCGGCGGGTGCCGTCGGCTACGAGGGGACGGTGCTCCAGCTGGCCGCGCTCGAGGGTGTCACGAGCGAGCAGATGGCCCGGGGGGAGATCCTGTTCGGCAACCTGCCGCGCGCCGCCGGTGCCCGGGCCGTCGGCAGCTACAGCGGTATCGGGTTCCTCGAGTTCGGCACGGAGCTGTGCATGGACTACCGCGGCGCCGTCTGCCCGGAAGCGTTCGACCGCCTGTGGGAACCGGCCGGTGAGGGGATCCCGGTGCCCTTGGTCGACGCGATGCAGGTCTCCACGCTGGTCATCCAGCGCTCGCTGCTGCCCGGCCCGGCGGCGCAGGAGCCCCCGCCGGGGTGGCAGGTGCTCGAGAGGGACGACGTCCGGACGGTGTGGGTGCGCGAGCAGCCGCTCGACGACACGGGGCGGGTCTCGTGGAGCTCGCCCGGCGTGGAGGTCCTGGAGACCACGGCCGGTCCGCAGCGGGAGACGGTCCGCTACGACGCGGGCCGGGCCGGGCGCATCGCGTTCGCGCGGCTCGCCTGGCCCGGCTACACCGCGACCGTCGACGGCCGGGAGGTGGAGCTCGTCGACGGGCCGGCCGGCCTGATCGTGGCCGAGGTCCCGGAAGGTGAGGGGACGCTCGTCCTCACCCACCGGCCGCCGGGACTCCGGGCCGGCGCCGCCGTGGCCGCGGGAGCGGCGACGGTGGCCGCGCTCCAGACGCTCCTCTGGTTCCGCTCGCTGCGGCGGCGCACCAGCCGAGGTGAGACGGGAACAGGGGTTCGCTCTCCGTGACGACCCCCGGCCCGTGCGTCCGCCCCGGGGGCGCTGCTCTGCCGAACCGCGTGAGCCCGTCTAGCTTTGATCATCAAGGGCGCCCTCGGGCGCCGTTCGTCTGGTGGGAGGATCGTTCGGCCCATGGTTCTGCACACGCGTGAGGCGACCGGCCCGGAGGGTCGGGACGGCGGAGGGCCGCCCGGTCCCGGCAGGCTGGTCGCGCAGCGGACCCTGTTCCGCGGCCCCACGCCCCAGGCACCCGACGAGCTGTACAGCGTGGCCACCCAGGGCGTCATGCTGCGCGACCGCGACCGGGTGGTCGTCGACGGGCACGCCGTCGTCACCACCAACACCTACTTCGGTCGTTTCCCGGCGTCCTACTGGCAGCGCTGGACGTCGGTCCGCGAGGTCGAGGTCACCGCCGTCGTCAGCGGGTCGGGGACGCTGCGGGTCGTCGCCTCGGACGGCGACGGCAGGCCGCGCACGGTGGCGGCGCACAGCGCCGTCGACGCCTCGCAGGACACCGTGGCGCTCACCGTCGCGCTGGACCGGTTCGTCGACGGCGGGGCGCTGTGGCTGGAGCTCCAGACCGCCGACTCGGGGATGACCGTCGAGCGGGTCCGCTGGTCGGTGGCGGCCCACCGGCCGCGCCGCGAGACCGCGGTGGTCATCTGCACCTTCAACCGGGCCGACGACTGCCTGGCCACCCTGGAGACGCTCGCCTCCGATCCCGAGGTCGCCGGTGACCTCGGGGCCGTGTACGTCGTCGACCAGGGGACCGACACCGTCGACTCCCGTGCCGGCTTCGCCGCGGTCCGCGATGCGCTCGGCGCCGCGCTGCGCTACGTCCGGCAGCCCAACCTCGGCGGTGCCGGCGGCTTCACGCGCGGCATCTACGAGGCCCTCGGGGAGGCGGCGGGCAGCCCGGTCGACCTCCTGCTCATGGACGACGACATCCGGCTGGAGCCCGACAGCGTGCTGCGGCTGCGGGCGCTCGCCGACTGCGCCGACGAGCCGCTGCTCGTGGGCGGTCAGATGCTCAACCTGCTGCACCCCGACCGGCTGCACGTGGGTGCGGAGACGGCCGATCTCGCCATCCTGCGCGCCGGCCGGCCGGTGCCGCGCGCCCTCGCCGACGCCGACCTCACCGAGGAGCAGCAGGACGTCCGCGTGGACGCGGACTACAACGCGTGGTGGACCTGCCTGGTGCCCTCGGAGGTCGTCCACGCGATCGGGTACCCGCTGCCGATGTTCTTCCAGTGGGACGACATCGAGTACGGCCTGCGTGCGCGGGCCGCCGGGTTCCCCACCGTGACGCTCCCCGGGGCGGGCGTCTGGCACGCCGACTTCGCGTGGAAGAACTGGGACGACTGGTCGCGGTACTTCAGCTTCCGCAACTCCCTGATCGTCAGCGCCCTGCACAGCGACTTCGACCGGCGTCGCATCGTCGAGCACCTGGCGCGCCAGCTGACCGACTACCTGGTGTCGATGCGGTACGGCCTCGCAGCGCTCATGCTGCGGGCGGTGGAGGACTTCCTGAGCGGCCCCGACGTCCTGGCGGACGGCGGGGCGGAGACCGTCTCGGTGGTCCGGAAGCTGTGGAGCGAGCACCCGGAGACGGCCACCCACCCGGCGTCCGCGGTTCCCGGGATCCCCGCCGCGGCGATGCCCAAGGAGGTCTCGGCGGGAGACCCGTCCATGGTGCGCGCGGTCCTGGGGAAGCGGATCCTGTCGCAGCTGCTGCGCCGGCCGCGGGGAACCGCCGCGATCGCCGCCGGCGACGCCCAGTGGTGGCACGTGGCCCGGTTCGACACCGCCGTCGTCACCGACCCGTCGCAGTCGGGCGTGCGCGTCCGCTCCTTCGACCGCGACCGCATGCTCGAGCTCGCCCGGCAGGGGGCCGCGGTCCTGTGGCGGCTGGCGCGCGAGGGTGAGCGCGCCCGCGACGAGTACCGCCGTCGTCTGCCGGAGCTGAGCAGCAGGGACACCTGGGCGCGGCTGTTCGACGACCGGTAGCAGGACCCATCGGCGAGACATCGCGGGAGCCGGTTCGCGCCGGGTGCCGCGGAAGGGAGAGCGCATGGCGGACGGGCAACGTGCCGGCACCGTGAGGGCTGCCGTGCGGCGGCGGATCGACGGCTGGTTGGTGCGCCCCTTCGAGGAACGGATGACCCGCATCGTCCGCTCCGAGGTGGAGCGGATCGTCGGGGAGGCGGAGTTCCGGGCCAGGCGGGACCTGCTGGCGGCCGGTGAGCGGGAGGCCGCGCTGAGCTCTGCCCGCTGGGTGCGCCAGGCCATGCCGACCGGCCGGGAGTTCCACGACCCGGAGAGCACGCTGCGGTACGCGCTCGAGCTCGCGCCCCCGGGCGGGATGGCGCTGGAGTTCGGCGTCTTCCAGGGCCGCTCCCTCCGGATCATCGCGGCGGCCCGCGAGGGGAGGGAGGTCTACGGCTTCGACTCCTTCCAGGGCCTGCCGGCGGACTACCGGCCGCACGTGCGCGCCGGTGCCTTCGCCGTGGACCGGATCCCCGAGGTCGAGGGGGCGGAGCTGGTCACCGGCTGGTTCGACGAGACGCTCCCCGGCTTCCTCGACCAGCACCCCGGGCCCGTCCACTTCCTGCACGTGGACGGCGACCTGTACTCCTCGGCGGTGACCGTGCTGTCGCTGGTCGGGCCGCGGCTGGTCGCCGGGTCGGTGGTGCTCTTCGACGAGTACTTCAACTACCCGGGCTGGCAGGAGGGTGGCGAGCACCTCGCCTGGCAGGAGTACCTGGAGGCCTCCGGCGCGACCGTCTGCTACGAGGCCTACACGTCCAACAACGAGCAGGTGGTGGCCCGGATCGTGACGCCGGGGACGCCCCTGCGGCAGGACCGCCGGGCCTCACCGCCCGCGGATGGCCGTGCGACGACGTAGGCTGGACCACGGCACGAGCCCCGCCGAAGCCTCGGCATGCTCGCTCTCCCCGCCGTGGGCGGGGATCGCAGCGACCACGCATCCGACCCGAGGCCCGGCTCCTCAGCCGGGCCGGACCTGGAGCTTCTCTTGACCGCCAGCACCGGCACCCGCACGCTGACCGACGGCGACTTCAAGGTCGCCGACCTCTCCCTCGCGCCGTTCGGGCGCAAGGAGATCCAGCTCGCCGAGCACGAGATGCCCGGCCTCATGGCGCTGCGTGCCGAGTACGGCGACGCGCAGCCCCTCGCCGGCGCGCGGATCGCCGGCTCCCTGCACATGACCGTGCAGACCGCCGTCCTCATCGAGACGCTGACCGCGCTGGGCGCCGACGTCCGCTGGGTCAGCTGCAACATCTTCTCCACCCAGGACCACGCCGCCGCCGCGATCGTCGTCGGCGAGGGCACCCCCGAGCAGCCGGCCGGCGTGCCGGTCTTCGCCTGGAAGGGCGAGACGCTCGAGGAGTACTGGTGGTGCACCCAGCGGCTGTTCGAGTTCCGTGACGAGGCCGGTGAGGTCGTCGGCCCGAACATGCTGCTCGACGACGGCGGCGACGCCACCCTGCTCGTGCACCTGGGCACCCGCTTCGAGGCCGACGGCGTCGTCCCCGACACCACCGACGCCGACTCCGAGGAGTACGGCGTCATCCTCGACGTCCTCCGCGGCACGCTGGCCTCCGACGCCGGGTACTGGACCCGCATCGGCCAGGGCATCAGGGGCGTCACCGAGGAGACCACCACCGGCGTCATGCGCCTGTACGAGCTGGCCCGCGACGGCCGGCTGCTCTTCCCGGCGATCAACGTCAACGACTCGGTCACCAAGAGCAAGTTCGACAACCTCTACGGCTGCCGGCACTCGCTCATCGACGGCATCAACCGCGCCACCGACGTGATGATCGGCGGCAAGGTGGCCGTGGTCTGCGGCTACGGGGACGTCGGCAAGGGCTGCGCGGAGTCGCTCCGCGGCCAGGGTGCCCGCGTGATCGTCACCGAGATCGACCCGATCAACGCGCTGCAGGCGGCGATGCACGGCTACGAGGTGACCACGCTCGACGAGGTCATCGGCAAGGCCGACATCATCATCACCGCGACCGGCAACAAGGACATCATCTCGGCCGAGCAGCTCGGCCGGACCAAGCACCAGGCGATCATCGGCAACATCGGGCACTTCGACAACGAGATCGACGTCGCCGGCCTGGCCCGCACCCCCGGCGTCGAGCGGACGACGATCAAGCCGCAGGTCGACGAGTGGCGGTTCGCCGACGGCCACACGATCATCCTGCTGTCGGAGGGGCGGCTGCTGAACCTCGGCAACGCCACCGGGCACCCCAGCTTCGTCATGAGCGCCTCCTTCTCCAACCAGGTGCTCGCCCAGATCGAGCTGTGGAACAACCGCGCCGCCTACGAGGGGCAGACCCCCGGCGTCACGGTGCTGCCGAAGAAGCTCGACGAGCACGTGGCGCGGCTGCACCTCGGTGCGCTCGGCGTGAAGCTGACCGAGCTGACCAAGGTGCAGGCCGACTACATCGGGGTCCCCGTCGAGGGCCCCTACAAGAGCGACCACTACCGCTACTGAAAGGACCCCCTCGCCCCCCACCACTCGCTCCGCTCGTGGTGGGGCCCTGCGAGGCGGCCGTTCCAGCACGTCACCAAGGGGGGCACAGGAAGCTCCGCCTGCGTCTTCGGGCCCTGATGCGCAGGTGGAGCTTCCTGTGCCCTGCGGTGGCAAGGGGGTCCCATCCGTCCCGGCAGCCACCCTGGCGGGTGGGGTGCAGCCCCCTCGACGCCCTGAACAGCGCAGAATGGTCGCCGTGCCCCCCACCGCTCCGCAGAACGGGCCCAGCCGCGGCCGTGTCCTCGTCGTCGACGACGACGCCGCCCTCGCCGAGATGCTCGGCATCGTGCTGCGGCGCGAGGGGTACGAACCCGCCTTCGTCTCCGACGGCAACCGGGCCGTCGGCGTCTTCCAGCAGACCCGGCCGGACCTGGTGCTGCTCGATCTGATGCTGCCCGGCCGCAACGGCCTGCAGATCTGCCAGGACATCCGCACCCAGTCGACGGTGCCCATCGTCATGCTCACCGCGAAGGGCGACACGATCGACGTCGTCCAGGGGCTGGAGGCCGGGGCCGACGACTACGTCACCAAGCCGTTCAAGCCCGTCGAGCTCGTCGCCCGCGTCCGGGCGCAGCTGCGCCGCGGGGAGACCGGGCAGGCGGAGAACCTGAGCATCGGCGACGTGCAGATCGACGTCCCGGCGCACCAGGTCAGCCGGGACGGCGTCCCCATCGCGCTGACCCCGCTGGAGTTCGACCTGCTGGTCGCGCTGGCCCGCAAGCCGCGCCAGGTCTTCACCCGCGAGCTCCTGCTGGAGCAGGTGTGGGGCTACCGGCACGCCGCCGACACCCGCCTGGTGAACGTGCACGTGCAGCGGCTGCGCGCCAAGGTCGAGAAGGACCCCGAGAAGCCCGAGGTCGTGCTCACCGTGCGCGGCGTGGGCTACAAGGCCGGCCCACCGTGAGCCGCGGCACCGCGACCGGGGGCGAGTCGCGCGCCACCCTGTGCGGGCTCCCCGCTTCGGGCGCCGGCCGGGTGACACTGGAGCGGTGACCGCCACCCGGACCCCCGAGACGGGCACGGGTGCGGGTCGCCCCCCGCAGGGGGCCGGTGGCCGGCCGGGCACCCGCGACGAGCTCGTCCGGCTCGGGCGCGGGCTGCGCCGTCGGGCCGGGCGGGCACGCCGCCGCACGCGGCGGACCCTCCACGAGCTGGGCGCCCGGGCGGCGCAGACCTGGCGCTCGTCGCTGCAGGTCCGCATCGGCGCCATCACCATGCTGCTCGCCGGCACCGTGGTGGTGATCGTCAGCCTGGTGCTGTTCAGCCAGATCAAGGACCAGCTGCTCGACGTCAAGCGGCAGGCCGCGATCGACCAGGTCCAGGCCGGTGTCGTGTACGCCCAGAGCGAGGTCGCCGGCATCGCGACCGGCGACGCCGCGAGCGTCCGCGCCACCCTGGCCCGCACGGTGAACCAGCTGCTGGACCGCGGCGGCGCGGCCGGCGACTTCGACGTCGTCATGGTCTACCGGCCCTCCGCCGGGGCCGAGATCCCCGCCACGAACCGCCGGCCCCTCACCGCCGCGCTGCCCGAGGAGCTCCGGGCCGCGGTGGACGCCGGCAACCAGGCCTCGAAGTACGACATGGTCCCCGGCGACGTCGGCGACCCCCGGCCGAGCCTGGTGGTGGGCGCGCCGGTCACCGGTGACGCCACCGGCCCCGACCGCATCGAGCTCTACTACGTCTTCCCGCTCCAGCAGGAGCAGGAGAGCCTCGGCCTGATCCGCACCACGGTGCTCATCAGCGGGGTCGCCCTCACGCTGCTCGTGGTCGGCATCGGTGTCCTGGTCACCCGGCTGGTGGTGGACCCGGTGCGGCAGGCGGCCGGCACCGCCCAGCGGCTCGCCGAGGGGCAGCTCGAGGAGCGCATGGTGGTGCGCGGCGAGGACGACCTCGCGCGGCTGGCGACCAGCTTCAACGCGATGGCCGACAGCCTCCAGCGGCAGATCACCCAGCTCGAGGGCCTCTCGCAGCTGCAGCAGCGGTTCACCTCCGACGTGTCCCACGAGCTGCGCACGCCGCTGACCACCGTGCAGATGGCCGCCGAGGTGCTGCACGAGGCCCGGGGCGACTTCCCCGCGCACGTGGCCCGCTCGGCCGAGCTGCTGAGCGCCGAGCTCGACCGCTTCGAGGCGCTGCTCACCGACCTGCTGGAGATCAGCCGGTACGACGCCGGCGCCGCCGTGCTCGACTCCGCGCCGGCCGACATGGGCGCGCTGGTCGGCCGGGTCGTCGACGGGATGAGCGCCCTGGCCGAGCGGCACGCCTGCGACCTCGTGGTCACCCGGCCGGACGAGGCGGTCCTGGCGGAGGTCGACGTCCGCCGGGTGGAGCGGATCCTGCGCAACCTGGTCGGCAACGCGATCGAGCACGGGGCCGGGCACCCGGTGGAGATCACCCTGGCGGCCAACCGGTCGGCGGCCGCGGTCACCGTCCGCGACCACGGGGTCGGCCTCAGCCCGGGGGAGGCGCAGCACGTGTTCGACCGGTTTTGGCGCGCCGACCCCTCCCGCGTGCGCACCGTCGGCGGCAGCGGGCTGGGCCTCTCCATCAGCCTCGAGGACGCCCGTCTGCACGGCGGCTGGCTGCAGGTGTGGGGCCAGCCCGGCGCCGGTGCGCAGTTCCGGCTCACGCTGCCGCTGGTGGCCGGCACCGACCTGACCAGCTCGCCGCTGCCGCTGCGGCCGGTGAAGCTCCGCCGGCCGGGGGCGCTGCGGTGAGCCGCCGTCGCCCCGCGGTCGTCCTGGCGCTGCTCACCGCGCTGCTGACGCTCGTCTCCTGCTCCACCGTGCCCACCGACTCCGCGACGGTCCTGATCACCCAGGCGCCGGCCCGGGTGCCCGAGGCGGTCGGCATCGAGCCCGTCGCCCCGGTGCCCGGGGCCAGCGCCGAGGAGATCGTGCGCCAGTTCATCGATGCGGCCGCCAGCACGGTGCGCCGCCACCCGGTGGCCCGGCAGTACCTCGCGCCCGGACCGGCCGAGACGTGGGCCGACGACAGCGGGATCAGCGTCATCGGCACCGACTACGCCGTCGTGACGACGGACGAGGGTGCGGTCACGGTGACCGCCAACCTGATCGGGACGGTCGACCCCCGCGGGGTCTTCACCGTCGCCGAGCGGGGCGTCTTCACCCGCGACTTCACCCTGCAGCAGGTCGACGGCGAGTGGCGGATCACCAACCCACCCGACGGCCTGATCATGCTCGAGCCCGACTTCCGGCGGCTCTACGATCCGATCCACGCCTACTTCCTCGACCCGACCGCGTCGCGCGTCGTCCCCGACCCCCGCTACCTCATCCGCGGGGAGTCCCAGCCCACGGCGCTGGTGGAGCGGCTGATCACGGGGCCGTCGGCGCCGCTGGCCGCCGGTGTCCTCAACCCCCTCAGCGGGGTCGAGCTGGGCTCCACCGTCACGGTCGAGGGGCAGACCGCCACCGTGGAGCTCAGCGGCCTGCCGGCGGAGCCCGCGCCGATCCTCGCCGAGGTCTGCGCGCAGCTGGTCTGGAGTCTGCAGCAGCTGGTCCGGCCGCGGATCACCAACGTCGTCGTCCTGCTCGACGGCGAGCCGGTGACCCCCAGCGGCGTGCCCCGGCAGCAGACCGTCGAGGACTGGGCCTCCTTCGACCCGGACGCCGTCCCCGTCGACGGGGTCGGCCACTACGTCGAGGCCGGGGCCGTCCGCACGGTCCCGCGGGGCGACGCGGTCCCCGGCCCCGCGGGGGAGGGGCGCTACGACCTGGACAGCGCCGCCGTCGCGGCGGCCAGCGGCCAGCTCAACTTCCTCACCGGTGTCCGCAGCGACGAGGCCGGCGCCGAGCTGCTCGCCGGGCCCTACGGGGGCGAGCTGGCCCCCGTGCTCGGCGGGGGCTCGATCAGCGCGCCGACCGTCGCCGCGACGCGCACGGAGGCGTGGGTGGTGCGGGACGGCGCCGAGCTGGTCCGGGTGCCCGCCGGGGGGCCGCCGCAGCCGGTCGCCGCGCCGACCCTCCCCGGGCTGGGGCGGGCGGACGTGCTGCAGCTCTCGCCCGACGGCGTCCGTGCCGCGGTCGTCGTCGAGGGGGCGCAGGGCCGCCGGCTCCACGTCGGCACCGTCGTCCGCTCCGAGGGGGACAGCGCGGTGGTGCTGCGCGACCTGCGGGACGTCGCGCCCACCCTGTCCGGCGTCATCGACGTCGGCTGGCGGGACAGCGGCAGCCTCATGGTGCTCGCGGGGGACGCGGGCGAGGACCGGATCGTCCCGTACACCGTCGGGGTCGACGGCTGGGGCCTGGCCCCGGTCTCCACGTCCGGGCTGCCCAGCCAGCCGACCGCGCTGGCGGTCGCCCCCTCGCGGCAGCCGCTGGTGAGCGCCGGCGGCACCGTCTGGCAGCTGTCCGGAGGCCGGTGGGTGACGCTGGTCCCCGGCGCCGAGCCGCTGCGGGGGACGGCGCCCTTCTACCCGTCCTGAGCCGGGCGCCGTCCACAGGAGGAGGCCCCGTCTTCCTCAGGCCTCGCACGCTCGACCCGAGCCTCGGGACGGGGCCATAGGCTGCCGTGGTGCTCAGCGCGACGATCGGCAGGGTGGGGGCGGCGCTGGCCGACCTGGTGCTGCCCCGCTGCTGCGCCGGGTGCGGGCTCCCCGGCGCGGTCCTCTGCCCCGGCTGCGCCCGGCTGCTGGCCGCGCCGCACCTGGCCTCGCCCCGGCGCTTCCCGGCGGGCTTCCCGCCCACCGTGGCGGCCGCCGCCTACGCCGGCCCGGTGCGCCCGGTGGTCAACGCCTTCAAGGAGCACGGGCGGGCGGAGCTCGCGGTGCCGCTGGGTGCCGCGCTCGCCCTCGCCGTCGCCGCCGTCCGGCTCGGGGTGGACGGCGAGCCGCCGCTCCTGCTGGTGCCGGTCCCCGCGTCCCGCGACGCCCTCCGGAGCCGGGGCCGGGACCACGTGCGCGAGCTGACCGGCCGGGCCGTGGCCGAGCTGCGGGCGGCCGGCCTGGCGGCCGGCGAGTGCCGGGCGCTGCGCCGGCGCGGCCGGGTCCGCGACTCCTCGGGGCTCTCCGCGGTCGAGCGGCGGGCCAACCTCGCCGGCACGTTCGAGGTGACCGGTGCCCGACGCCCGCCCGGTGCGGTGCTGGTCCTGGTCGACGACGTGGTCACCACGGGGGCCACGCTGACCGAGGCGGCGCGGGCCCTGGACACCGCTCCCGGGGCCTCGGGCACGGTCGTGGCGGCGGTCGTGGCCGCCACCCCGCGGGCCCCCGCCGGGCCCGCGCGGGGCGCCACCGGGAGGGCCCGGTACCGGTCCGGGACCGTCCTCCACCACGACCTCGATCGACTGTCGCGGTCCCAGGGGAGGGACTAGCGTCGAAGCGACCAATCCCCGTCCCCCACCGGGAGGTCTCATGGAGATCGTGGTCCGTGGTCGCAACGTCGAGGTCCCTGAGCACTACCGCCAACACGTCGAGGACAAGGTCGGTCAGCTGGAGCGGTTCGACGCCAAGCTGTCCCGCATCGACGTCGAGCTCTTCCACGAGAAGAACCCCCGCCAGTCGGCCAGCTGCCAGCGCGTGGAGATCACCCTGCGCGGCAAGGGCCCGGTGGTCCGCGCCGAGGCCGCGGGCCCGGACTTCTACGCGGCGCTCGACCTGGCCTGCGGAAAGCTGGACAACAGGCTGCGCCGGGCGGCGGACCGCCGCCGGGTGCACCACGGCCGGCGGACCCCCGACAGCGTGCGCCTGACCGGCGCCGCGCCGGACACCGGCCACCCCGAGCTCACCATCGAGCAGCAGCTGGAGCTCGACCGCGAACTGGCCACCGGGCCGCACGTCACCGACCTCGACGAGCACCTGCCCGGCCAGATCGTGCGGGAGAAACACCACCCGGCGACGCCGATGACCGTCGACCAGGCCCTCCACGAGATGGAGCTGGTCGGCCACGACTTCTTCCTGTTCCAGTGCGCCGACACCGGCCAGCCGACGGTCGTCTACCGCCGGCACGCCTACGACTACGGGCTCATCCGCCTCGCCCCCGTGTCGCAGGACGGCGCCTCCCCGGCCTCGGCGCCCAGCGCCGCGCCGCAGCCGGCGAACGTCTGACCGGGCGGGGCGCGGCCCCTGGCCGTGCCCCGCTCAGTCGCCGGCGAGCCGGCCGAACAGCACCGCGTCGCTCCGGCTGCCGTCACGCTGGTCCAGGCAGCCCCGGACCACGCCCTCCTCGCGGAACCCCGCACGGCGGGCGACGACCCGCGACGCGAGGTTCCCCACGTCGACGAACAGGTGCACCCGGGGCGCGCCGAGCCCGAGGGCCCACTCGGCGAGCGCGTGCGCGGCCTCCGCGGCGTAGCCGTGGCCGCGCGCCCACGGTGCGATCGTGTAGCCGATCTCCGGGCCGAGGCGCCCGGGGCGCAGGTACAGCCCGGCGGTGCCGGCCAGCTCGCCGTCGGCCTCGACGACGGCGGAGAGCCCCGTGCCGTCCGTCCGCTCGCGCATGGCCACCTCCTCCACGTAGTGGCGGGCGTCCTCGCGCGTGTAGGGCACCGGGATCGTCGAGATCCAGCGCTGGGTCTCGGGGTCCTGCGAGGCCCGGTGCACCGCGTCGACGTCGGAGGACCGGTAGGGGCGCAGCACCAGCCGCTCGGTGCGCACCGTCTCGTCGACGAGCGAGAGGACCCCGGCCCACTCACCACTCGCAGGCTCGCGGTGAGCCTCCGGCCGGGTCCGCGGATCCCACGTCATGTGGGCATCGTCACGCGTTGCCCAGGATCCGGTCCACCGAGATCTCGATGACGACGCGGGCCGGGTTCTCCCGCGGCGGGCGGTACCGCCGCGCGTACCGCTCGACCGCGTCGGCCACCGAGGCGGCGTCCTCGCGCACCACCGCCGTCCCCTCGAGGGTGGTCCAGCGGCGCCCGTCGACCTGGCAGACGGCGACCCGCGCCTGCCCCTCCCGGACGTGCCGGGCCTTGGCGGAGGTGCCGGAGGTGATCACCCGGGCGGTCCTGGTCGGCGCGTCGTAGGTGACCCCGACCGGGACGACGTGCGGCGTGCCGTCGGGACGCAGGGTGGTCAGCGTCGCCAGGTGCCGCTCGGTGAGGAACTCGAGCAGCCCAGGGCCCGGGTCGGACGGATCGCGTGCCATCGCTGCAGCGTACGGATGGGACGCGTGGTGCCCCGGGCGGTCGCCGCGTCCGCAGCCGGGGCCGGGCCGCCTACGCTGGGGTCGTGCTGTTCTCGAAGATCCTCCGTGCCGGTGAGGGCAAGCTCGTCCGACGCCTCGGCAGAATCGCCGACGCGGTGGAGTCGCTCGCCGACGACTACACCGACCTCTCCGACGCGGAGCTGCGGGCCAAGACCGACGAGTTCAAGGAGCGCCACGCCGAGGGCGAGTCCCTCGACGCGCTCCTGCCCGAGGCGTTCGCCGTCGTCCGGGAGGCGGCCACCCGCACCCTGGGGCAGCGGCACTTCCGCGTGCAGCTGATGGGCGGCGCGGCGCTTCACTTGGGCAACATCGCCGAGATGCGCACCGGTGAGGGGAAGACGCTCACCGGCGTCCTCCCTGCCTACCTCAACGCGCTGTCCGGCAAGGGCGTGCACGTGGTCACGGTCAACGACTACCTGGCCAAGCGCGACGCCGAGTGGATGGGCCGCGTGCACCGCTTCCTCGGGCTGTCGGTCGGCAGCATCCTCTCCGGCCAGACCCCGGCCCAGCGGCGCGAGCTCTACGCCTGCGACATCACCTACGGCACGAACAACGAGTTCGGTTTCGACTACCTGCGCGACAACATGGCGTGGAGCAAGGCCGATCTGGTCCAGCGCGGGCACCACTACGCGATCGTCGACGAGGTCGACTCGATCCTCATCGACGAGGCCCGCACCCCGCTGATCATCAGCGGCCCGGCCGAGACCAGCGCCAAGTGGTATGGCGAGTTCGCCCGCCTGGTCCCGATGATGAAGCGCGACGTCCACTACGAGGTGGAGGAGGACAAGCGCACCGTCGCCGTCACCGAGGAGGGCGTCGAGTTCGTCGAGGACCAGCTCGGCATCGACAACCTGTACGAGGCGGCGAACACCCCGCTGATCAGCTACCTCAACAACGCGCTCAAGGCCAAGGAGCTGTTCAAGAAGGACCAGCAGTACATCGTCAGCAACGGCGAGGTCCTCATCGTCGACGAGTTCACCGGCCGCGTGCTGGCCGGCCGCCGTTACAACGAGGGCATGCACCAGGCCATCGAGGCCAAGGAGAAGGTGAAGATCAAGGACGAGAACCAGACGCTCGCCACGATCACCCTCCAGAACTACTTCCGGCTCTACGAGAAGCTCTCCGGGATGACCGGCACGGCCCAGACCGAGGCCGCCGAGCTCTCCCAGACCTACGCCCTGGGTGTCGTGCCGATCCCCACGAACCGGCCGATGGTGCGCGCGGACCGCGCCGACGTCATCTACAAGACGGAGAAGGCCAAGTTCGAGGCCGTCGTCGACGACATCGCCGAGCGGCACGAGGCCGGCCAGCCGGTGCTGGTCGGCACCGCGAGCGTCGAGAAGTCCGAGGTCCTCTCGAAGTTCCTGCTGCGGCGCGGCATCCCGCACGAGGTCCTCAACGCCAAGAACCACGCCCGTGAGGCGGCGATCATCGCCCAGGCCGGCCGCCCGGGCGCGGTCACGGTGGCCACCAACATGGCCGGCCGGGGCACCGACATCCAGCTCGGCGGGAACGCCGAGTTCATCGCCGACGAGGCCCTGCGGGCCCGCGGGCTCTCCCCGACGGAGACGCCGGAGGAGTACGAGGCCGCCTGGGACGAGGCGCTCGACGCGGCCAAGGCGCAGGTCAAGGCCGAGCACGAGGAGGTCACCGAGGCCGGTGGGCTGTACGTCCTCGGCACCGAGCGGCACGAGAGCCGGCGCATCGACAACCAGCTGCGCGGCCGCTCCGGCCGGCAGGGCGATCCGGGGGAGTCGCGGTTCTACCTGTCCCTGGGCGACGACCTCATGCGCCGCTTCAACGGCCCGATGCTCGAGTCGATGATGAACACCCTCCGGGTGCCCGACGACCAGCCGATCGAGTCCAAGATGGTGAGCCGGGCGATCCTCTCGGCGCAGACCCAGGTGGAGCAGCAGAACTTCGAGGTCCGCAAGAACGTCCTCAAGTACGACGAGGTGCTCAACCGCCAGCGCACCGTCATCTACGACGAGCGGCGCAAGGTGCTGGAGGGCGCGGACCTGCACGAGCAGGTGGCCTCCATGGTGGACGACGTCGTCTCCGCCTACGTGGACGGCGCCACCGAGACCGGGTACGCCGAGGACTGGGACCTCGACCAGCTGTGGACCGGGCTCAAGGCGCTCTACCCGGTCGGGATCACCGTCGAGGAGATCGTCGAGCAGACGGCCGGCGGCGAGCAGTCCGACCTCTCCGCCGAGGACCTCAAGAGCGCGATGCTCGACGACGTCCACCGCGCCTACGAGGAGCGGGAGGCGGCGCTGGGCTCGGAGGTCATGCGCGAGCTGGAGCGGCGGGTGCTGCTCAGCGTGCTCGACCGCAAGTGGCGCGAGCACCTCTACGAGATGGACTACCTGCGGGCCGGGATCCACCTGCGCGCGATGGCCAACCGCGACCCGGTCGTGGAGTACCAGCGCGAGGGCTACGACATGTTCGTGGCGATGCTCGACGGCATCAAGGAGGAGTCCGTCGGCTTCCTGTTCAACCTCGAGGTGAAGACCAAGGACCAGCAGGAGGCGGAGGCCAAGGCCAAGCAGGCCGAGGCCGAGGCGAAGGCCCTGGCCGCCGCGCAGGAGGGCACGGCCAAGGTGCTCGCGCGCCAGGCAGCCGCGGCGCGGGCCGCGGCCGGCACGGCGGCGGCCGCGACCGCCCGCCGCTCCGCTCCCGCCCCCGCCCCCGAGGCGCCGGTGGCCGCGGCAGCCCCCGTCGCGGAGGCAGCCCCCACCGCCCCCGCGGCCGAGGCGCCGGCTCCCGCGGCCCCCACGGCCGAGCAGCCGGTGGCCGAGGAGCCGGTGGCCGAGGAGCCGGTGGCGGAGAAGCCCGCCCCGGAGCTCACGGTCGAGGGGCTCGACGAGCCGCGCCGCGCACCGGAGAACCTCACCTACTCCGCGCCCAGCCTCGATGCCTCCCCGGCCGAGAGCGGCCGGGCGAAGGCCGCCAAGACTGCGACGGTCACCGGCACCAAGGAGACCCCGCGCAACGCCCCCTGCCCGTGCGGGTCGGGCCGGAAGTACAAGCAGTGCCACGGGGCGGCCGGCAGCTGACGAAGGACCTCGCCCCGCCGACCAGCCGGTCGGCGGGGCGTCGTCGTGCCGCGGTCACCCGGCCGGCATCCCGGGCGTCCCACCGGCGAGGAGCGCGGCCCGGTGCAGGCCGTCGTGGCCCCACCGGGCCTTCGCGGACAGGTAGGTCACGTTCGCGGGGGAGACGTGCACCCCGGTCGGGACCCGTTCCGCAAGGGTGAGCCCGAGGCGGGTCAGCTGGGCCGCCTTGTCCGGGTTGTTGCTCAGCAGGGACAGCGCGGGCACGCCCAGGGCGCGCAGCATCTGTGCGGCGGCCGTGTAGTCCCGTTCGTCCGGGTCGTGCCCGAGGGCGACGTTGGCCTCGTACGTGTCGAGACCGGTGTCCTGAAGCGCGTAGGCGTCGAGCTTGTCGTAGAGGCCGATGCCCCGCCCCTCCTGGCGGAGGTAGAGGAGGTACCCGCCGGCCGCCGTGATCCGCTCGACCGCCTCCCGCAGCTGGGGCCCGCAGTCGCAGCGCTGGCTGCCGAAGACGTCCCCGGTCAGGCACTCGCTGTGCAGGCGGACCAGCGGGACGGCCGCGGGTTGGCCCAGCCCGAGAGCCAGGTGCTCGCGGCCGTCGACGAGGCCGCGGAAGCTGCTGACCACGGCCGTGGTCGCGTAGCCGTCGGGGAAGCGGAGCGGGACCCGGACCTCGGTGCGGATCTCCGCGGCGGGCAGGCCGGGTGTCATCGGTCCTCACCGGTGACGTGCTCGGTGCAGAAGCGGTCGGAGAGCGCGTACCGGAGCAGCGCCACGTCGCCGATCTGCCGGACCCCGGCCAGGGCCGCCCGGCGGTGGGCCCGCCAGGGGAAGCACCCGTCACCGACCAGCCGCGGCGCGCGGGAGTCGCCGACGAACAACGGCGCCACCACGAGGTGCAGCTCGTCGGCCAGGCCGGCGGTCAGGAACTGGGTGAGGACCGTCCCGCCGCCCTCGACCATCACCCGGTCGACGCCGCGGGCGGAGAGGTCCTCCAGCACGGCCGCCGGGTCCACGTCCACCGCCTCGCCCGTGTCGACGACGGTCGCGAGCTCCCCCAGCCGGAGCCGGACGTTCCCGGCCGCCCCGGTGGGGCAGTAGACGAGCTTCTCGGAGTCCCCCGTGGTGAAGAAGGCGGCCGACGCGGCGAGCTCCCCGCGCCGGGTGAGCGTCACCTTGGCCGGGGACGCGGGGAGCCCCCGCCCCACCCGTTCGGCGCGCCGGGCGGCCGACCGGACCAGCAGGCGGGGGTTGTCGTTCCGGACCGTGGCGGCGCCGACGAGGATCGCGTCGCAGCGGGCGCGCTCCGCGTCGACCCTGTCGAAGTCGGCGTCGTTGGACAGGTGCAACCTGGTGGCGTCCGTGCTGTCCAGGTAGCCGTCGATCGACATGCCGCAGCTGAGCAAGGTGTAGGGCCGGTCAGCCATGCAGGGCACCGTCCTCTCGAGCCTCGTCGTGCAGGTGGTCGCTCCCCGGCCGGCGCGCCGCCGCCCGGGCGACGGGTGGCCGGGGCGGGTGTCTCCGGTCGGCGACGAGGACCACGAGGCCGGGGAGCACGGACACCAGGATCAGGACGCCGAAGGCGGTGGCGACGCTCGCGCCGGCACCGGCGCCCCACCCGGCCGTGGCGAAGACCCACGCGGCCACGCCCTCCCGCGGTCCCCAGCCCCCGACGTTGACCGGGATCGCCGCGGCGAGCAGGACGACGAGGGCCAGCGGGAGCAGCTGCTGCGGCGCAACGGGGACGCCGGCGGCGTGGGCGGCCAGCAGGAAGGTGCCGAGGTAGCCGAGCACCGCGAGGACGGAGGCGACCAGGACCGGCGGCCAGGTCGAGGGCTGCAGCAGCGCTGTGCGGGCCTCGACCGCCACCGCGCGGGCCACCCGGGCCAGGCGGGCCGGACCCCGCCGCGACAGGCCGCGGCCGGTGACCAGCAGGACGCCCGCGGCCACGGCGCCGGCGGCGGCCAGCGCGAGGGCCCACCCTCGCAGCGGCGAGGGGAACGTCGTCAGCACCGCCAGCGCCATCGCGGCCTGGACCACCTGGCCGGCGACCCGCTCCCAGACCACGGCGCGCAGCGCGCGGCCCAGGTCGCCGACGTCGGTCCCGTGCCGCACGCCGCGGTAGACGTCCCCGACCACGCCGCCGGGCAGCAGGCTGTTGAGCAACTGCCCCCGGTAGTAGGCGGCGACCGCCGCGCGCATCGGCAACCCGACCCCGAGGGCCGCGGCCACGGCGCGCCAGCGCCAGGCCGAGCAGACCGTCGTCGCGGCGCCGATGGCGACCGCGGCCAGCAACGCCCCCGGGCCGAGCCCGCGCACGCCGTCCAGGAACGGATCCGCGCCCAACCGCCAGACCAGGAAGGCAAGGACGAGGACGCCGCCGAGGACGCGTGCCCTCGCCCACGCGCGTCCGCTCACCCCTCGGCCTCCGTCCGTCTCACCGGTCCACACGGACCGCGGGCGCAGCCGGTTCAGCACCGGCCGCCCCCAGGACCTCGCGGATGCGCGCCCCCGTCGCCGGCCAGCCCGGCAGCTCCGCCCTCCGGAGCAGGGCGGCGTCCCGGAGGCGGTCGCGGAGCCCGCGGTCGCTGAGCCAGCGCGCGAGGGCGGCGCCGAGGGCTGCGGGGTCCGCCGGGGGCACGAGGAGACCGGGTGGGCCCGCGGCGGTCCGCCCGACGGACTCCGGCAGACCGCCGACCCGGGTGGCGAGCACGGGGAGCGCGGCGGCCAGCGCCTCGGTGACCACCATGCCGTAGGTCTCCGCCCGGGAGGGGACGACGAGCAGGTCGGCCTCCTGGTACCGGCGTCGGAGCGCCTCCCCGGTGCGGACGCCGGTGATCCGGACCCGGTCGCCGATCCCGGTGGCCGCGGCCCGGCGCTCCAGCGAGGCGGCGAAGCGCGGGTGCCGGTCCCGGGAGCCGACCAGCGTGCAGCGCCAGGGCAGCGCGGCGACGTCCGCGAGGGCCGCGAGCAGCAGGTCCTGGCCCTTCACCGGAGCCAGCGTCCCGACGCACAGCAGCCGTCCGCCGCCGGCCGACCGGGGGCTCACGGGCGCCGGCCCCGTGCCGGGCTGGGCGACGTGCACGCCGGCCGCCGGCAGGCCGTACCGGTCCAGCAGACGACCACGGGTCCAGTGGCTGGTGGTGACCACGGCCCGGGCGGCGGCGAGCACCGCCCCCTCGTCGTCGGCCCCGACGGCGTCGCCGCCGAAGACCATGTGCACCAGCACGACGAGCCGGAGCCGGCGCGACCGGGGCACGAGCACGGTCCGCGCGGCGGAGGCGACCAGCCCGTCGGCGAGGACGAGGGCGTCGTCCGGCAGCGCGTCCAGCGCGCCCGCGAGGGCGTCCAGCGCGGGCGGGCCGGGCCGCGGCCACGCCCCCTCGGCGGCGATCTCGGTGACCCGCCACCCCGCTCTCCGGAGGTCGTCGCAGACCGCGCGGTCGTAGCGGTTGCCGCCGCTGACCCGGGCGGGGTCGTCGATCCCCGCCGGCACGACGACGCGGACGTGCGTCACAGGGGGCGGTCGTAGGTCGCCCACGCGATGTGCGACTCGTGGAGCGTGACCGCCAGGTCCGCCAGCCCCTGCCCGCCCGGACCGAGCGCGCCCTGGTGGATGCGCTCCGCCAGGCGATCGGCGATCACGCGGGCCAGCGCCTCCGTCGTGGTGTTCGTGCCGGCCAGCGCGGGGTCCTCGTCGAGGTTGCGATAGGTCAGCTCGCCGAGCACCTCGTGCAGCAGCCCGGCGGCCGCACCGATGTCCACGACCACCCCGTCGTCGTCGAGCTCGGCCCGGCGCACGGTCGCGTCCACGACGTACGTGGCGCCGTGCAGCCGCTGAGCCGGGCCGAACACCTCGCCGGTGAAGCTGTGGGCGATCATCATGTGGTCGCGGACCGTCACACCGAACACGCGCTCACTCCTCGTCGTAGGCGATCGTGTGGCAGAGGGCCGGGAGCCGGCCGTCGGCGAGCCGCGCCATCACGTCGGGCAGGTCGTCGAACCGCGACTGGCCGGTGAGCAGCGCGTCGAAGGAGCCGTCCCGCAGCAGGTCGAGGGCGAGCGCCAGCCGGTCCCGGGACGTCCGCGAGCTCCGTCGCGCCGGCGCCACGGACCCGACCTGGCTGCCGCGCAGCTGCAGCCGCCGGGAGTGGAACGCGCCGCCGAGCGACAGGGTCACCTCCCGGTCGCCGTACCAGCTCAGCTCCAGGACGGTGCCCTCGGCCCGGAGCAGGTCGATCGACAGCTGGAGCCCCGCGTCGGTCGCGCTCGCGTGCACCACGACGTCGCGCCCGCCCGAGGCGCCGCCCGGCGTGGCGAAGGCGACGCCGAGCGCTTCGGCGACCGGCGCGCGGGCCTCGTCGACGTCGACCAGTTCGACCTCGGTGGAAGGGAAGTGCGCCAGCAACCGCGCGACGGAGCACCCGATCATCCCCGCGCCCACGACGGTGACCCGGTCACCGAGCAGCGGCGGTGCGTCCCAGAGCGCGTTCACCGCGGTCTCGACCGTGCCGGCCAGCACGGCGCGCCGGGGCGGGACGCCGTCGGGTACCGGGACGACGGCGTCGGCGGGGACGACGTAGACGGTCTGGTGCGGGTGCAGGCAGAAGACGGTCTGCCCGACGAGCGCGGCGGGGCCGTGCTCGACCACCCCCACGCTCAGGTACCCGTACTGCACCGGCCCGGGGAAGTCCCCGACCTGGAAGGGCGCCCGCATGGCCTCGCGCTGGTGCTCGGGGACCTCGCCGCGGAAGACGAGGGTCTCCGTGCCCCGGCTGATCCCCGAGTGCAGCGCGCGCACCACGACGTCGTCCGGGCCCGGATCCCGCAGCCGGACCGCCCGGATCTCCCCGGCGCCCGGCCCGCGCAGCCAGAAGGCCCGCGCCGGCGCTGCCGGGCCGCTCACCGCACCGGCCCCTCGGCGCGGACGGCCGGCGCAGCGTCGAACGCGTCCAGGAACCGGTCGCGGAAGGCGTCCATGGGCCACACCGGCGCGGTGGGGCCGGGCAGCAGCCCGGCGTGCCAGTCCCAGGCGGAGATGCTCCGCAGCACCGCCGGGTCCGAGGTCACGAAGGAGACGGGCACCTGGCGGTCCGCGTCGGGGCCGCTCACCACCGTCACGGGCTGGTGGTCACCGACGACGACGAGGACGAGGTCGTCGTCGTCCAGGCGGACCACCCAGGAGATGAGCGCCTCCAGGGCGTACCCGATCGACTGGGCGTAGAGCCGGCGGACGGTCTCGGGGTCGCGCCAGGCCTCCTCCGGCGAGGGACCCTGCGTGGCCATGGCGGCGAAGACGGAGCCGTCGCCGACCTCGTCCCAGGGCACCATCGTGGGCTGGGGGGTCCACGGCTGGTGGGAGGAGACGAGGTCGACCTGGGCCATCACCGGGGGGTGCCCCGCGAACAGCTCGAGCCGCTCGAAGGCGGCGAGGGTGTACTGGTCGGGCATCGTCGCCCAGCTGAAGCCGGGGCCCTGGTAGCCCAGGCCGTGCCGGTCGTAGACGCGGTCGTAGCGGTAGAACGACGCGCCCTCCGGCCACGGTGCGTCGTTGGCCGGGTTGACGGCGACGGTCCGCCAGCCGGCCGCCGAGAAGACGCTGGTGAGCGTGCGCCGGTCGCTGTCCAGGAGCCGGTCGTAGCGCGGCTGGCCGTCGATCCACAGCCCCGACTGCAGGGTCGCGTGGGCGAGCCAGCTGTAGCCGCCGTAGGTCGGCGAGTCGAGGAAGGCGCTGCGCGCCTCGAACCCGGCGCGCTCCAGCCTGGTCGTGCCGCTGCGCAGCACGGACGTGACACCGGGAGCGATGACGGGGTCCTCGACGGCGACCCGGCCGTAGCTCTCGACGAAGGCGATGACGACGTCCTTGCCGCGCAGCGCGGCGAGCACCCCCGACCCGCTCGCCGGACCGGTGCGCGGATCGGCGGAGCGGACCGCGGTGTCGAAGCGCTCCTGGTCGGCGAGGGCGTCCCCGACGTCACGGCTGTGCGCGAGGGCCAGCCCGGCCGCGCTGGCCGATGCGACGGGGCCGGCGGGGGTGAGCTGCAGCGACAGCGCGGCGCAGACCGCCCACGCCAGGCCGAGGGCGGCGAGGCCCCGGACCGATCGGCTCCGGTGCCGGGCGGCGCCGCTGGTCAGGCGGATCGTCGACCCGACGACGAGCGCGACGAGCAGCACGACGGCGAGCGCGGCCAGGACGAGGACGCCCAGGGTCGCCGACTCCCCGACCGAGTCCTGCACCACCTCGATCGCCGGCAGGAACGCGCCCCGGTCGAGCACCGGGTTGAACGGCCGGCCGAGCTGGGCGGTGAAGCCGGCGTCGAGCAGCTTGACGATCGCCAGGCCGGCGAGCACCGCGCCCGCCACCGCCGCCACGACCCGTCGGGGGCGCGGGGGCAGCACGAGAGCGAGGGCCACCAGGGCGAGCCCTTCCAGCGGGATGCGCGCGAAGGACGCCGCGGTCAGCTGGTCCAGCCGAGGGGGCGCGACGAGGACCGCCCACACCACCGCCGCCGCGACCAGCGCGGTGGCGAACCGCACCGCCCGCCGGGTACGCGGTCCCGCGCCGGTGCGGTACAGGCAGACGACGCTGCGGCCGAACGACTCGACGAGGAGCAGCAGCGCCACCCCGACCGCCGCCGTGCCGACCGGGCGGGGCAGGACGCCGGAGACCGCGACGGTGAGGACGACGCCCGCGACGGCGGCGACGACCTTGCCCCAGTACCGGGGCGGCAGCGGCGCGGCCAGCCACGGGAGGGCCCAGCCCGCCACCAGGAACACGTACCGGGCGGCGCCGATCGCCAGGACCCAGGCGCCGTGGTCCCGGGCGACCGCCACGCTCAGGACGAGGATGAGGAAGGCGTCGATCTCGCCGTCCAGCCGGGCCCCGAAGGGCGTGACGGTCCCGGTGCGGCGGGCCACCCGGCCGTCCACGTTGTCGAGCACCAGCGCGACGGAGGAGAGGACGACGACCGCGGTGGCCGGCAGTGGCCGGTCCGCGGAGTCCGCGACGAGACCGGCGACCCCGGCGGTCAGCAGCGCCCGGCCCAGGGTCACCCGGTCCGGCGGGAGGACCGGCTCGCCGCGGCGGGCCCGGCCGACGACCAGCAGCGCGGTCGCGGCCCAGCCGGAGGCGAGCCCCACCGACCAGCCCGCGGCGTCCAGCCCGACGGTCAGCGACAGGACGCCGAGCAGGGCGGCGGTGCCCAGCGCGCCCAGGACCATCTCGAACCGGGGAGCGCGCATCGCACCTCCGTGACGGTCCAGGGCGGCCTCTGCCGGGGAGCACGGCTCCGGGCGCGCGGTGGTTCAGCCGGGGCCGGCCGGCCGGGAGGGGGCCCGCCCGGCGAGGTCGAGCTGGTGCGCCAGGTAGACCAGCTCGCCCCCGGCGAGCTGGCCGCGGCGGGCCGCGAGCCAGCCGGCGAGGCCGGGCGGCGCGGCGGGGCCGGCCAGGGCGTCCTCCACCGTATGCAGGATCGCCTCCACGAAGAACGCCTCGTCGTCCGGGTACGCGCCGTCCGGGTCGGGGTGCACGACCCAGTCGGAGGCCCCCACCGAGGAGGCCGGCGCGCCGGCGGCCCGCAGGTGGTGGAAGAGGTGGCGGCCCGTCCGGCTCTCCCCGGCGGGGCGTCCGAAGCGGACGCGCTCGTCCATGGTCCGGTGGTAGGCGGCCAGGACGTCCTCGTCCGCCGGGTGGCCGGGCTGGAAGTCGCTCTCGCCGTCGTAGTTGACGGTGAACCAGTAGGCGCCCCCCGGTGCCAGCAGCCGGAGGAGCCCGGGCAGGACGGCCGGCACGTCCACCAGGTCCAGGAAGGCGTTGGCGATCAGCAGGTCGGCCGGTTCCCCGCGACCGGAGGCCAGGTGGTCGCCGAGCTCGGCCTCGACCAGCCGCACCCGCAGCTCGCCGAGGCGCACCCCGTCGGGGAGGAGCTCGGTGGCGATGCCGCGCTCGCCGGCCCAGTCGCAGAGCCAGGTGCGCGAGTCCCGGAGCAACCGCCGGTCGACGTCCAGCAGCACGTACTCGCCGGCGCTGAGGACCTGCCACTCGAGCAGGCGGGCCACCATCGTCCCGAGGCCGGCGCCGATCTCCAGGACACGGCAGCCGTCCGGCGGCAGCAGGCCGCGGAGGTCCGCCAGCACCCGGTGGTTGAGGGCGCGGTCGTCCACGGTCCTCTTGGCCGCCAGGTAGCGGGTGTAGGGGTAGGTCATCGTTTCTCCGCCACCAGCGCGAACTTGCGCACCCGCCCGGACCCCAGCCAGTCGCTCCACGACCGGTGGGCGCGGAGCAGGTCGGTCAGGGCGGCGGCGCCGATCACCGCCGAGATCCCGGCTGCGTCCGCCTGGTAGGACCGCAGCAGCGCCGTCGCCGTCGCGTGGTGGGCCGCGGTCCGCTCCTCCTGCCAGGTCACGGTCAGGCCGGCCTCGCGCAGCAGGCCGGTCAGCGCGGCGAGCGGGATCAGCCACACGGTGTCGGCGTCGGGCATCCGGGCGCGCTCGCCGGCGGTGAGCGGCGGCCCCTCCTCGAGGGTGCAGGCCAAGCGGCCCCCCACGGGCAGGACGCCGGCGACCGCCTCGACCAGGGCCGCCTTGTCGGGGAAGGCCAGCATCGTCTCCAGGAGCAGCACGACGTCGAAGCGGCCGTCGGGCAGCGGCGGGACGTGCGCCTGCTCGAAGCGGCACGGCAGGCTGCCGGCCAGTCCGCGGGCGATCTGCACGGCGCTCGCGGAGCTGTCCAGGCCCAGGTAGCGGCACCCCAGCTCCGCGGTGATCATCCGGCCCGGGCCGGCGACCCCGCAGCAGAGGTCGAGCACCGAGACGCCGGGGCCGATGCCGGCGCGGCGGGCCAGGGCCCGGATCTCGCCCGCGCGCATGAAGCTCTCCTGGCCGACGTACTCCCCGCGGGGGTGCGCGGCCTCGCCGGCCCGCTGCAGCGCCGTCCGGAACGGCGCCCGCTCGTCCTGCCGCACCACCGGGCGCCCACCACCCCTCGGGTCCGGGAGGCCGCCTGTCCTCCGCCGTGCGTCCGGCCTCGGTCCGGTCTGCCAGGGAGCACGGGGCGACGGCGGGGACGGTTCACCCGGTCGGGCGCACGCTGAACCGCCGGCCGAGGTCGTACGTTTCCGAGGACGTGACCACGGTGCGGACGACGACCGGCTCCGACCGCGACGTCGGCGCGTCCGGTGGCCGCGGGAGCGCCGGGTCTCGCTGGGGCCGGCAGCCGCGCGCCGCGGTATCGACAGCGACGGCGGTGAGCCGGATGCTCCTCGGGGTGAGCCGATCCAGGATGCCGGAGGCGGCCGACGAGGTGCTCCTGCGCCGGCTCTGGGACGAGCACGCCGGACCGCTGCTGGGGTTCGTCATCCGGCTCAACGGCGGTGACCGCGGTGCCGCGGAGGACGTGGTGCAGGAGACGCTGCTGCAGGCCTGGCGGCACCCGGAGGTGATGGACCCGGCTCGCGGACCGCTCCGGCCGTGGCTGTTCACGGTGGCCCGCCGGCTGGTCATCGACCGCCACCGGGCGCGCCTCGCCCGTCCCGCCGAGGTCGACGACGCCGTCCTGCCGCACCTGGTCGCGGACGACGGCATGGACACCGCCCTGGATCGCTGGCTGGTCGCCGACGCGCTCTCCGCGCTGACCCCGGCGCACCGGGAGGTGCTGCTGCACACCTACTACGCCGGTCGTACCGTCGCCGAGGCGGCCGTCGTCCTGGGCGTGCCGCCCGGGACGGTGAAGTCCCGCGTCTTCTACGCCCTCAGGGCGCTGAAGCTCGTCCTGGAGGAGCGGGGGGTCACGACGTGAGCTGCCCGCGGGAGGTCGACGTCGGCGCCTACCTGCTCGACGCCCTGGAACCCGACGAGCGGATGGGCATGGCGGCCCACCTGCGCGGCTGCCCCGTGTGCAGCCGGACCCTGGACGAGCTCGGCGGCCTGCCGCCGTTGCTGGCCACGATCCGGCCCGGGGACGCGCACCCGGAGGACCCCGTCCCCAGCGAGGTCTCCTTCCAGCGGTTGCGCCGCTCGGCGGTCCCCGTCCGGCCGGTCCGCCTGCGCCACCGCAGGTTGCTCGCCGGGGCCGTCGCGGCGGCGGTGGTGGTCGGCGGGGGCATCGGTGCCGGTGTGGTGCTGACCTCGGGGCCCGCGGAACCGGCGACGCTGCAGGGCAGCGCGGGCGACCTCCACGCCTGGGCGACGGTCGCCCCCGAGGGTGACGGCTCGAGCATCGCGCTGACCATGGAGGGCCTCCCGCACGGAGCGACGTGCTGGCTGGTGGCCGTGGGCCAGGACGGCGAGCGGCACCGCACCCGCAGCTGGGTCACCGACGAGGGCGACCACTCGTGGACCGGCACGGTCGCGCTCGCACCCGAGCAGCTGGCCCGGCTGGAGATCGTCGGCGGCGACGGGCGCACGCTGGTGACCCTGCCCGCCTGAGCGGGCGACCGGTCAGCCGATCTGCAGCGCGGTGCAGCGCCAGCGGCCGTCCATGCCCTCCAGCCGGGCGGCGACGGCGTGCGCCCGCCCCGCGCGGTGGACGACGGCGCTGACCTCCGCCACGCCGTCGACCGGCTCGCAGACGCGCACCGGCCCGACCACGACCGGTGCGCTCCCCTCGGTGCACCACCGCGGCGGGCGACGGGACGACAGCGCGGCGTAGACCCCGGTCGAGGCGAGCGGCTGCACCTGGGTCAGCGGGCGACGGCCGACGAGGGCCTCCAGCGCGGTGGTCACCAGCCGCCGGGCCGCCGCGGCCGCGGGCGGGAGGTCGGCCCGCCCGGTCAGGACCGGTCCGAACTCGTCCAGCGGGAGGCCGGCCACGTCGCGCAGCCGCGGGCCCGGGCGCGGGACCGGCCGGGGGAGTGGCTGCTCCGGGTGCACCAGGCGCAGCGCCGGCCGGAGCTCGCCCGGCGGCTGCGGCGTGGGGACGACCGTCACCCGCAGGGCCGGAGGTGCAGGGGGGACGGTGCGGGACGGTGCGGTCATCGAGGGCTCCCGGGGACGGCGGTGGGGGACGGTCGGATCACGGCCGGGCAGGTGGTCGGAGCACCTGGCCGGGCAGCAGCAGGTCGGGGTCGGGGCCGATCACCTCGGCGTTGGCGTGCCACCAGGCGGTGACGGCGGTGGCGATCTCGGCGGTGGAGGGCTGCGCCCCGCGGGTGCGCGCCAGGTGGCCGGCGGCGATGGTCCAGAGGCAGTCGCCGCGCACCACGACGTGCTCGCCGGCGGCGGGCCCCTCCGGCCAGTCGGGGAGGGCGTTGCGCGGGTCGCCGTCCGGCGCGGTGGGCGCCACCGGTGCCGGCCAGTCGGGCACGGCCTGCCCGGGGAGTGCGGCGGTGACCCCCGGGTCGGTCGCGGCGGCCGCCGAGGTGAGGGGCAGCCCGGGCGCCGCGGCGCCCAGCACCGGCGGTGCGATGCCGAGCCCGATGCCCAGCGCGAGCGCGGCGGCCCGCCGGGCACCGGAGGGCAGCAGCCCGCGGAGTGCGCCGGCGGCGAGCGCGCCGGCGGCCCCGGGCAGCGCCGCGGTGGCGGTCAGCGCCAGGCCGAGCGCGCCCCAGCCCCACACCACCCAGGCGAGCAACCCGACCAGGTGCACCACCAGGGCGTCGGCCCCGGCGGTGTCGGCGGTGCGCTGCGCTGCGGCGACGGCGCTGACCGAGGTGGGCGGCACCGGGGCGAGGAGCACGAGGACGGCGGCGATCCCGGCCATGCAGAGGGCCGTCCCGAGCAGTCGCCGCACCGACATGAGCCACCTTCCACCTGTTGACGTCGCGCCACTAAAGCAATCAAACGCAAGTAAACGCAAGCATCTGCACGATCTAGGCTGTGCGCATGCGGTGGCAGCAGCTGTTCGCGGACCTGCAGGCGCAGTTCGAGGCCGCGGAGGACGCCCAGGACCGGGCCGAGCGGGCCTCGCGTGCCCGGGCCGAGATCGGCGCGGTGCGGCTGGCCGAGCGGATCGGTGGTTCGCTCGGGGCAGAGCTGGTGGTCACCTGCCGGGGAGCCGGCCGGGTCCGCGGCGTGCTCGCCGACCAGGGGGCCGACTGGCTGCTGCTCGCCGACGACCGCGGTCGGGACCAGCTGGTGGCGATGGCGGCGGTGCGGGCCGTCGACGGTCTGGGGCGCTGGACGGCGCCGGCCGAGGACCCGGGCCCGGTGCGGGCGCGCCTGGACCTGCGCCGGGCCCTGCGCGGCCTGGCGCGCGACCGCAGCGCCGTCCAGCTCGTGCTGGACGACGGCTCGCTCCTGACCGGGACGATCGACCGGGTGGGCGCGGACTACGTGGAGGTGGCCGAGCACGCGGCGGACCAGCCGCGCCGCCCGGGCGCGGTGCGCCGGGTCACCGCCGTGGTCGTCGACGCCGTGGCCGTCGTGCGCACCCTGGCGCCCGGGTGGGACTGAGCCGTCAGGCCCGCTGCTCGGAGGCGTCGGCCCCGGCGGTGGAGCCGGCCGCAGGCTCGGGGGGCACGGCGCCGGCGCGGGCCTCGGCGTACTTCTGCTGGATGAAGCGCTCGAGCTCGTCCACCTCGACGCGCCACTGGCCGCGCCCGCCGATCTGGATGGCGATCAGCTCCTTGCGCCGCACCAGCGCATAGGCCTGCGACCACGAGACGTTGAGGATCTCCGCGACGTCGTCGAGGGTCAGGAAGCGGGGCGTGGGCATGGGCGTCTCCATCCGTTCGCGGGCCAGTCTGTCAGCCGTGCCGGTGGTCCGTGGCGGCCGTCCACACCCGAACGTGTGGACGACGGATGCACGAGATCGCATGCGTACCGCATCATCGGCGTCCCAACGCCGTCATCGACCCGCATCGACGGGTCGACGCGCCCGACCGGGCCGGCGACGTGCCCGCAGAGAGAAGGTCGTGTGACCGCCGTGCGCACCCCCGGCACCACCGAGCTGCCGGCCGGGCCCACCCCGCGGCGGGTCCGGGCGCCGGGCTGGCTGGACCTCCGGCTGGTGCTCGGCGTGCTGCTCGTCCTCGCCTCGGTGCTGCTCGGTGCCCGGGTCGTCAGCGCGGCGGACGCCACCGTGCCGGTGTGGAGCGCGGCCGAGGACCTGGCGGCGGGAACGATCCTGACCGCCGAGGACCTCGTGGTGGTCGACGTCCGGCTCGACGAGGCGGCGGAGAAGTACCTGTCGGGCAGCACCCGACCCGACGGCAGCGCCCTCTCCCGCGGCGTGCGGGCCGGCGAGCTGCTGCCCCGCTCGGCCCTCGAGGGCCCCTCGGAGCTGGTCCAGCTCGCGCTCCCGGTCCAGGCGGGTTACGTGCCCCCCGGGCTCCGGCGGGGGCAGCTGATCGACGTGTACGCCGTCGCCGACCCGGCGGCCGGCGCCGCCGGCCAGGACGTCGGCAGCGTCGCGCTCGTCGTCGGGGCGGCACCGGTGCAGGCGCTGTCCGGCGGCGCCCAGGGCGTCCTGTCGACACCGACCGCCACGGTGCAGGTCGTCGTCGGCGTGGCGGCGGACGACGCCGCCGACGTGCTGGCCTCCATCGCCGGGCGCCCACTCGTGGTGGTCGCCCACCCCGCCGGCGCGACCGCGGAGGTCGGCGCCACCCGCGCCGACCAGGTGCGCGCGAGCCCGACGCCGACCTCGGCCCGGGTGCCCGCACCGCCCGCCGTGGCGACCGGCAGCGCGCCCGCCGCGGCGGGACCGACCGGCTGATGGCGCTGCAGGTCTTCACCGCCGTCACCGGCGCCGGCTGGGAGTCCGAGCTCGTCGGTGCCCTCGACCGCGACGACCACGGGGTCACCGTGGTCCGCCGCTGCGTGGACGTCTCCGACCTGCTGGCCGCCGCCGCCACCGGTACCGGCCAGGCGGTGCTGCTGTCGGCGGAGCTGCGGCGGCTCGACGGGGAGACGGTCGCCCGGCTGCACGCGGCCGGGGTGGCGGTCGTGGGTCTGGTCGAGCCCGGCGACGAGGCCGCCGCGCAGCGGCTGCGCCGCCTCGGGGTCGCCCAGGTGCTGCCGGCGGACGCCGACCCCGAACTGATCGCGCGGGCGCTGCGGGACGCGGTGTCGGGCGTCCCGGCGCCCGGCCACGACGTCGCCGACCTGCGTGCGGCCCTCCCGGCCCCCGGCCCCCCCGGCGCCCCCGGCGAGCGGGAGCGGCCGCGGGGTGGGCAGGGCCGCGTGGTCGCGGTGTGGGGCGCGACCGGCGCCCCGGGCCGGACGACGGTCGCGGTGGGCCTCGCCGACGAGTCCGCCCGGCTCGGCGTGCCGACCCTGCTCGTAGACGCCGACGTCCACGGCGGCGTGGTGGCCCAGGTGCTCGGGCTGCTCGACGAGTCGCCCGGGCTCGCCGGCGCCGCCCGGCAGGCGGGGCTCGGCACGCTGGACGGCGCGGCGCTCGCCGCGCTGGCATGGGCGGTGCGCCCGGACCTGCGGGTGCTCACCGGGCTGGCCCGCGCCGACCGGTGGCCCGAGCTGCGGCCGGCCGCGGTGGCCGCGGTGCTCGACGAGGCCCGCCACCTCGCGCAGCTGACCGTCGTGGACTGCGCCTTCGGCGTGGAGGACGACGAGGAGCTCTCCTTCGACACCGCGGCCCCCCGGCGGAACGGGGCGACCCTCGCCGTCTTGGAGCAGGCCGACACCGTGCTGTGCGTCTCCGGGGCCGACCCCGTGGCCCTCCAGCGGTGCGTGCGGGCCCTCGACCAGCTGCACGAGGTGCTGCCCGACGTCGAGCCCGAGCTGGTCGTCAACCAGCTGCGCCGAGGGCCGGTGCCCGGGGATCCGCGGCAGGAGGTCGGCGACGCGCTGGAGCGCTTCACCGGCCGGCGCCCGCGGTTCTTCCTCCCGGCGGACCGCCGCGCGACCGATGCCGCCCTCGCGGCCGGCCGCACCCTGGCCGAGGCGGCGGCTGGCTCGCCCCTGCGCGCGGAGCTGCGGGTGCTCGCCGCCCAGCTCGCCGGCGTGCCCGCCCCTGCCGCCGGACGGCGTGGCGCGCTGCTCGGCCGGCGGGCGGGCTGACCACCGGGCTGTCCGGAACGTCGTCCCCGTCGTAGCGTGGGGCACCGCAGGGGGAGGAGAACGATGGTCGAGCGGCTGGGCACCCTGGAGGCCTCGTTCCTCTACCTCGAGGAACCCGGCACCCCCATGCACGTCGGCGGGGTGCTCGTGCTCGAGGCGCCCCCGGGCGGGCTGGAGGCGCTGGCGGCGCTGGTCGAGGCGCGGCTGTCCCTGGTGCCGCGGTACCGGCAGCGCGTCGCGGAGGTGCCGGGCCACCTCGCCAACCCCGTGTGGGTCGACGACCCCGACTTCTCGCTCGACTACCACCTGCGCCGGTCGGGGCTGCCCCGGCCGGGCACGGAGCAGCAGCTGCTCGACCTGGTCTCCCGGCTGATGTCCCGGCCCCTGGACCGCAGGCGCCCGCTGTGGGAGGCCTACCTGGTCGAGGGGCTGGAGGGCGGCCGGGTCGCGGTGGTGACCAAGACCCACCCGGCGCTGGTGGACGGCCTCAGCGCCGTCGACATCGGCCAGGTGCTGCTGGACGTCTCCCCGGACGCGCCGGTCCCCGCGCCGGCCGAGTGGTCGCCCCGGCGCCCGCCGTCGGGGGTGGAGCTGGTGTGGTCGGCGTTCGACGACTACCGCCGCCGCCCGTCCTCGCTGGTGGAGCTCACCCGCTCGGCGGTGACGGACGCGCGGGCCACCGCCGTCCGCATCGGCGGTGTCGCCGGCGGGCTGGTCCGGACGGCCCGCTCGGCGATCCTCCCGGCGCCCCACAGCCCGCTGAACGCGACGATCGGCCGGCAGCGCCGGGTCGCGGTGGCGTCCGCCGACCTCGACGACCTCAAGCGGGTGCGCAAGGCCCACGGCGGAACGGTCAACGACGTGCTGCTGACCGTCGTCGCGGGGGCCCTGCGGGAGTGGTTGCTCTCGCGCGGCGAGCCGGTCGTCAACGGCACCTCGGTGCGCGCCCTGGTGCCGGTGTCGGTGCAGGACGAGGACGGGGCCGGCGGCAACCAGGTCACCTCGCACCTCGTGGACCTGCCGGTCGGCGAGCCCAACCCGCGGGTCCGCCTCGCGCGGCTCACCTACGCCATGCGGGGGGTGACCCAGCACGGGCGGTCCGTCGGCGCGGACAGCCTCATCGCGCTCGGCGGCTTCGCGCCCTCGACCCTGCACGCGCTCGGCGCACGGGCCGCGCGCGGGCTCTCCCGGCGGCTGTTCAACCTCGTGGTGACCAACGTGCCCGGCCCGCAGCTGCCGCTGTACGCCGCCGGCGGCCGGGTGCTCGAGGTGTTCCCGGTGGTGCCGCTGGCCCGGGGGCAGGGGCTCTCGATCGGGATGACCTCCTACGACGGCACGGTCTTCTTCGGCCTCAACGCCGACCGGGACAGCGTCAGCGACGTCGAGGTGCTCGCCGACCTGATCGAGCAGGAGGTCGCGGGGCTGGTCGAGACCTCCACCTGAGCCTCCGCCGGCCGGCCGTTACGGTCGTGCCTCCACCGACGAAGGGGGTCGACCGGGTGCGCGTGTACCTGCCGGCGACGACGAACGTGCTCCGCACCCTGGTCGACGAGGGGCGGCTGCCCGCTCCGCAGACCGTCTTCGCGGTGACCCCGCAGCTGCGCCGGTTCTACGCGGTGAGCGACGCGGAGGCAGACGGCGAGGAGCTGGAGTACGCCGCCCTCCTGGCCGCGGCGCGCGCCAGCCTGCGGCTCCTGGACCTCGACCCCCTGGCCGCGCGCCGGCGGGTGGTGCTCGCGGCCGACGTGCCCGACGACGCGGTGACCCCGATGGACGAGCCGCACGTCGACCCGGGCGCGGCCCGCGTCCGGCACGAGATCCGCGTCGAGGACGTGGCGAGCGCGCACATCGACGACGCCGAGGCCGAGGACGACGTCCGCGCCGCCGTCGCCGTCGTCCTGGAGGCCGACCTCGGCAGCGAGGACGCGCAGTTCGTCGTCGACCAGGCCGAGGGGCACGAGCTGGGCTGGTACGCCACGCAGGAGATCGGGCCGGTGCTCGAGCTGCTGTGAGGCCCGGGGGACCGACCGCCCGGGGGAGCGGCACGGTGCCCCGTCCGTAGGATCACGACCCGTCCGCAGCGTCGAGGTCGGGAGCCAGCACATGCAGTTCGGTCGGTACTACGAGGAGTTCGAGGTCGGGGCCGTCTACAAGCACTGGCCCGGGAAGACCGTCACCGAGTACGACGACCACCTGTTCTGCCTGCTCACGATGAACCACCACCCGCTGCACATGGACGTCAACTACGCGGAGAGGACCACCGACTTCGGCAAGAACGTCGTCGTCGGCAACTACATCTACTCGCTGCTGCTCGGCATGAGCGTCCCCGACGTCTCGGGCAAGGCGATCGCCAACCTGGAGATCGAGTCGCTCCGCCACGTCGCCCCGACGTTCCACGGCGACACGATCTACGGCGAGACGACGGTCCTGGACAAGACGCCGTCGAAGTCCAAGGACGACCGCGGCGTCGTGCACGTGGAGACGATCGGCTACAAGCAGGACGGCACGGTCGTCTGCATCTTCCGGCGCAAGGTGATGGTGCCCAAGCGCTCCTACGGCGAGGCCCGCGGCGGCGAGCAGCCCGGCCGCCCGGAGCCCACGCCCCGCGGCTGAGGGAGGCGGGCGTGCTGACCGGTCAGTCCGGCAGCACGCCCCACCCGCGCAGCGTCTCCACCAGCCGGGGCGTGCACGGCAGCCCGGCCAGCGTCGCCGCGTCCGCGAAGACCGCGTCGACGGCGTCGTCCCCGGCGACCGGCTGAGCGGCCGGGCCCACGAGCGCGCAGGCGACGTCGACGACGTGGTAGACGACCGCGCCGGCATCGATCCGGACGCGGCCCACCTCCGCGCCGGCGCGGACGTGCAGCCCGGTCTCCTCGCGCACCTCCCGCTCGACGGCGCGGGCGACGGTCTCGCCGGGCTCCACCCGCCCGCCGGGCACCGACCACAGGCCCCGGCCGGGGGCGTTGCGCCGGCGCACCAGCAGCAGGCGGCGCTGCGCGTCGTGCACGATCGCGCCGACGCAGGGCACCACGGGCGGCTCGCCGTCGGTCACGCCCGCAGGCTACGCAGGCCGCCGACGGGGTCGCCCCGCCGCGCTGCGCTTGACGATCGCGGCCGCTCCCGAGACCGTGTCCCCGATGAGTGCGTCGCCGGTCTGCCCGCGCTGCGGTGAGCCACTGGTCGTCCGCCACGGGTCCGAGGCGCACGCCTGGTGCCACCTGCACGGCGCCGTCACGCCCCTGCACCACACCGCGCTGGTCGCCCACGACGCGATCGCCGCCGTCACCGCCGACGCACGCGTGCCGGCGTGGGTGCCCGACCCGGTGCCGCCGGGCTGGGCGGTGACCGGCCTGGCGTGGGGCGGCGAGCCGGGCGCGCGGGCGATCGTCGTCGACTGCGCCGGCCCGGCGCCGCTGGGCGGAGCCGCCGAGCTCGTGCTGGTGGCCGAGGAGCCCGGCACCGGAGTGGGCTGCGGCTACGCGGGGCTCCCCGGGCTGGACCCCGGTGACGTCATCTCCGGGCCGAGCTCGGCGTACGTGGAGGCCGCCGGCCAGCACGCCCCGCTGTGGGCGGTGCCGACCCGCGACGACCGGGCCGCGTTCGTCGGGGAGGCCTACGGCGTCTGGCTGTGGCTGGTCATGTGGCCGCAGAGCGCGGCGTGGCTGCTGGTCGAGGAGCTGCACCTGCTCGACCTGCGCGAACGCATCTACCCCGACCTGCCGCTGGGCCCGGTGGGGGAGCACCTGCTCCCCGGCCGCTGACCCGCGGGTGCCGGAACCGGACGGGCCGCCGGCGGACCGGCGCGTCGGGCGGACCCACGCTGGGGCCTGTGTTACTCATGGGACGAACGCGTCCGCCGCACCCGGCGGGCCCTCCTGCCGGCCCGGGCGACCCGGGCCGCCTCACCCGCACCCCGGAGGTGGCGGTGAACCTGAAGAAGGTCCTCACCTGGCTGGTCGTCGCCTTCGTGCTGTTCTACGTGATCCAGGCGCCGGAGTCCTCCGCGCAGCTCGTGCGCAGCGCCGGCGAGGCGCTCGGCGACGCCGCCTCCTCCCTCGCGCAGTTCGTCGGCTCCCTCGTCTGAGCCGGTGAGCGCCCCCGCCGGGCTGCCGACCCGGGCTGCCAAGGACGTCCGGAAGTACCTGCTGGACGACGAGGACGCGGTGGTGGTCACCCGCCGGCACTGGGCGGTGCTCATCGTGCCGACGCTCAAGTTCCTGCCGGTCCTGCTCGTCGGCGGGTGGCTGCTCGTGCTCGATCCCGACAACCGGGTGACGAGCACGATCGGGATGCTCGTCGTCCTCGTGGCGCTGGGCACCTACGGCATGCGCGTCGGCGAGTGGTGGATGCGGCACTTCATCGTCAGCCGGCGGCGGGTGCTGCTGACCTCGGGCGTCATCGTCCGCACCGTCACCCTGCTGCCGCTGCGCCGGATCACCGACCTCACGTGGAAGGAGACCTTCCTCGGCCAACTGCTGGGGTACGGGACGTTCCGCTTCGAGTCCGCCGGGCAGCAGCAGGGCCTGTCGGAGATCACCTTCCTCCCGCGCGCCGGGGACCTGTACCGGGAGGTCAGCGGCCTGCTGTTCGGGAGCGACTGGGGCAGCGCCTCCTCCGGGGACGACGAGGGCAACCCCGAGGCGCCGCCGCCGGCCGGGCCGGTCGCCACCGGTGGACGGCGCGACACCGAGCCGATCCCGCCCATCCGGCCGCGGGAGCCGTGACCGGCCGCCCACCGGGTGCGGCGGACCGTCGTGGGGCAGGCTGACCGGTGATGCGGATCGACCTGCACACCCACTCCTCGGTGTCCGACGGCACCGACGACCCCCCTGCGCTGCTCGCCGCCGCGCGGGCCGCGGGGCTGGACGTCGTGGCGCTCACCGACCACGACACGACGGCGGGCTGGGCGGCGGCGGAGGAGCACCGCCCGGCCGGGCTCACCGTCGTCCCCGGCATGGAGCTCTCCTGCCGCTGGTTCCCCTCCGACGGGGCACCGGTCAGCGTGCACCTGCTGGGCTACCTGTTCGACCCGCTGCACCCGGTGTTCGCCGCCGAGCGGGCCCGGCTGCGGGACGAGCGCCTCAGCCGCGCCGAGCGGATCGTGCAGGCGCTGGCCGACGACGGGTACCCGGTCTCCTGGGCGGAGCTGGTCGAGCACGCGGGCGGCGGGGTGGTCGGCCGGCCGCACGTGGCGCGGGCGCTGGTCCGCGCGGGCGTCGTGGGCACCGTCGACGAGGCGTTCGCCGGGCTGCTGCACCACCGCAGCCCCTACTACGTGAGCAAGGCCGACACCGACGTCCGCGAGGGGATCGCCCTCGTGCGGGCGGCCGGCGGCGTCCCCGTCTTCGCCCACGGGCTGGCCACCAAGCGCGGGCGGGTGGTGGGCGACGACGCGATCGCGGCCATGGCGGCGGCGGGGCTGCTCGGCCTGGAGGTCGACCACCCCGACCACACCGCCGCGCAGCGCGCCCACCTGCGCGGCCTGGCCGCCGAGCTCGACCTGCTGGTCACCGGCTCCAGCGACCACCACGGCACCAACAAGGCGACGCCGCTCGGCGCGTGCACGACCGACCCGGAGGAGTTCGAACGGCTGGTGGCCGCCTCCGGCGCCGCGCCCTGGGGCGACTGAGCCGGGTCGTCGCCCCCCGCGGCTACCGTGACCGGCATGCGCAACCCCACCGACGGCGGCCAGGCGGTGCTGCCCGGCATGCCCCGCCGGCTGCTGCGCGCCTCGCCGAAGTCGCTGGCCGACTTCTCCGACTGCCCCCGGCGCTACCGGTTCGCCAACGTCGACCGGCCCAGCCCGCCGCGCGGCCCGCGGTTCGCCCACCACACGGTCGGGACGGCGCTGCACCAGGTGCTCTCCTCGTGGTGGGACCTGCCCGTCGAGCGCCGCACGCCCGGCGCCGCCCGGCAGCTGCTGATCGGCGCGTGGAGCCCGGCCGGCTTCCGCGACGCCGAGCAGTCCGACCGCTGGCGGGCGCGGGCGGCGGGCTGGCTCTCCGACTACCTCGCCGACGTCGACCCCACCGAGGAGCCCCGCGCGCGGGAGCGGACGGTGAGCACGATGACCGAGCGGATGACGTTCTCGGGCCGGGTCGACCGCATCGACGAGCGCGGCGACGAGTTGGTCGTCGTCGACTACAAGACCGGCCGCTCGCCGAGCACCGACGACGAGGCGCGCGGCTCCCAGGCCCTCGCGCTCTACGTGCTCGCCGTCCGCCGCACGCTGCGCCGGCCGTGCAGCCGCGTCGAGCTGCACCACGTGCCCACCGGCACCGTCGCGGCGTTCGAGCACACCGAGCGCTCGCTGGCCAACCACGTCCGACGGGCCGAGGACGTGGCGATCGACATCCAGGCGGCGAGCGAGGCGGTGGCCGCGGGCGAGGACCCCGACGCCGCCTTCCCGGCGGTACCGGGCCGGCAGTGCGGGTGGTGCGACTTCCGGTCGAGCTGCCCGGCCGGCCAGGCCGCGGGGCCCGCCCGCGAGCCCTGGAGCTTCCTCCCTGAGGACGAGCCCTAAGCCGCGGACGAGGCGTCGGCCACGCGGGCGTAGCCGGCGCGCACGATCGGGGACCGGTACGCACGGTCGGGCAGCGCCAGGAACGCGGCCCGGAACGCCCTGAGCCCGGCGGTCGCCGCGGCGTCGGTCAGCGCGAGCCCGGGCAGGGAGTACAGCTGCCGGGCCCAGGCGGGCTGCAGCGCGAAGCAGAGCCCGGCCAGGCTGCCCCACACCGGCCGGGCCGGCGTCAGCAGCTGCAGCCACCCGGGCATCGGCGGGAGGAACAGGTCGCGGATGCCCTTCACGGCCGCGGGGGTGGAGGCGAGCGAGGGGCGGATCTCCTCGAAGTAGGCGTCCAGCGCGGCCACCGACCGCGGCACCGTCTCCAGCGGCACGCCGACGAGGTGCGCGAAGGCGACCTGCTCGGCCACGTAGCGGTCGGCCTCCTCGTCCGAGACCGCGACGCCGGCCCGGCGCGCCGTCGTCAGGATGGACCGGACCGCGCAGTTGTGCACCCACAGGAGCAGGTCCGGGTCGTCGACGCGGTACGCCCGGCCGGTCGTCTCCTCCACGCCCGACAGCTTGCGGTGGTAGCCCCGCACCCGGGCGGCCATCCGGCGGGCCTCGGTGCGCCGGCCGAAGACGACCGTCTCCATGTACTGGCCGGTGCGGGTCATCCGCATCCACCAGTCGTCCTTGAACCCGGTGGAGTTGCGCGCCACGCCGTCCATGGCGACCGGGTGCAGGGCCTGCAGCATCAGGGACCCCATCGCGCCGACGTGGTAGGCGGGGTCGCTGTGGATCCGCCACGTCACGCTGCCCGGGCCGAAGAAGCCCAGCCGGTCCTCCTCCTCGGTCCAGTCGTCGGGCGAGGGCAGGGGAGCGAGCCGGTTCACGACCGGCTCCCGGCCCTCGACCAGAAGTCGCAGAGCACCTCGAGGGTCCGGGGTGGGTTCTCGACGGCGGGGGAGTGGATGGCGAAGTCGATCACCTCGTGGCGGGCGCCCAGCCGCGCTGCCATGTCGGCCTGCACGTGCGGCATCCACGCGTCGTCGGCCTCGCCGTGCGCCACCAGGATCGGCACCCCGGTCTCCTTGAGCTCGGCCACCCGGTCGGGTTCGGCGAGCATCGCCGCGGCCATGCCGCGGAGCCCCGCGGCGGAGTTGCGCAGGAACCGGCGCGAGTAGAACTCCCGGGTCGGCGCCGGCACGGCCTGCGCCCTGGGGTCGGTCATCGCCACCTGCTCCAGGGTCTGGTGCACCAGCGGCACACCGCCGGCGTCCAGCAGCGGGCCGAGGTGGTCGAGCAGCTCGGCGCGGCGCCCGGTCAGCCGCGAGGGCCCGGAGCCCAGGAGCGTGAACGTCGTGACGAGGGCCGGCTCGGCGAGGACGGCGGCGCGGGTCACCAGCCCGCCGAAGCTGTGCCCCACCAGGTGCAGGGGTGCGCCGGACTCCTCGCGCAGCACCCGGGCCACCGCGCGGACGTCGTCGCCCAGCGTCTCCACCGAGTACTGGGCCGGGTCGTCGGGTCCGGGCGACTCGTACTGCCCGCGCTGGTCCAGCGCCACGACCCGGTACCCGGCGGCGGCCAGCGGCCGCAGCAGGGGCGCGAAGTCCTCCTTGCTGCCCGTGTAACCGGCCACCATCAGCACCGTGCCGCGCTCGGCGCTCCCCCCGGTGTCGAGAGCGGCGAGCGGCCCGGCGCCACCGGCGAACGTGCGCGGAACAGCGTCGTGCTGCGCGAGCTGGCGGAGGTCGTCGGGCGCGATGGCGAGGGACATGGCGTGGGCGTCGGGGCCGCCGGGCAGGACCATGGTGCCCAGTGAACCCCGCTCGCGGCGGCGATGCCGCACGGGTACGCCTCAGCGGTAGGCGCGGACCTCGCCGGGTAGCGCGAGCACCACGACGGGGCCGACGACGGTGGCGACCGCCCCGCCGGGGAGCGCGGTCACCTCCGACCGGCCGAGCTCGTCGCCGGTCGCGGGGTCGCGGTGGACGACGCCGTCGGCGGTCGGGACGGGGAGCGCCGGGGCGCCGTCCCGGGTCGTGGTCGGCTGCCCGGGCAGGCCGGTCGCGGGGACGTCCCACAACGGTCGCGCCGACTGCGGGTCCAGGGCGGTCAGCGTGCCCCCGGCCCGGATCAGCACGGCGGTGTCGGTGGCCTCCTGCCCGACCGTGTCCCCGGCGCCGGCGGGGAGGGTGGTGAGGAGGGCGCCGTCGGCGGCGGAGAGCAGCTGCACCTCGTCGCCCAGCCGCACAGCCACCGGCAGGGCGGCCCCGACCAGCTCGGCGGTCTGCCCGTCGGGCACCCGCAGGTCGCGGGTCCAGTGCTCGTCGCCGTCGAACCCGTCGAGCAGCCGCAGCTGCGCGTCCGGGGAGTCGGCGCACTGGTGGAGGACGGCGACGCCGGCGTCCCCGGCGGTGGAGCCGAGCAGCGTGCAGCCCTCCGGCGGCGCGTACCGCCAGCGGATGCCGCCGCCGAGCGGGTCGAGGGTGACGATCCCGGTGGGGGTGGCGGCCAGGACGATCCGGTCGGTGGCGGAGAGGGTGACCTCCGGTCGGAAGTTCACGTTGCGGGTCCAGGCGCGCACCCCGGTCCCGGCGTCGAGGGCGACCGCCTCGTCGCAGCGGTCCTCCGTGCGGAAGACCGCGACCGCGACGCCGTCGGTCACGGTGAGCCCGCAGAGCCGGGCGTTGTCCCGCGTGTAGTGCCAGGCCTCCGCGCCGGTCACCGGGTCCAGCGCCCGCACGCCGTGCGGCGAGCCGACGAGCACCCGGCCCTCGGCGACGACGTCCCCGGGCAGCGGCTCGCTCGCGGCCGACCACCCCAAGGAGACGGCGCCGGCCGGCGTCCCCGGGGGGACGTCGGCCGGCGCGGCGGTGGTGCTCGAGGTGGCGGCGGCGTCCGACCCGCGCCACAGCAGGGTGGCGACGACGACCAGCGCCAGCGTGGCAGCGACCCAGATCCAGACCCGCAGCGGCATCTGCACCAGGCTGGAACGGCCGCCCTCCAGGGGCCCACGCCGAGCGTGCGAGGCGTGGGGGGGAGGGTGGCCCTTCATCAGGACGCGGCGTCGGCGCCCGAGTGCTCCGCGCCCGCGCCGTCGCCGCCGGAGCCGCTCCGTCCGGCACCGCCACGGCGGCGGCGACGGCGGCGCGGCTTGGCGCCGCCGCCCTCGGTGGAGGCCGAGGGGACGCCCTCGGCGGAGGCGTCGCCCTCGGGGGCGGCCGCACCGGCCTCGCCGGCCCCGAGGGCGCTGCGCCGGGTCCGGCGCCGCGGACGGCTCTTGCCGCCGCCGGCCTGCTCCTCGTCGCCGGTGCGGCTGGGCTCGGCCGGGCCGCGCGCGTCGCCGCGGCCCGCCGGGCGGTTGCGCTTCCCCGTCTCGCCGAGGTCCTCGAGCGTCTCGGCCTCCAGGCCCTCGCGGGTGCGCTGCGAGCGGGGCAGGCGGCCCTTGGCGTTCTCGGGCACGTCGAGGTCGGAGTAGACCCACGGCGAGGTGGAGTAGGTCTCCGGCGGGTCGTCGAACCCCAGGCCGAGCGCCTTGTTGATCAGCTGCCACCGGGGGATGTCGTCCCAGTCGACCAGCGTGACCGCGACACCGGTGGAGCCGGCCCGGCCGGTGCGGCCGATGCGGTGCACGTAGGTCTTCTCGTCCTCGGGGCACTGGTAGTTCACGACGTGGCTGACGCCGGTGACGTCGATGCCGCGCGCGGCGACGTCGGTGGCGACGAGGACGTCGACCTTGCCGCTGCGGAACGCCCGCAGCGCCTGCTCGCGGGCGCCCTGCCCGAGGTCGCCGTGCACGGCGGCCGCGGCGAACCCGCGGTCGACGAGCTCGTCGGCGACCTTCTGGGCGGTGCGCTTGGTGCGGCAGAACACCATGACCAGCCCGCGGTCGCGGGACTGCAGCACCCGGGAGAGCAGCTCGGGCTTGTCCAGGTTGTGCGCCCGGTAGATGAACTGGGTGGTCTGCGGGACCGTGGAGCCCTCGTCGTTGCCGTGCGCCCGGATGTGGGTCGGCTGGGTCATGAACGACCGCGACAGGGTCACGATCGGGCCGGGCATGGTCGCGGAGAACAGCATCGTCTGGCGCTTCTCGGGCACCATCGCGAGGACCCGCTCGATGTCGGGCAGGAAGCCCAGGTCGAGCATCTCGTCGGCCTCGTCGAGGACGAGGACGCGGACCTTGCCCAGGATCAGGTCGCCGCGCTGGGCGAGGTCCAGCAGCCGGCCCGGCGTGCCGACGACGACCTCCACGCCGCTGCGCAGCGACTCGATCTGCGGCTCGAACGCGCGGCCGCCGTAGATGGCCTGCACGCGGATGCCGCGCGTGGCGCCGGCGGTCCCGAGGTCGCGCGCGACCTGCACGCACAGCTCGCGGGTGGGGACGACGACCAGGGCCTGCGGAACGCCGTCGGCGCCCTCGCTCGGCGGGGTCACGCGGGTCAGCAGCGGGACGCCGAAGCCGAGGGTCTTGCCGGTGCCCGTGCGGGCCTGGCCGATGAGGTCGTTGCCGGCCAGCGCCAGGGGCAGCGTGAGCTCCTGGATGGCGAAAGTGCGGGTGATCCCGGCGTCGGCCAGCGCGGACACGATGTCGGGGTGCACGTCGAAGTCGCTGAACAGCGGGCTGTCGGGGGCGACGGGGGCGCCGCCGAGCTCCTCGACGGTCTGCTCCAGCTCCTCGGGAGCGGGCGCGCCGGTCTCGGCGTGCTCCAGCTCGGGGGCGGTGGCGTCGGTGGGGGTCTGCTCGATGGAGGTCAGTGCTCTCGCCTCTGGTGTGCTGGGGGACCGGCTGCGGCAGCGGTGTCGCCGCCTCGCGCCCGTCCCGGGTCGGTTGTCGCGGGATCGGTTCCTGCGCCGACGCGGCCAGCAGAACCGGACCTCGCCACGGCCCGGGAGACAGCCCGGGGGGCGTCGTCCAGCGGTCGTCAGCGCACAGATGTACGAGCGTGCCCGGAGGCCCGCCGATTCCCATGCTAGCGCGAGCAGCGGATAGCCTCTCGGCGCCGCGCTCCCCGGTGTCGGGTGCCTCACTCCTCCGGGGCACGCGCGCGTCCCTCGTCGCCGAGCCCAGGAGATGCCGTGCCACCGGTCGAGAACACGGCGGTCGCCGATCTGCTCGGGGTGCTGGCCTACGCCGAGCTCACCGCGTTCGACCGGCTGGCCGAGGACGCCCGCATGGCGCCGACGCTCACCGGCCGGGCCGCGCTCGCGCGGATGGCCGCCGCCGAGATCGGGCACCACTTCCGGCTCGCCGCCCGGCTGGAGGAGCTGGGCGTGGACCCGGCGGCGGCGATGGCCCCGTTCGTCTCGGCGCTCGACACCTTCCACGAGAGCACCCGGCCCAGCACCTGGCTGGAGGGGCTGGTGAAGGCCTACGTGGGCGACGGGCTGGCCGCCGACTTCTACCGGGAGATCGCCGGTTTCCTGCCCGAGCCCGACCGGGGCCTGGTGCTCGAGGTGCTGGCCGACACCGGCTACTCGGACTTCGCCGTCCGCGAGGTGCGCGCCGCGATCGCCGCGGACCGCACCGTCGCCGGCCGGCTGGCGCTGTGGGGGCGGCGGCTGGTGGGGGAGGCGATGACCCGGTCGCAGGCGGTGATCGCCGAGCACGACCCGCTGGCCGAGCTGATCGTCTCCGGCACCGGCGACCTCTCGGGGATCGGCCGGCTCATCGAGCGCATCACGCAGGCCCACACGGCCCGGATGAAGGCGCTCGGCCTCAACCCCTGACGCGATGACATCGTCGGCCTCCGGCCGACACCGCGGCCACGTGCCGTCCCCTGTGGCGTGGAGCGCGTCCGTCGTGCCTGCGCGGGACCCTCCGGGCCCCACTCGGCACGACCTTGCAGAAAGGGGCGCTCCGCGCATCGCGGAGCGCCCCTTTCCCCTGGAGCCTTGTGTCAGCTGCCGGTGCCGGCGATGAAGCCCACGCGGCGCTGGTCGGCCTGCGCGATCTCCACGTAGGCGATCCGGTCGACGGGGACGAGGACCTGGCGGCCCCGCTCGTCGACCAGGGTGAGCAGGCCGTCCTTGGTCGAGCCCGACATGGCCTTGGCCACCTCGGCCGCGATCTCGTCAGGGGTCTTGGGGCTGTCGATGACCAGCTCCCGGGGCGAGTGCTGGACGCCGATCTTGACTTCCACGTGGGCGATGCCTCCTCGTTTCGCGACTGACCCCAACGCTAGTGCAGACGGCGGCGGCGGGACCGGCCGAGCGGGTGCGCCGTCAGCGAAACGAGGAACAGCTGCCCTCACCACCCGCGAGCTCGCGGCGGGACCCTGCAGGGGGCGGCTCAAGAAGTGGCGTCGCCCTCCACGCGCGGGAAGCCGGAGATGCCGCGCCAGGCCAGGGCGGACATGAGCGAGACCGCCTCGTCGCGGGAGACGGTGCCCTTGCGCGGCAGCCACCAGCGGGCACTGCTCTCGGCCAGGCCGGAAAGCCCCGAGGCCAGCAGGAGGGCGCGCTCGGGGTCGGCGCCCGTGTCGGCGGCGATGACGCCCGCGATCGCCTCGACGCACACGGCCGAGCCGCGGTCGACGATCGCGCGCACGTCGTCGTCGTTGCGCAGGTCGGACTCGAACACCAGCCGGAACGCCTCGCCGTCGGCGTCGATGAAGTCGAAGTAGGCGCCGACGGCGGCGTCGACCCGCGCCCGGTTGTCGGCGGTGCGGCCCATCGCCTCGCCCACGCGGCGGGCGAGCTCGGAGACGTGCTCCTCGAGCAGCGCCAGGTAGAGCTCGCGCTTGCCCGGGAAGTGCTGGTACAGCACCGGCTTGCTGACCCCGGCGCGGACGGCGATCTCGTCCATGGCCGCGGCGTGGAAGCCGTGCGCCACGAAGACGTCCTGCGCCGCGCGCAGCAGCTGGAGCCGCCGCGCGCTGCGCGGCAGTCGGGACGTGCGCCGGTTGGCCGCGGCGGGGGATGAGGGCTGCATGGCAGGGGGATGCTACCGACGGCCGCCCAGGTCGCTCGATGGACGGTACGCAGAGTTACCGTCGAGGGCGATGTCCGAGGCCGAGCTCTCCGCGACCCCGCTGCCGGCGCTGGACCCCACCCTCCCCCCGTGGCCGGGGGAGGAGGTGCCGGTCCGCGGAGGCTCGGTGTTCGTGCGCCGCACCCCGTGGCGGGGGCCGGTCGAGGAGGGCGGGGAGGCGGGTGCGCCCCGCGAGCGGGCGCTGTACGTGCACGGTCTCGGCGGCGCCTCCACCAACTGGACCGATCTCGCGGCCCTGCTCGCGGTGCGGTTCGACGGCTGGGCGGTCGACCTCCCCGGGTTCGGCCGGTCCCGCCCCCCGGCCCGCGCCCGGTACTCCGTCCGCGGCCACGTGCGGGCCGTCATCGAGGTCCTCGAGCACGTCGCCGCCCAGCCGGGCCCGGGCACCGGCGACCCGGTGCACCTGGTGGGCAACTCCCTCGGCGGCCTGGTGAGCCTGCTCGTCGCCGCCCTGCGCCCCGACCTCGTGGCGACGCTGACGCTGGTGTCCCCGGCCATGCCCGTGTACCGGGTGCCGCCGGCGTTCAGCCGGGCGCTGCTGCTCCTGCTGGTGCCCGGCGTGCCGACGCTGGCGGAGCGCCGGCTGGCCGCCGTCACCCCCGACGAGAACGTCCGGTCGATGGTGCGCATGTGCTTCGGGGACCCGTCCGCCGTGCCGCGCGAGCGCCTCGAGCAGGCGGTCCGGGAGATGCGCGAACGGGCCGAGCAGCCGTGGGCCGACCGGGCGCTGGCCCGCAGCATGCGCGGCCTGATCACGTCCTACCTTCGGCTCGGCCCCGCCAACGCCTGGCGGGCGGCTCGGGGGCTGCGGATGCCGGTCCTGGTGGTCTGGGGCGGGCGGGACCGGCTCGTCGACCCCGCGCTCGCCCCGCGCCTGGCCGCGACCGTGCCGGACGGGCGGCTCCTGCTCCTCGACGGCGTCGGGCACGTGGCCATGCTCGAGGCCGCGGAGCCGACCGCGCGGGCGGTGCTCGGCATGGTCGAGGGCCGAACCACCCGGCCGGGCGTGGCGGACGGGCAGGCTGTGGCCGGCGAGCCACGCAGCGTGAGACCCTGAGCCCACCGGGGGCGGAGCGAGCGAGCGGGAGGGCGACCGGTGGGAGGACGTCTGACCGACGGCCGTCCCGTGCCTCGTCCGGGCCCGCCCGCCGAGCGCGGTCCGGCCCGCCCCGGGCGGCGCGACCCGCGGCTCCGCGGCCGGGTGCGCCGGTTCGTCCGCCGCCACGGGTGGCGCGCCTACGCGATCCCGCTCCTCGCGGTCGCCACGGTCGCCGTCCTCGTCGACCTCGTCCTCCACCCCCCGGGGACGACGCCGACCACCGCCGCCGCGGACCCCACGTCCGCGCCCGCGATCGCCACCACCGCCGCCGAGCCACCGCCCGCTGCCGAGCCGCTGGCCCCGGCCGAGGGGGACGCCGGCCCGTCGGAGACAGCCCCGGCGGAGGCGGTGGCGGAGGAGTACGTGCAGCACGGCGCGGGCAGCCTCTCCCTCGTCGACGGTGGCTCGGAGGTGCTCGGCACCGGCCCGCTGCAGCGGTTCATCGTCGAGGTCGAGGACGGCATCGGCGTGGACGGCGCGGAGTTCGCCGACGCGGTGACGGCGACGCTCGGCGACCCGCGCTCGTGGGGGAACGGCGGGCGCCTCTCCTTCCAGCGGGTCGGCGCGGGCGCCGCGTTCGACTTCCGGGTGAGCCTCGTCAGCCCCGGCAGCATGGAGACCTACTGCCCGGGGGTGGGCACCGGCGGCTACACCTCCTGCCGCTACGGCGACCGCGCCGTCATCAACCTGGCCCGGTGGGCGACCGCCGTCCCGCACTACGAGGGCGACATCGCCACCTACCGGCGCTACGTGGTCAACCACGAGGTCGGCCACGTGCTCGGGAACGGCCACGTGCGGTGCCCGGGGCCCGGGCAGCCCGCGCCGGTGATGCAGCAGCAGACGCTCGACCTGCAGGGCTGCGTGCGGAACGCCTGGCCCTACCCCTGACCGCCCTCCGCCGGGATCAGGGGACCTGATCGTCGGGCGTCCTCCCGCACCGTCTGCGGTGAGGGAGGACGCGTTGCGGCGGGGGAGGACAGCGGGTCCGGCCCGCCGCGTCCACCGGCCGGGGGCCGCGGGAATCCCGTTGCGTGTCACGCTGTTCTCCGCGTGAACGCTGGTCCTCCGGGGCCGCAGTCGAGAAGACCCGAGGAGCATCCGTGTCCCTGCCACCCCTGGTGGAGCCCGCCGCCGACCTCTCCGTCGAGGAGGTCCGCCGCTACAGCCGCCACCTGATCATCCCCGACGTCGGGATGGACGGGCAGAAGCGACTGAAGAACGCCAAGGTGCTCGCCGTCGGCGCCGGCGGCCTCGGCTCGCCCGTGCTGATGTACCTGGCCGCGGCCGGGGTCGGCACGCTCGGCATCGTCGAGTTCGACACCGTCGACGAGTCCAACCTGCAGCGCCAGATCATCCACGGGCAGTCCGACGTCGGCCGGTCCAAGGCCGAGAGCGCGCGGGACTCGATCAAGGAGATCAACCCGCTCATCGACGTCCGCCTGCACGAGACGCGGCTGGACAGCGACAACGTGCTCGACATCTTCGGCCAGTACGACCTGATCGTCGACGGCACCGACAACTTCGCCACCCGCTACCTGGTCAACGACGCGTGCGTGCTGCTCGGCAAGCCCTACGTGTGGGGCTCGATCTACCGCTTCGACGGCCAGGTCTCGGTCTTCTGGAACGACCACGGCCCGAACTACCGCGACCTCTACCCGGTCCCGCCGCCGCCCGGCATGGTCCCGAGCTGCGCGGAAGGCGGTGTTCTCGGCGTGCTGTGCGCGACCGTCGGCGCGATCCAGGCCACCGAGGCGGTCAAGCTGATCACCGGCATCGGCGAGACGCTGCTCGGCCGGCTGATGGTCTACGACGCCCTGGAGATGACCTTCCGCGAGATCAAGGTCCGCAAGGACCCCGAGGGTGAGCCGATCACCGGGCTCATCGACTACGAGGCCTTCTGCGGCGTCGTCTCCGAGGAGGCCCAGCAGGCGGCCGCGGGCTCGACGATCACCGTCGACGAGCTCAAGGACATGATGGACGCCGGTAAGGACTTCGAGCTGATCGACGTCCGCGAGCCGAACGAGTACGAGATCGTCTCGATCCCCGGCGCGAAGCTGATCCCCAAGGACGAGATCCTCTCCGGCCGGGCGCTGGCGCAGCTGCCGCAGGACAAGCCGATCGTGCTCCACTGCAAGACCGGCGTCCGCTCCGCCGAGGCGCTGGCCGCGGTGAAGAACGCCGGCTTCAGGGACGCCGTCCACGTCCAGGGCGGCGTGACGGCGTGGGCCACCCGCATCGACAAGGCTCTGCCCACGTACTAGAAGGACCCCCTCGCCCCCCAGCCCTCGCTCCGCTCGGGCCGGGACCCTGCGAGGGGGCCGCTCCAGCACGTTCCGCGGCCCGGCCCGTTCCCCTCGGGGAGCGGGCCGGGCCGTCGTCGTCTTCACTGACGTCCATGTCCGACTTCTCCCCGGCGGAGCTCCTCGAGCTCTTCCAGCGCGCGCAGAACCAGTTCACCGACCGGGTCGACGCGGTGGCGCCGGACCAGTGGGAGGACGAGGCGCTGCCCGGGTGGACGGTCGGCGACCTGGTCGCGCACCTGGTCAACGAGGCGCTGTGGGTGCCGCCGCTGCTGGCCGGCGAGCCGGTGGACATGATCGAGGGACGCTTCCCCGACGGCACCGACGACCTGCTCGGGGAGGATCCGCTCCTCGGCTGGGAGTCCGCCGCCGACGCCGCGCTGGCCGCCTTCGCCGCGGACGACGCCCTCCGGCACACGGTCCACCTCTCGCGCGGGCCGACGCCGGCGGCCGAGTACATCTTCGAGATGTCCACCGACCTCACCGTGCACGCCTGGGACCTCGCCCGGGCCACCGGCGGGGACACCGAGCTGGACGGCGAGCTGGTGACCGCCGCCCTCGTCTACGCCGAACGGCTGCCCGACGGCGGCGTCCCCGGGCTGTTCGACCCGCCGCTGGACGTCCCGCCGTCGGCCGACCCGCAGACCCGCCTGCTGGCCCGGTTCGGCCGGAGGGGCTGAGCCGCCCGGGCGGTGGCCCCTGGGCGCACATCCCGCGGCTGCGGGGTGCCCGGCTGGAGGCGGCGCTTGCCATGATCGGCGGGTGACCCCGGACCCCAGGGACGTCGACGAGGCGGTGTTCGACGTCGTCGAGCGGATCCCGCCCGGCCGGGTCAGCAGCTACGGCGCGATCGGCCGGCTGGTGGGCGTCGGGCCCCGCCGGGTGGCCCGGGCGCTGGCGCTGGGCGGCGCCGCGGTGCCCTGGCACCGCGTCGTCCGGGCCGACGGCTCGGCCGCGGAGCCCGTCCGCGCCCGGCAGCTCGAGCTGCTGGCCGCCGAGGGGGTGCCGGCGCGCGACGGGAAGGTCGACCTCGCGGCCGTCGGCTGGCCCGACCGGGCGGCGCCCGCGCAGCGCCGTCCTCCCGCGGGATGATCACCGCGGGCGGCGAGATCGCCCTGCGGGGCGATGTGCGCTGACCGGGGCGCGCGGTGAGCTGACCCGGTGATCCCGCAGCTCCGGCAGCAGCCCCCGCTCCCCACCCCGGCCGCGTCCCGACCCGTCCGGTCGCGCGGGGCCCGCGTGCGGCGGGCCGGCCTCCGGCTGCTGGCGGGGCTGCTCGTCCTCCTGTGCGTGGCGTTCGCCGTCGGCTGGGCGGCGACCCCCGGGGTGGCCGACGCCGAGCAGCGGGTGGCCGCCCGGCTCGACGCGTTCGGTGGCACGCCGTCGACGGGGGAGGTGCCCCCGCGGATCGCCGCAGCCCTGCTGGCGACCGAGGACAGCCGCTTCGGCTCCCACCCGGGCATCGACTGGCGCGGGGCGCTGCGGGCGCCGCTCGGCCTGGCCGTCGGCCGCGACCTGGGGGGCTCGACCCTCCAGCACCAGCTGGCCCGCGTGCTCTACGAGGACGGTGCGACCGACGCCGGCGCCCGGGCGCGCTCCGTGGTGCTGGCCCTGAAGCTCGACCGGGCGTGGTCCGACGAGCAGCTGCTGCGCATGTACCTGGACGCCGTCTACTTCGGCCACGGGTTCTACGGGGTGCAGGCGGCGGCCGAGGGGTACTTCGGGCTGGCCCCCGACGAGCTGGACTGGGCACAGGCGGCGGCCGAGGGGTACTTCGGGCTGGCCCCCGACGAGCTGGACTGGGCACAGGCCACCGTGCTCGTCGGACTGGTGCAGGCGCCGAGCGCGTACGACCCGCTCGTGCACCCCCGACCTCGCGGCCGAGCGGCAGGCGCACGTGCTCGACCGGCTGGTGGCCGAGGGCGCCCTCTCGCGCTCCGACGCCGACCGGATCGCCGAGGAGGAGTGGCACCTCACGGGCTGACGGCTCCAGTTCCCGCCCGGACGTGCCGAGGACAGGGGCATGAACACGATGGCGTGCCGGGCCGTGGCCCAGGCCGGGCTGGTCGCGGGGACCGCGTCGCTGGACCAGGAGCGGGCCTTCCCGCTCCTCCTCGTCGCCGGATGGCTGACCACCGCGGCCGACCTGATGCTCGAGCAGTCCCTGCTGGACTCCCTGGCCTGACCCTCCCGCGCCACCCGCCGCGTCCGTCGCGGGATCGTCGTACCCCCGTGCTTCCATCGAGGGGTGGCGCAGCGCGGGGGTGAGAGCGGTCCGGTCTACCGGCTGCTGCCGGGTGATCCACCGCGCACCACCGCGCCGGTGCTCGACCCGACGCAGCAGGCCGTCGTCGACCACCCGGGCGGGCCGCTGCTGGTGCTCGCCGGCCCCGGCACGGGCAAGACGACGACGATCGTCGAGGCCGTCGCCACCCGCATCGACGCGGGCGTCGACCCGGAGCAGATCCTCGTCCTGACCTTCAGCCGCAAGGCCGCCGTCGAGCTGCGCACCCGCATCACCTCGCGGGTCGCCCGCACCATCCGCGAGCCGCTGGCCCGTACCTTCCACTCCTACGCCTACGGCGTGCTCCGCCGGGCCGCGGTGCTGCGGGGTGACCCGCCGCCCCGGTTGCTCACCTCCGCCGAGCAGGACGCCGTCGTGGCCGAGCTGCTGCGCGGTGACGCCGAGGGGGTCGGCACCGTCCGCTGGCCCGAGGACCTCGCGCCGGCGCTGGGCACCGAGGGGTTCCGCGCCGAGCTCCGCGAGCTGCTCCTGCGGGCTACCGAGCGCGGTGTCGACGCCGAGCGGCTGGCCGCATGGGGTCGGGAGACCGGCAACGAGCACTGGGTGCACGCCGCGGCGTTCCAGCAGCAGTACGAGAACGTCAGCGACTTCTGGGTCGCCTCCCGCGGCGACGCCTCCGGCTACGACCCCGCGGAGCTGGTCCGCCAGGCCATCCTCGAGCTGACCGGCGACCCGGAGCTCCTGCGCCAGGAGCGCGAGCGCGCCCGCTGGCTCTTCGTCGACGAGTACCAGGACACCGACCCCGCGCAGGTGGAGCTGCTCGGGCTGCTGGCCGGGGGCGGGGGGAACCTGGTCGCGGTCGGCGACCCCGACCAGTCCATCTACGCGTTCCGCGGCGCCGAGCCGCGGGGCATCGTCGAGTTCACCGAACGGTTCCGGCACACCGGTGGGCGGGCCGCGTCGCGGGTCTCGCTGGGGGTCTGCCGCCGTTCGGGCGCGGAGCTGCTGCGGATCAGCCGGCAGGTGGCCGAGGGGCTGCCCGGCCCCTGGGAGCACCGCCGCCTGGCCGCCGGGGAGGGGACACCTCCCGGCGAGGCCGAGGTGCACGTCTTCGGCTCGGCCGCGGTCGAGGCCGCCTACGTCGCCGACGTGCTGCGCCGGGCGCACCTGCTCGACGGCGTCCCGTGGTCGGGGATGGCGGTCGTCGTGCGCACCGCCGCGGTGCTCGGCCCGTTCCGGCGGGCTCTCGCCTCGGCCGGGGTGCCGGTCGCCGTCTCCACCGACGAGCTGCCGCTGGCCGCCCAGCCCGCCGTCGCCCCGTTCCTGCGGTCGCTCTCCGCCCTGCTCCCCGGGCCGGACGGCGAGCCCGCAGGCCTGGACGAGCCGGGCGCCGAGGCGCTGCTCTCCTCGCCGCTGGGCGGCGCGACCGTGCTCGACCTCCGGCGGCTCCGCCGCGCCGTCCGCATCGCGCTGGCCAAGCAGGGCGTCGACGCCGCCGAGCGAGGCGCCCCGCTGGCCGCCGCGCTCACCGACCAGGCCCTGCTGGGGGGCCTGCCCGAGCACGTCGCCCGGCCGGCCGCGCGGGTGGCCGCGGTCCTCGACGCCGGCCGGTTCGCGCTGGCCCAGGACGGCACCGCCGAGGAGGTGCTGTGGGCGATGTGGCAGCGCAGCGGCCTGGCCACCCGCTGGGCCCGGTCCAGCGCCGCGGGCGGCCCCTCCGGTGCGGTGGCCGATCGCGACCTCGACGCGGTGGTGGCGCTGTTCGACGCCGCCGCGGGCTTCGTCGACCGGCTGCCGTCGGCGGACGTGCGGGCCTTCGTCGAGCACCTCTCCGCGCAGGAGCTGCCCGGCGACACCGGTGCGGCGCGGGCCGTCGCCGGGGAGACGGTCCGGCTGCTGACCGCGCACGCCGCCAAGGGGCTGGAGTGGGATCTGGTCTGCGTCTCCGGGGTGCAGGAGGGGCTGTGGCCCGACCTGCGCGAGCGCGCCTCGCTGCTCGGTGCGGAGCTGCTGGTCGAGAAGGCGGCCGGCATGGACGGCGCCGGCACCGACCGCCGCGCCCTGGCGCTGGCCGAGGAGCGGCGGCTGTTCTACGTCGCCTGCACCCGGGCCCGGCGGCGGCTGGTGGTCACCGCCGTCGAGGGCGCCCTCGACGGCGCCGACGCCGGGGCGACCGCCTCCCGCTTCCTCGACCTGGTGTCCCCGCCGCCCCCTGACGGCCGGCCGCTCACCGAGCTACCGCGGGCGCTCACCCTGCCCGCCCTGGTCGCGGAGCTGCGGCGGGCGGTCGCCGACCCGCACACGCCGCCGGCCCGGCGGTCGGCCGCCGCGGCGCTGCTGCGCCGGCTCGCCGACGAGGGCGTCCCCGGCGCGGCACCGGCCCGGTGGTGGGGGCTGGCGCCGCTGTCGGACGACGCCCCGCTGGTCGACGAGGAGCTGCCCGTGCGGGTGCGCCCGTCGGCGATCGAGACCTTCCAGCGCTGCCCGCTGCGGTGGGTTCTCGGCGCCGTGGGGGCCGAGGCGTCGCCCGATGCCACCCGCACCGTGGGGTCGGCGGTCCACGCGGTCGCGCAGCAGGTGGCCGAGGGGCTGCCCGCGCCCGACGCGCGCACCGTCCTCGACGCCGAGCTCGACCAGCTCGACCTCGGTCCCGGCTGGGCCGACCAGCGGCAGCGGGTGCACGCCCACGACATGCTCGACCGCTTCCTGCGCTGGCACGCGGCCAACCCGCGGGAGCTGGTCGGCGCCGAGGTGGACTTCGACGTGGTCGTGGGGCGGGCGCGCATCCGCGGCCAGGTCGACCGGCTCGAGCGGGACGCCGAGGGGCGCCTCGTGGTCGTGGACCTCAAGACCGGGAAGACCGCGGCCAAGAACACCGAGGAGCACGGGCAGCTCGCGGCCTACCAGGTGGCGGTCGCGGCCGGCGCGTTCGAGGAGCACGGCACCGCTCCCGGGGGCGCCGCGCTGCTGCAGGTCGGCACCGGCGCGAAGGCCAAGGAGCAGCACCAGGAACCACTGCCGGCCGACGTGCCGCTGGAGGGCACCTGGGCCGGCGAGCTGGTCGCGGAGGTGGGCACCGGCATGGGCGGGGCGACCTTCGAGGTGCGCACCGGCTCGCACTGCGCGCGCTGCCCGGCGCGACGCAGCTGCCCGCTGCAGGAGCCCGGCCGGCAGGTGACCGCATGACCCCGGACGAGCGGCCGCGTCCAGAGGCTCGCCGCGAGCGTGCGAGCGGCGAGGCGGACGAGGTCCTTCCGGGGGTCCTTCAACTGTCCTTCGACGAGCTCCTGGCCGAGGCGGCCGCGCCCGAGCCCGCGCCCCGCAGGCTGCTCACGCCCGCCGAGGTCGCGGCGCGGTGCGGGCTGTCCTACGCACCCTCCGACGAGCAGGCCGGCGTCGTCTCCGCGCCGGCCGACCGGCCGCTGGTCGTCGTCGCCGGGGCCGGCTCGGGCAAGACCGAGACGATGGCCGCGCGGGTCTCCTACCTGGTGGCCAACCGCATCGTCGAGCCCGAGGCGATCCTCGGCCTCACCTTCACCCGCAAGGCCGCCAGCGAGCTCAACGAGCGCATCCGGCTGCGCCTGGGTGCACTGGCCCGGCACCCCGAGACCGAGGACGACCTGCGCGAGCGGCTGGCGATCGCGCAGCCCACCGTCTCGACCTACCACGGCTACGCCGCCGCGCTCGTCGCCGAGCACGGGTTGCGCATCGGCGTGGAGCCCGGCGCCGGGGTGCTCGGCCCCGCCATGTGCTGGGGCCAGGCGGCCACCGTCGTCGCGGCCTGGACCGGCGACATGGCCGACGTGCCGCTCACCCTGCTCACCACCGTCGAGGACGTGCTCGCGCTGGCCGCGGAGATGGGCGAGCACGACGTGACGCCCGCCGCGCTGCGGGCCTGGACGGCGCGGCTGGAGGCGCAGATCGCGGGCTACGCGGACGCCCCCAGGAAGAAGGGCCCCTACGCCGCGGTCGCCGAGATGCTCGCCCGGCAGAAGGCCCGCGTGGCGCTGCTGCCGCTGGTCGAGGCGTTCGAGGCGCGCAAGCGGGCGCTGGGCTCCATCGACTACGCCGACCAGGTGGCCCACGCCGCGCGCATCGCCGTCGCCGCGCCCGAGGTCGGCCGGCGGGAGCGGGCACGCTGGAAGGTGGTGCTGCTCGACGAGTACCAGGACACCAGCGTCGGGCAGCTCCGCATGCTGGAGGCGCTCTTCGGCGGGGCGAGCGGCCACCCGGTGCTCGCCGTCGGCGACCCTCGGCAGTCCATCTACGGGTGGCGGGGGGCTTCGGCCGGCACGATCGAGCGATTCGCCCGGACGTTCCCCGGGGGTCCGGGCCGTGCGGCGCAGCGGCTGACGCTGGCCACCAGCTGGCGCAACGACGAGGCGGTGCTGGCGGTGGCCAACGCCGTCTCCGCGATGCTGCCCGAGCCGGCCCAGCCGCTGCCCGACCTCGCCCCGGCGCCGACCGCCGGCCGCGGCTCGGTCTCCGTCGGGCTGTACGAGACCGTCGCCGAGGAGACCGCCGCCCTGGCCGACCGCCTGGCGGCCTGCTGGAAGGGCGAGGACGCCGCGGTTCCGGCGAAGGACGACGGGCGCCCGCCGTCGGTGGCGGTGCTGGTGCGCACCCGCAAGCAGCTGCCGGGCATCGCTGCGGCCCTGCGCGAGCGGGGGCTTCCGGTCGAGGTCGTGGGGCTCGGCGGCCTGCTGGAGGTGCCGGAGGTCTCCGACGTCGTCGCGACCCTCACCGTGCTGGTCGACCCGACGGCCGGCGACGCGATGGGCCGGCTGCTCACCGGTGCCCGCTGGCGGATCGGCCCGCGCGACCTCGCCGCGCTCGAGGCCCGCGCCCGTGCCCTGGTGCACGCGCGCCGGCCGGCCCGCCCGGCCGAGGGCGAGGAGGCCGGGGCGGTGGAGGCCCCGCAGGAGCGCGGCAGCATCGTGGAGGCGCTCGACGACCTCGGCGACGCCGGTCAGTACTCGCCCACGGGGTACCGGCGGCTGCGCCGGCTGGGCGCCGAGCTCGCCCACCTCCGGGGCCGGATCGGGGAGTCGCTGCCCGACCTGGTCGACGAGGTGGCACGCACCCTCGGCCTGGAGACCGAGCTGGCCAGCGCGCCGGGGGTCAGCCCGGCCGGTGCCCGCGCCCACCTCGATGCCCTGCACGGTGTCGCCGCCGAGTTCACCGAGCTGGCCGAGCTGCCGTCGCTGCCGGCGTTCCTGGGCTACCTGCGCGACGCCGAGGAGCGCGAGCGCGGCCTCGAACCCGGCGAGGTGGCGGTCAACCCGGAGGCGGTCCAGCTGCTCACCGGGCACTCGGCCAAGGGGCTGGAGTGGGACGTCGTCGTCGTGCCCGGCATGACCGCCGACCAGTTCCCGGCGCGCACCAACGCCAGCGACTCGTGGATCAAGGATCCCGGAGCCGTCCCGGCCGACCTGCGGCTCACCGACCGGGCGGAGCTGCCGCGGCTGACGCTGCCGGTGCCCGGCTCCGGTGACCAGGCCGCGGTGCGCGACGCGCTGGAGAACTACGTCCAGGACTGGAAGGACTTCGGCCGCGACGAGGAGATCCGGCTCGGCTACGTCGCCGTCACCCGCGCCAAGCGGCTGCTGCTCTGCTCGGGCAGCTGGTGGCGCGACGGTGTGAAGCCGTGCGGTCCCTCGTCGCTGCTGACCACCGCCAAGGAGGCGTGCGAGGCCGGCGCCGGCACGGTCGTGCGCTGGGCACCGGCGCCCGAGGACGGCGCGACCAACCCCGCCCTGGAGGAGTGGCCGGTCGGCGTGTGGCCGGCCGACCCGCTCTCCGAGCCGCGCCGGCGCGCGCTCACCGCCGCCGCGCAGCTGGTCGAGGGGGCGGCGCCCCACCCGCTGGACCCTGACCGGACCCTCGGCGGGGACGACGAGCTGGTCGACCAGTGGGTGCGCGACGCCGACCTGCTGCTGCGCGAGCGGGCGCGGCAGGACAGCCCCACCGTCGACGTCCCGCTGCCCTCCCACCTGTCGGTGTCGGCGCTGGTCACCCTCCGCCGCAACCCGGCCGAACTGGCCCGCCGGCTCCGCCGCCCGATGCCGGCCGCGCCCGCGCCGCAAGCCCGCCGGGGCACCGCGTTCCATGCGTGGCTGGAGGAGCGGTTCGGCGCCGCGCGGCTGGTCGACCTCGACGAGCTGCCCGGCTCCGGCGACGAGCTGGCCGCGCCCGACGACACCCTCGAGGAGCTGCGCGAGGCCTTCCTGGCCAGCGAGTGGGCCGATCGGCAGCCGGTCGAGGTCGAGGTGCCGTTCGAGACGCCGCTGGGCCCCATCACGCTGCGCGGCCGGATCGACGCGGTCTTCCAGCGGGAGGACGGCGGTTACGAGGTCATCGACTGGAAGACGGGACCGCCGCCGAGCGGCGGTGAACTGGCCGCCGTGGGCGTGCAGCTGGCCGCGTACCGGCTGGGCTGGTCGCGGCTGACCGGGGTGCCGGTCGAGCAGGTCAGCGCGGGGTTCCACCACGTCGCCGCGAAGGAGACCCTGCGCCCGGTCGACCTGCTGGACGAAGCGGGCCTGCTCGCCCTGATCACCGGGACGAGCTGAACGTCCGGAGCAGGGCGGGCTCCGCGCGCCCAGGGGATCCCCAGCGCGCCCGGCGCACTCGGACCAGGATGGCGCCATGGACGTCCTGAGCAGCCGCATCCTGCTCCGCCCGTCGGACGCCCGGAGGTCGCAGGCCTTCTACCGCGACGTCCTCGGGCTGGCGGTGCACCGCGAGTTCGGTCCCGCCGAGCACCCGGGAGTGGTCTTCTTCCTGGGCAACGGGCTGCTGGAGGTCTCCGGCCGGTCGGAGGAACGCCCGGTGGGCCTGGCCCTGTGGCTGCAGGTCCGGGACGTCGCCGCAGAGCACCGGCGACTGGCGGCAGCCGGCGTCCCGGTGACCCGGCCGCCCCGCCGGGAACCGTGGGGGCTGGTCGAGATGTGGATCGAGGACCCCGACGGCGTGCGGATCGTCCTGGTCGAGGTGCCCGACGAGCACCCCCTGCGCCGCGACCAGCGCTGACGTCCGCGCCCCGCGATCGACACGTTCCCGCGGGAACGCGGGCAGGAGGTCAGGTGCTGGCGACCCGGTCCAGGACCGCGCGGGCGAGCTCCTCGGGTGCCTGCTCCGGGATCCAGTGGGTGACGCCGGGCAGCTCCACGAAGCGGTAGTCCCCGGTGACGAACTCCGCGCACGCCTCCGCCGCCGTCCGCCCGATCGCGACGTCGCCGTCGCTCCACACGTAGGTCGTCGGCACCTCGACCTTGTCCACCCGGATGTCGGAGCTCATCGCCCGGTACCAGTTCAGCGCCGCGGTGAGCGCACCCGGTGCCGACAGCACCGCCACGTACTCGTCGGCCGCCTCCGGCGAGACCCCGGTGTCGCCGTCGGCGCCCAGCAGCATCCGGCGCAGCCGCCGCGCGTCGTCGGCGAGGAGCACCTCCTCGGCCTTGCCGGGCTGCCAGAACAGCCGGATGTACGCCGAGCGCTCCTTCTGCTCGGGGTCGATCCGGAAGGCGGCGGTGTAGGCGGCCGGGTGCGGGACGGAGACCGCGGTCAGCGACCGCACCCGGTCGGCGTGCCATGCGGCGAGGGTCCAGGCGACGTTGGCCCCCCAGTCGTGCCCCACGACGTCGGCGACCGGGATCTCCAGCGCGGTCATGAGGTCCGCGGTGACCTGGGCCAGGTTCTGCATCGCGTACGCCTCGACCTCGGACGGCCGGGCGCCGGGGGAGTAGCCCAGCTGGTCGGGCGCGTAGGTCCGCAGGCCGGCCTGGGTGAGCAGCGGCGTCACCGCGGCCCAGGACGCGGAGGTCTCGGGGAACCCGTGCAGCAGCAGCACCGGCCGGCCGTCCTCGGGTCCGTCGACGCGCACGTCGAAGGTCAGGTTGCCGACATCGGTCCGCAGCAGCTCTCCGGGCATGCCCCGGACGCTAACGGTCCGAGGGGGCACCGCGCCCCCCGGGAACGTCGCGGCGACCCCGCGTCGTTGGACCTCTCATGTCGCTGACCCGACGACAGTTCCTCGCGGCAGCCGCCGGCGTCGGCGGGGCGGCCCTCACCGGAGGGGTGCTCGCCGACCAGGTCTGGCCGCTGCTGAGCCGCGAGGACCTCGTCCCCGGCCGCACGCCCGAGCTGGTCCTGCCCCGGCAGGCCTGGACCACCACGCCTGACCGGCTCACCTTCGCCGCGGTCGGGGACACCGGCACGGGCGGCCGGCAGGCGATCGCGGTGGCCACCCGGATGGCCCAGGGCTACGAGGACAACCCGTACGGGCTGATCACCCACCTCGGCGACATCTGCTACTACGGCCGGATCGAGGACCGCTTCGAGGACGTCTTCCTGCGCCCCTACGGCCCGCTCGTCGACGCCGGGGTCGACGTGGAGCTCGCCATCGGCAACCACGACGGCGAGGTGCACTTCAGCGACGCCCGGCTCGAGGAGATCGAGACCGAGCTCCGGCTGCTCGGCACGCCGGCCCGCTACTACCGCAGCACCCACGGCCCGGTGGACTTCTTCTACCTGGACTCGAGCATGCCGGGCCTGTTCGGCCCCGGGGCGTCCGACCAGATCGACTGGCTGGACGACGCGCTGGCGAGCTCGGCGAGCCAGTGGAAGGTCGTCTGCCTGCACCACCCGCCGTACTCCTCGGGGCGGCACGGGGACACGCCGGGCGCCGAGGAGAAGCTCGTCCCGGTGCTCGAGCGGCACGCCGTCGACCTGGTGCTGGCCGGCCACGACCACAACTACGAGCGGACCGTCCCCCTCGACGGCATCACCTACGTGGTCAGCGGCGGCGGCGCCAAGCTGACGCCGGTGCGCCCGGGCCGGATCACCGCCGCCGCGGCCTCGGTGCTGCAGTACCTGCACGTCGAGGTCGACGGCGACCGGCTGACCGCCCGGTGCATCCGCCCCGACGGCGGGCTGGTCGACCGGTTCACGCTGCGGGCCCGCGAGGGCCGGTGAGCACCCGGTTCCGGCCGGCGCGCGCGGTGTGGGAGGGCGCCGCGGCGCTCTACGGGCTGGCCGCCCTCGCCGTCGTCGTGGCCCCGGCGCTGATCATCGACTCGACCGCCACCGGCGGCGGGGTCGCGCCCACGTGGCAGGCGCTGGACCTGCTGGCGGTCAGCGCGGTGCTGGGCCTCGGCTACGGGGTCGTCTGCTTCCGGCGGCTGCGCCGGCAGTCGACCGAGACCAGGTCGCGCCCGAACGCCTGGATCGCCGCCGGCCACGCCCTGGTGGCCCTCGCGCTGCTCTCGTCGCTGCTGCTGGCCGTGGTGCTGCACGAGCTCGGCTCGCTGCAGGCCCCGCTCGCCGGCCAGGAGTGGAGCCTGCTCGCGCTCTGGGGCGGGGTGCAGCTGGTGGCGATCGTGGTGGCCGAGGCGGTCGAGCGCGGGGTGTTCCGCTGGCTGGTGGGCCCCGAGCGGCGGGCGCAGGCGGCGGCGCCGGACGGCGCGGCTACCGTCGGGGACCGTGACCAGCGCCGAACGTGACTTCGTCCTCGACCACCTCGACGACCTGCACGCCGATCTGGACGCCTGGCTGCGCATCCCGTCGATCTCGGCCGACCCCGCGCACTCCCGCGACGTCGCCGCCAGCGCCACGTGGCTGGCCGACGCGCTCCGCCGCGTGGGCTTCCCGACCGTGGAGATCTGGGAGACCCCCGGCGCCCCCGCCGTCTTCGCGGAGTGGCCCAGCGCCGACGCCGGTGCCCCGGTCGCCCTCGTCTACGGCCACCACGACGTGCAGCCGGTGGACCCGCTGGAGCTGTGGGAGCACCCACCGTTCGAGCCCACCCGCGTCGAGGGCCCCGACGGCCCCGAGCTGCACGCCCGCGGCGCCATCGACGACAAGGGCAACGTCGCCTTCCACCTGCTCGGCGTCCGCGCGCACCTGGCCGCCACCGGCCGCGACACCCCCGCCGTCACGGTCAAGCTCCTGATCGAGGGCGAGGAGGAGTCCGGGTCCCCGCACTTCGAGGCGCTGCTGGCGGAGAAGCGCGACCGGCTCGCCTGTGACGTCGTCGTCGTCAGCGACACCGGCATGGCCGCGCCCGACGTCCCCAGCGCCGTGACGGCGATGCGCGGCCTGGCCGACGCCGAGATCACCCTGCGCGGCCCCGCCGTCGACCTGCACTCCGGCTCCTTCGGCGGCGCCGTCCCCAACCCCCTGCACGCGATGGCGGAGCTGCTCGCGAAGCTGCACGACGAGCAGGGCCGGGTGACCATCCCGGGCTTCTACGACCGGGTGCGCCCGCTGTCCGACCGCGAGCGCGAGCTGATGAGCCGCGTGCCGTTCGACGAGCAGGCGTGGCTGGCCGGCCCCGCCGCCTCGCGGGCCACGTACGGCGAGGCCGGCTTCACCACCCTGGAACGCACCGGCGCCCGGCCGACCGCCGAGGTGAACGGCATGTGGGGCGGCTACACCGGCCCCGGCCACAAGACGATCATCCCCGCCGAGGCGCACGCCAAGGTCACCTTCCGCCTGGTCTCCGACCAGCGGCCGCAGGAGATCGGCCCCATGCTGCGCGCGTGGGTCGAGGCCACCGTCCCCGAGGGCATCGAGGCCGAGGTGCACACCCCGCCCGGCGGGGTCGCGCCGTGCGCCAGCGACCTGGACTCCCCGCACATGGCGGCGCTGCTCGCCGCCATCGGCCAGGCGTTCGACACCGACCCGGCCGACGTCCTCTTCACCCGCGAGGGCGGCAGCGGCCCGGAGGCGGCGATCGTCGAGGCCCTCGGCGCCCCGCTGCTCTTCCTCGGGGCCGGCCTGCCGACCGACCGCATCCACTCCCCGAACGAGCGGGTGCTGCTGCCGATGCTCTACCGCGGTGCGGAGGCGGCGGCCCACCTGTGGCGGGAGCTGGCCGCCCGCCGCGTCGGCTAGCTAGGGCCGGGTGCCGACGACGACCGTGGCGCCGCGGTCGTCGTCGGTGACCAGGCGGGCCGCCAGGCCGGCCGCGGCGACCAGGTCCAGCGCGGCGGCGACCTGCCCCTCGCCGCACTCGAACAGCAGCGCGCCGCCCGGCGCCAGCCACCCCGGCGCCTCCGCAGCCACCCGGCGGGCGAGCGCCAGCCCGTCGGCGCCGCCGTCGAGCGCGGTGCGCGGTTCGTGCTCCCGGGCCTCCGGGGGCAGCAGCGCGATCGCGGCGGTCGGCACGTAGGGCACGTTGGCCGTCAGCACGTCGACGCGGCCGCGCAGGCCGCGGGGCAGGGCGTCGAAGAGGTCGCCCTCGTGCACGGGCGTGCCGGGGAGGTTCAGCCGGGCACACGCCACGGCCGCGGGGTCGGCGTCGGCGGCGTGCAGGTCGATGCCGGGCACCGCGGCGGCCAGCGCCGCGGCGACCGCGCCGGTGCCGCAGCACAGGTCGACGACGACGGCGCCCGGCCGCGCGAGCGCCGCGGCCTCGTCCACCACCAGCCCGGTCCGGCGCCGCGGCACGAAGACCCCCGGCGCGACGGTGATCCGCAGGCCGCAGAACTCCGCCCAGCCCAGCACCTGCTCCAGCGGTGCACCGGCCACCCGCCGCGCGACCAGTCGCGCCAGGTCGTCGGCGTCGCCGGCCGCCGACGCCAGCAGGGCCGCCTCATCCTCGGCGAAGACGCACCCGGCGTCGCGCAGCCGGCGCACGACGGCCGCCTGGAGGGAGTGCACGGCGGCCTCCTTCGACGGGCGCGTGATGGCGGGGACGCCGCCGGGCACGCCCTACGCTGGCGGCGTGACGGGAGTGGGCCAGGACGCGGCGCCGGGCTGGTACCCCGACCCGGCCGGCGCCCCCGGCATGGTGCGCTGGTGGAGCGGGACCGCGTGGTCCGACGTGATGATGCCCGCGGGTCCGGGCGTCGAGGTGCACCGGGTCGCCACACGGCCGGCCGGTCAGCAGCAACCCGCCGGACCCGAGGTCCCGGCGGGGCCCACCCGCCGCCGCGTCGCGGCCCGGCTGTGTGTCGCCGCGGGCGCGGTGCTGGTGCTGCTCGTGGCCGCCGTCGTCGCCGTGCTGGGCTCGGGCGGGGACGACGACGCCGGCGCGGCCATCGCGGAGGCCCCGGGTGCGGCGCCCGCCCCGGGGCAGGCCTTCCCGCCGGGCACGGTGCGGATCATCGACGAGGCCGCCGGCATCTCCTACCCCTACCTGGGCGAGGGCTGGTCGGAGTTCGACCTGGGCCGGCAGCTGGAGACCAGCGCGACCGCCGGCCAGTACTTCACGACCCAGGAGGCGACGCCCGACGGCGGCATCTTCATCTCCCAGTGCACCTCCGGCCCGGTGGCCGAGGGGTACGGGTGGGCCGGCCCGTCGACCCTGCAGGGCACGGTCACGACCCTGGCGGCCAGCGTCCGCGCCAACTACTACCCGGGGCCGAACTCGATCGAGATCCGCCGGGACGAGCCCCGCACCGTCGACGGGCGCCCCGCCCACCTGCTGGAGTTCCAGCTGTCGTGGGACGTCGAGGGCTACGACGCCTCCGGGGAGCGGGCCGCGCTGCTGCTGATCGACGTCGGCCGGCCGGCGCCGGCGCTGCTGTACGTCTCGATCCCGAACACCCACGCCGAGCTCTACGGCGTCATCGACCGGGTCCTCGCCGACGTCGACGTGCTGTGACACCGCAGTCCTCCGGACTGCACCGCAACCACGTGCCGTCCCCCGAGGGCCCTGAGCGGGTCCGCGTCCCTCCTCGGGGACCCTCCGGGCCCCGCTCGTCGGTCGCCACCGCGACCACGTGCCGTCCCTCGAGGGCCCTGAGCGGGTCCGCGTCCCTCCTCGGGGACCCTCCGGGCCCCGCTCGTCGGTCGCCACCGCGACCACGTGCCGTCCCCCCGGGGCGCTGAGCGGGTCCGCGTCCCTCCTCGGGGACCCTCCGGGCCCCGCGCGTCGGTCGCCACCGCGACTCACCATCGCTGGGGACGCCGTCCGCCCGCGGTGCCACCCGGAGGGTGACGTCGTCGTAGTGTCGGGTGCGTGACTGCAGCCGGTACCGAACTGACCCTGCGGCACCCGATTGAACGATTCACGCTGGACAACGGCCTGCGGGTGGTCCTCGCCCCCGACCGCAGCGTGCCCGTGGTGGCGGTGAGCGTCTACTACGACGTCGGGATGCGCAACGAACCCGAGGGGCGGACGGGGTTCGCCCACCTCTTCGAGCACATGATGTTCCAGGGGTCGGCGAACGTCGCGAAGATGGAGCACGCCCGGTTGGTGCAGGCCGCCGGCGGCACGTTCAACGGCTCCACGCACCAGGACTACACGAACTACTTCCAGGCGCTGCCCGCCGAGGCGCTCGAGCGCGCGCTCTTCCTCGAGGCCGACCGCATGGCGGCGCCGGCGATCACCGAGGAGAACCTCCGCAACCAGATCGACGTGGTCAAGGAGGAGATCCGGGTCAACGTGCTCAACCGCCCCTACGGCGCCTTCCCGTGGCTGCAGCTGCCGCAGGTCGCGTTCGAGAGCTTCGCCAACACCCACGACGGCTACGGCTCCTTCGTCGACCTGGAGTCCTCGACCGTCGCCGACGCCACCGACTTCTTCGACAAGTACTACGCGCCGGGCAACGCCGTGCTCTGCATCGGCGGTGACCTGGACGTCGCGGAGACCGAGGAGCTGGTGCGCCGCTGGTTCGGCCCGATCCCCGGCCGCCACGTGCCGTCCCTCCCCTACACCGGCGAGCCTTCGCCGACCACCGTCCGCTCCACCGTCGTCGAGGACCCCCTGGCCACCGCGCCCGCGCTCGCCCTCGGCTGGCGGGTGCCCGACCCGGTGGGCGACTTCGACACCTACCTGGGCAGCGTGCTGCTGGCCGAGCTGCTCAGCGAGGGCGACGCCTCCCGCCTGGAGCGTCGGCTGGTCCACGACGACCGGATCGCCATCGCGCAGAGCAGCTACGTCGGCCTGTTCGGCGACCCCTTCGACGTCCGGGACGCCACCCTGCTCACCACCCAGGTGCACCACCCGGCCGCCGTGCTGGCCGAGCGCGTGATGGCCGCCGTGCACGAGGAGGTGGCCCGCATCGCCACCGACGGCGTCGACGCCGACGAGCTGCGCCGGGTGCAGGCCCGCATCGAGGCCCAGCTGCTGCAGCAGGCGGACTCCGTGCTGGGGCGCACGCTCGCCTTCGCCGCCGCCGAGCTGGTGCACGGGCGGGCGGAGCTCGCCGGCGAGCTCGCCGCCCGGCTGGCCGCCGTGACCCCCGAAGCGGTGCAGGGCGCCGCCCGCGGGCTCGATCCCGGCACCGTCGCGGTGCTGGAGCTGCGACCGGCTGGAGGCTCCCGATGACCGCCGCCCTGATCCCCCCGCTGGGCGAGCCGCGCCCCCAGCCCGCGCCGGAGGCCGTGGAGACGACACTGCCCAACGGCCTCCGCGTCGTCGTGGTGCCGCGTCCCGGGGTCCCCCTGGTCGAGCTGCGCCTGCGGGTGCCGTTCGCCGCGGCCGGCGCGCGCAACGCCGGCGTGCACGCCGCCCGCGGCGCCGTCCTCTCCGGGGCCGTGCTGCTCGGCACGCAGCGGCACGACCAGGCCGAGGTGGCCCAGCTGCTGCAGAGCCACGGCGCCGAGCTCTCGGTGAGCACCGACGCCGACCGCCTGGTCTTCGGGACCACGCTGCTCCCCGGCGGGCTCACCCCGGTGCTGGAGCTGCTCGCCGAGCTGCTCACCGGCGCCAGCTACCCGGCCGGTCGCGTCGACGGCGAGCGGGACCGGCTCGCCGAGCGGATCGCGATCGCCCGCACCCAGCCGGGCACCATCGCCCGGTCCGCGCTGGCCGCCCGCCGCTACGGCAGCCACCCGTACGCCGTCCAGCTGCCCGACGCCGAGCTGGTGTCCGCCGTGCGCGCGCCGGCCCTGCGACGGCTGCACCGCGAGCGGGTGCTGCCGACCGGCAGCATCCTGGTCCTCGTCGGCGACGTCGACCCGGCGGCCGCCACGGACACCGTCGCCGCCGCGCTCGAGGTCTGGACCGGCAGCGGCAAGGCGGTGGAGACCCCGCCGGTCACCGAGCAGCCGGCGCACGGCATCGAGCTGGTGCACCGGGCGGGCGCGGTGCAGTCCAACCTCCGCCTGGGCGGTCCGGCCCCCGCCCGGACCGATCCCGACCTCCCGGCGGCCCGGCTCGCGGCGATGGTGTTCGGCGGGTACTTCTCCTCCCGCCTGGTGGAGAACATCCGCGAGCGGCGCGGCTACAGCTACAGCCCGCGCAGCGCGATCGACCACCAGCGCGCGGCCTCGTCCTTCCTGGTGGAGGCCGACGTCGCGACCGAGGTCACCGGCCCCGCCCTGCTGGAGACGCTCTACGAGCTGGGGCGCATGGCGCTGACCCCGGTCACGGAGGCCGAGCTGGACGCGGCCCGCCGGTACGTCCTCGGCAGCATGGCGCTGTCGACCTCCACGCACGCCGGCCTGGCCAGCACGCTGTCGGCGCTGCTCGGGGTGGGCCTGCCGGCGGACTGGCTGAGCACCCACCAGCGCGACCTGACCGCGGTCACCGTTGAGCAGGTGCAGGCGGCGGCCGCCCGTTACATGGCACCCGAGGCCCTCACCGCCGTCGTCGTGGGCGACGCCGACCGGGTGGCCGCCGAGCTCGGCACCCTGGCGCCGGTCTCCGTCACCGGGGGCGGCGGGCAGGCGTGACCGCGGGCCCCGCCACCGGCGACGGCGGTCCGCTGCTGTCGCGCTCCGGGCACGACCGCGCGCACCTCGCCCGGTCGCTGACCGACCCCACCGGCGGCCGCCCGGTGCGGGTGCTGACGGTCGACGCCGCCCGCGCCGTGCCGGTGGAGGAGGGGCCGACCGGTCCCCGCCTGGTGTGGGACGAGCGGCCGTCCCTGCCCGCGGGCGCGATCTTCCTGGGCGAGGCCGCCGGGGTGCCCTACGCGGCGGTGCGCGGCGAGCGGTCGCTGACGGTCAACGGCCGGACGGTCGACCGGTGGGCCGGCCTGCGCGAGGTCGGCGCGGACCTCGACGACCTGGACGCCGGGCTGCTGGCCCAGGCCGTCGGCATCCTGGAGTGGCACGAGCGCAACCGGTTCAGCCCCCTCACCGGTGTCGCGACGACGGTCGAGCGGGCCGGCTGGTCGCAGCGCGATCCCAGCACGGGCACCGAGTTCTTCCCCCGCGTCGATCCCGCGGTGATCATGCTGGTCCACGACGGCGGCGACCGCGTCGTGCTGGGCCGGCAGGCGACGTGGCCCCCGGGGCGGTTCTCCATCCTGGCCGGCTTCGTCGAGCCGGGGGAGTCCGCCGAGGCGGCCGTGGCCCGGGAGGTCGAGGAGGAGGTCGGGCTGCGCGTCACCGACGTCCGCTACGTCGCCAGCCAGCCGTGGCCGTTCCCGCAGTCCCTCATGCTCGGCTTCGTGGCCCGGACCGACGCCGACCAGCCGCTGCGGCTCGACCCCCACGAGATCGAGGAGGCGCGCTGGTTCACGCGTGACGAGCTGCGCACCCCCGACGGGCGACTGGTGGTGCCGCCGTCGATCTCGATCGCGCGGCACATCCTCGACCTGTGGTTGAAGGACGAGCTTCCCCCCACGCCTCGCTAGCTCGGCGCGGGCCCCTGAAGCCCGCCGTTCCAGCACGTCACCGGAGTCGCCCCTGGAGGACCAGCGCGGGGCGGTCGGGGTGGTCGGCGAGCACGACGGCGTCCGCCAGCGCCACGGGGTCGACCTCGTCGTCGTAGCGGTCGAACGCCGGTAGCTCCCACGCCTGCTGCGGCGGGGTGCGGCGACCACGCGCGGCGGGGCTCATCCGCAGGTGCACGACGACGTCGAAGGCCAGGCCGACCCCCTGCAGCAGCGAGCCGGGCACCAGCAGCACACCGCCGGCCGGCGCGGGCCGCCGCGTCTCCCGGGCAGAGCGGTCCCGCGCCAGGTCCCACAGGACCGGCAGGTACTCCCCGGCGCCGCCCGGCCCGACCGGTCCGAGGACCTCGCGGCCGAGCGCGCCGGCGTCGAGCCAGTCGGTGTAGCGGGCATCGGGGTCGGTGCGGCCGTGCTCCAGCCGCAGCGACGCCGGCCGGTAGAAGCCGGTGGCCGGGACGACGACGGCGGCGCGGCCCAGCATCGGCAGCCGTTCGGCGATCGAGCCCGCCAGCGCCTCCGGGGCGGCCGGCTCCGGGCCGTCGACGGCGACGCGCAACGCGGTGGCACCGGGCTCCGCAGGGAGGTCCGCCAGCAGGCCGGCCAGGCGATCGGCCAGGGCATCGGGGGAGAGCGGTTCCGGACGGGTCAGGAGCGGCCGTCCGCGGTGGCGACGGCGCCGCTGGCCACCGGCTCGAGGCGCGGAGCGGGCGGGGTCGCGAGCGGGGCGGGGGAGCCCGGTGCGACGGCGGGCGCGACCGGATCCGGCGCGAGGCTCTCGAGCACCTCGCGGGCCAGCTCCACCACGGGACGGCCCTGCGTGCGCGCCTCCCGGCGCAGCCCCTCGAACGCCGTGCGCGGGCTCGTGTCCTGCCGCTCGGCGAGCACCCCGATGGCCCGCTCCGTGGACACCCGCGCGGCGAGCGCGTGCTCGAGCTGGGCGACCGTGCGCTGCAGGGCGGCGATCCGCGCGTCCACCGGGTCGCTCTCGCCGGGGGCGGTCACCGGGCCGCGGGCCGAGCGCCGCGCGGAGCGGTCCGGCTCGGGCAGCCCGCCGAGCTCGTCGGCCACCAGGTCGGCCAGCGTCATGCCCTCGACGAGGTCGGCGACGGGGTCTCCGTCGACCGGGCCGCCGGTCAGCGGCACGACGACCCAGCCACGCTCGCCGCGGGTCAGCGCGACGCGCGGGCGGTCGGCGGTCCCCGAGCAGCCCGGGACCTCGGGTCGGGACGACGCATCGGTGAACACGCGCCCGTCGAGCTCGTCGGAGGGCCTGGGACCGGGGACCACGGGTGCTCACGCCTCCGGGATGTGTGCGAGCTGGGCCTTGACCGCGTCGATGCTCGGGTTGGTGAGCGCGGTGCCGTCGGGGAAGAGCAGCGTGGGGACGGTGCGGTTGCCCCCGTTGGCCTGCATGACCAGCTCCGCGGCCTGCGGGTCGGTCTCGATGTCGACCTCGGCGAACGCGATGCCCTCACGCTGCATCAGCTTCTTGAGCCGCACGCAGTACCCGCACCAGGTGGTGGTGTACATCGTGACGGCGGCGCCGGGGGTCGTGGTCATCGCGGGGAGTCTCCCTGTTCGTGCGTGGTGGGTCCAGCCCCGGGTCGGGGTGGCGTGCGTGCGTGCATGCCAACGAGCCGCCCCTGGGGATGCTTCCCGCCGTCCGTCGGCGCCGGCTGGGAGGATCGTGCCGGGAGCCGACGGCTCCCGGGGACGACCGGACGAGGAACGCGGAGGGACGCCGGCGATGGCGCATGCGGACGCGGAGGCCGTGCTCGACGGCCTCGACGACGAGCAGCGCGAGGCGGCCCAGGCGGTGTCCGGGCCGGTCTGCATCCTGGCCGGTGCCGGCACGGGGAAGACCCGTACGATCACCCACCGCATCGCCTACGGCGTGCACACCGGCAGCTACGTCCCCGAGCAGGTGCTGGCGGTCACCTTCACCGCGCGGGCCGCGGGTGAGCTGCGTGCCCGCCTCGCCGCCCTCGACGTCGGCGGGGTGCAGGCCCGCACCTTCCACGCCGCCGCGATGCGCCAGCTGCGCTACTTCGCCCCGCGGGTGCTCGGCGGTCCGATGCCCGGCCTCATCGAGAACAAGCTGCGGGTGGTCGCCTCCGCCGCCACCCGCAACCGGCTCACCACCGACCGGGCCAGCCTGCGCGACCTCGCCAGCGAGATCGAGTGGGCCAAGACCACCCTCGCGACGCCGGAGGACTACCCGGCCCGGGCGAAGGCGGCCGGCCGCGAGGCGCCGTTCGAGCCCGCCGCCGTCGCCGCCGTGTACGCCAGCTACGAGCAGGCCAAGCAGCGCGACGGGGCGCTGGACTTCGAGGACCTGCTGCTGGTCACCGCCTACGCGCTCGAGGAGCACCCCGACGTCGCCCGGCAGGTCCGCGCGCAGTACCGGCACTTCGTCGTCGACGAGTACCAGGACGTCAACCCGCTCCAGCAGCGGCTGCTCGACGCCTGGCTGGGCGGCCGCGCCGAGATCTGCGTGGTGGGCGATCCCAACCAGACCATCTACTCCTTCACCGGCGCCGACCCCGACTACCTGCTCGGCTTCGCCGACCGCTATCCCGACGCCGCCGTGGTCAAGCTCGAGCGCGACTACCGGTCGACCCCCCAGGTCGTGGGCCTGGCCAACCGGCTGATCGGGCAGGCGCCGCCACGCAAGGGGCTGCCGGGGCTCCGCCTCCTCGGCCAGCGGCCGCAGGGGCCCGAGCCGCGGTTCGCCGAGCACCCCGACGAGCCGGCGGAGGCGGCTGCGGTCGCGGCCCGGTGCAAGGCGCTCATCGACGAGGGGACGCCGGCCGCGGAGATCGCGGTCCTGTTCCGCATCAACGCGCAGTCGCAGGTGTACGAGTCCGCGCTCGCCGACGCCGGCGTCCCCTACGTGCTCAAGGGCGGTGAGCGGTTCTTCGAGCGGCCCGAGGTGCGCGAGGCGGTGCTGCTGCTGCGCGGGGCGGCCGCCGGGGGCAACGACCCCGGCATGCTCGTGCCCGCGGTCCGCGACGTGCTGGCGTCCACCGGCTGGGTGGAGCACCGCCCGCCGGCCGGTGGCGCGGCGCGGGACCGCTGGCAGTCCCTCGCCGCGCTCGTCGACCTCGCCGTCGACCTGGTGGCCGAGACCCCCTCGCTGGACCTCGCCGGCTTCGTCACCCGCCTCGCCGAGCGCGCCGACGCCCAGCACGCACCCACCGTCCAGGGGGTCACGCTCGCCTCGATGCACGCGGCCAAGGGCCTGGAGTGGGACGTCGTCTTCGTCGTCGGCCTGGTCGACGGGGTGCTGCCGATCGCCCAGTCGCTGAGCCGCCCGGACGCGGTGGAGGAGGAGCGGCGGCTGCTGTACGTGGCGGTGACCCGCGCCCGCGAGCAGCTCACCCTGTCGTGGTCGCTGGCGCGCAATCCGGGTGGCCGCCGCGCCCGGCCGCGCAGCCGGTTCCTCGACGGCCTGGCGCCGGGCTCCTCGCCGACCGCGCCGCCGGCCCGCCGGCCGGCCAAGCGACCCAAGGTGGTCCTCGAGGGGGAGGCCGGCGAGCTGTTCGAGCGGCTGCGGGCCTGGCGCACCCAGGCCGCCCAGGACGCCTCCGTGCCCGCCTACGTCGTCTTCTCCGACGCCACGCTGCAGGCCATCGCCGAGAGCCGGCCCGCCAGCCTCCGGGAGCTGTCGGGGCTGCCGGGCATCGGGGCCCGGAAGCTGGAGCTCTACGGCGCCGACGTGCTGGCCACCGTCAGCGGCTGAACGGGTGAGGATGCCGTCGCCGAGGGCGACGGCAGGCGGTTCCGAGACGCGACAGGACCCCCACGGGGAGGAACCGCAATCAATTCGATTGACCCGGATTCCGGGGCGCCCCTAGTGTCCCGTTCCACACGAGCCGCACCCCGTGGCGAGCCCGGCCGACCGGCCGGCGCGCGAGAGAAGGAAGGAGGGGGCATCCCGATGATCGACAACACCTGGACCACCGCTGCTGCCTCCGCCGACCTCCTCGGCCTGGGCGGCGCCGACGTGCACGTGGGTGGCCTGGTCATGACCGGTGTCGCCGCCCAGCACGAGGGCACCGGTCTGCCCACCGCCGCCCGCACCGGCGGCGCGGCCACCGCGCTCCTCGGCGGAGGTGTCGGCGTCGGCACGCCGCGCGTCGCCCCCGCCCTGGACCGGCGCCCGAAGTCGCTCTGCACCGTCGAGCGCAGCTTCGTGCCCACCTACCTGCCCCAGAACGACGGCACCACCCTCGGGATCCGATCCCCGGGGAGACCCCTGAGCTAGCCGCTCACCGGTCCTCCTCGAGGCCGCGGAACCCGAACCCCGGGATCCGCGGCCTCTCCCGTTTTCCGCCTCCGCGGCGCCCGGCCCCCGACTTCGGTCGGCGGACCCCCGCCGGCCGTACCCGACGAGTACGAGGAGGAGCGGCAGTGCAGCAGACGATCGACCGCCCGACGTCCCACCGCCGGTCCGGGCTCCCCAGGACCGGTGGCACCACCCCGCGGCGGCCCCGCCCGACCCTGCCCCCCGGACCGGTGCGGCGCCCTCTGCCGTGCCGGGTCCAGGACCCCGAGCTGTGGTTCGCCGAGAGCCCGGCTCAGCTGGAGCTCGCCAAGAGCTTCTGCGGCGACTGCCCGGTGCGGGAGGCGTGCCTGGCCGGCGCGCTCTCCCGCGCCGAGCCGTGGGGCGTCTGGGGCGGCGAGATCTTCGACCGAGGCTCGGTGATCGCCCGCAAGCGGCCACGCGGCCGTCCCCGGAAGGTCGTCGCGGCGTGAGCCCGCGGCCATCCGCGCCCCGTAAGCACGTGACCAGCAGTTCCGAGCTCCCGAGCGGGAGCCGACCAGGAGGATCAGCGATGTACATGCTCGAGCACGACATGGCCCGCAGTCGCATGAGCGAGTTGCAGGCCGAGGCGATGGCCGCGTCCCGCGCCCGCCGTCTCTACCTGGCACGGCGGGCCTCCCGCCGCGCCGAGCGCGCGGTCCGCCGGGCCGCACGCGCCAGCGCCGCCGTCTACTAGAAGGACCCCGTCCTCCTCACCCCTCGCACGCTCGGGGCGAGCCTCGGGACGGGGCCGCCGTCCTCCTCACCCCTCGCACGCTCGGGGCGAGCCTCGGGACGGGGCCGCCGTCCTCCTCACCCCTCGCACGCTCGGGGCGAGCCTCGGGACGGGGCCGCCGTCCTCCTCACCCCTCGCACGCTCG